>CACBBC010000057.1 GCA_902537415.1 uncultured Alphaproteobacteria bacterium | reverse complement strand
GAAGATATATATTCAATAAGCGGAAAAAAACCAATAATAAAGATAGTGGAAATGGAGTAAAAATCGACTTGCTGAAAAAATAGGAACGAGATTTTTTAATCTAGTATATTGGACGACCTAGTTAATTATAGGAATTTAAATTGCAAAAAGAAAACAATGCATTGAACCAACTGGAAGTTTCGAAAGTGCATCACTGGACACCTTCAACATTCTCCTTTTCTTGCATAAGGCCAGACAATTTTAGGTTTAGATCGGGTGAGTTTGTCATGATAGGGTTGAATATAGATGGTAAATCTGTTCTTAGAGCATACTCAATAGCATCTCCTAATTGGCACGAAGAGTTTGAGTTTTACTCAATAAAAGTTAAAGATGGGCCTCTGACGTCAAAGCTGCAACAGCTGAAAGAAGGAGATCGTATAATCTTTAGAGGTAAACCGGTTGGAACTCTAGTCAATGATGCTTTATTGGAAGGGAAGAGGCTTTTTCTCTTTTCTACTGGAACAGGCATTGCACCCTTCACAAGCATCATTCGAGATCCTGAAACATACGAAAAGTTTAATGAAGTTATACTTTTTCAAACTTGCCGCCACATCAACGAACTTGAGTTTGGAAAGCGAACTGTTGAATCAATCTTTAAGGATGATCTCCTGTCTGAAATAGTATCAGATAAGTTGAGGTTTTTCCCAACCACCACGAGAGAACCTAGTCAATATCATGGAAGAGTTACAGACTGGCTAAAGTCAAAAAAATTTGAAGAGGTAATTGGAAATGATTTAAATCCTTCTGAAGATAGAGTCATGATATGTGGCAGTATTGCAATGCTTAACGAGTTTAAAGAAATCTGTTTACAAAAAGGCCTTGTAGAGGGCTCTAATTCCTCTCCCGGTCATTTTGTAATTGAAAAAGCTTTCGTAGACTAAACAGCAATATAGAGGTTTTGGGCCGCACTTATATCGAATTATTTTTCAAGGAGAATAAGTATTAAGGAAGATAACCAAATTTTAAGGCTTGAGGAAGTCTCTAAATCATTCAATCAGCAAAAGGTTCTAGATAAATTGAGCCTTACAATAGAGAAGGGTGAACGGATGTGTCTTCTTGGACCGTCCGGCTGTGGAAAAACAACTGCTTTACGACTGATCGCGGGTTTGGAGGTTCCTGATACGGGAAAAATTACCATAAATAACAGTTTGGTCTCAAACAATAATAATATTCTTAAAGAAACGCCTCAGAGAGGTATTGGCCTCGTATTTCAAGACCTTTCGCTCTTTCCGCATTTAAATATTTTTCAAAATGTTAGCTACGCTCTAAATGAATTTAGTAATGAAAAAATTCAGGAACGAACCAATTATCTTCTCGATTGTGTAGGTATGCTCTCTTTTGGAGATAAATACCCTCATATGATTTCTGGTGGAGAACAGCAGAGAGTTGCCATAGCCCGAGCATTGGCACCAAATCCAAAACTAATGCTAATGGATGAACCTTTTACTAGTTTAGACAATAGGTTAAGAGATGAAATAAGGGATCTTACGTTATCTTTGCTTAGTGAAGAAGGTACATCAGTTATTATCGTCACCCATGACCCTGAGGAAGCTATGAAAGTCTCAGATAGTATCGCTTTGATGCGAGAGGGCTCTATAGTTCAGAAGGGAGCTCCTTATAATGTTTATAATAAACCAATAGACAGCAAGGCAGCAAAATTTCTATCAAATTACAATAAAATTCAAGGAATCGTAAATAACTCACAGACCGAAACTCCATTCGGGTTATTCATGACTCCTGGGTTGCGAAATGGTCTGACCGCTGAGATAATTATTCGCCCTCAGCACCTAAAAATTGACTTTGATAGAAATGGAAAAGGCCCAAATCCCACCAGTGAACATGGGGTTCCAGCTAGAGGGGAAGTAGTTCGGTCAAGATTTCTCGGTAAGGAAAGTCTCGTCGAATTGAAAATGGAATTTGATCAGTCAATTCTAAAAGCTTCTGTTCCAGGTGTTTTTCTACCACCTTCC
>CACBBC010000056.1 GCA_902537415.1 uncultured Alphaproteobacteria bacterium | reverse complement strand
GCGTCGTTTAGGGACCTGGGTATTTATATATTGGGAGATAAGTCATGGTAACTATCAATACTAACTATGCGGCATCATTTGCCGCAAACGCTGCAAAGCAAACTCAGTCCAACTTGAATAGTGCGATGGAAAAATTATCCACCGGCAAAAGAATAAATTATGCAAAAGATGATGCAGCGGGAAGCGCTATAGCTATGCGTCTCGAATCCGAGATAAGAACTTTAGGTGTTGCTTCGCGGAATGCCTCGGATGGTCAGTCACTCATTGACACCGCTGACGGTGCTTTAAAAGAAGCCCATACTCTTTTATTAAGAATGAGAGAGCTGGCTGTTCAGGCACAGAATGGCACGCTTCAAACTTCTGACAAGGCGGCATTGGGCGAGGAGTTTAACGCACTGGAAGCAGAGATTACAAGAATTTCAGATAGTACAACATTCGCAGGTGAGAAAATATTAGATGGGTCCAAGTCTGGTGGAATAAGCTTCCGTGTTGGCACATCTGAAAATATTACCCACAACATTCCTGATATGGCAGCAACAGCTATTGGAATGTTAGCAGCTCATAGTGTAGCTCAGGCCTCCACGATTTCAGCACTAGACGCTTCTATTGCTAAATTATCATCGGAAAGAGCATCATTGGGTGCAGTCTCAAACAGGTTGGATAGTACCGTCAGTAATCTTGATCAAATCAGGGTAAATCTAACCGCATCAAAGGGACGAATTGAAGATGCGGATTTTGCCTCTGAAACTGGGAATTTGGCTAAGGGCCAAATCTTGCAGCAGGCTGCAACCGCTATGTTAGCACAAGCGAATGCCAGCAAGTCGACAGTACTAACACTTATCCAAAATTAAATAAAACAATTACAAGGAAAGTTTTAAATGGCCTATAAAATTTCTATAGGCCATTTCTTTTTAAAAATCATAAATAAAAAAATCAAAATAGTTCCTAAACAAAATTTTTTAAAGACGTTACTACTTTTGATGGCCATATCTCTTATGGTGTATAAATAACCTAGGGCTTCCGGAGCATTCCGGAAGCTTCCTAAAAAAAAATCAAAAAAAAATTAAAATATCTTCCATCCGTGTCGTTTGAATCAATGGGTTGTTTATATATTTAAATTGGGAGATATAGGTATGGTAACTATCAATTCAAACTATGCAGCAAGCTTTGCTGCAAATGCTGCAAAGAAAACGCAAGCAGATCTTAATAGTGCGATGGAAAAGCTTTCAACAGGAAAGCGCATAAATTTTGCTAAAGATGATGCTGCCGGCAGCGCAATTGCGATGCGTATTGCTGCTGAGGTGAGTGGCTTAGCGGCTGCGTCTCGAAACGCATCAGACGGCCAATCGCTTATTGATACAGCAGATGGCGCTTTGAAGGAAGTCCACTCAACATTAATAAGAATGAGAGAATTAGCGGTTCAAGCACAGAACGGCACACTGCAAACGGCAGATGTTACAGCACTAGGTGTTGAGTTTGACGCACTTGAAGCAGAAATAACAAGAATATCGGATAGCACGTCTTGGGCTGGTAAAAATATACTAAATGGTACATTTGAGGGTGCCGCGACAGCTCCAACCCCTCTAAGCATACAAGTGGGTTCTGGCCAAGTAATAACTCATACGATAAAAGACATGGATGCGGCAGCGTTAAACTTAGCTGCAACAGCTGTTACAGTAGGAGCAGCGTCTACAATTGCTCGAGTGGATGTGGCGATTGCAACGTTGTCTGAGGAAAGAGCAAAGCTTGGTGCGGTCTCAAACAGATTAGATAGTACCGTTTCTAACTTAGACCAAATCAGGGTCAACCTTTCTGCTTCGCAGGGACGGATTGAAGATGCTGATTTTGCGCAGGAAACAGGGAATTTGGCCAGAAGCCAAATCTTGCAGCAGGCTGCAACGGCCATGGTCGCGCAGGCTAATGCCAGTAAGTCAACTGTACTTACTCTCTTGAGAGGGTAACTCTTCTGGTAAATACTCTCTCCTTTAACACCTAGTGAGTTATAAATGTTTTGGGTGTTTAAAGGGGAGGGTAAAGATAAAATTTTGTTCGTCTTCTCTT
>CACBBC010000055.1 GCA_902537415.1 uncultured Alphaproteobacteria bacterium | reverse complement strand
AAGAAAAGATTGGAAGAACCTAATCATTTAGAGAGGCTTGTTGAAAAATTCTTTATTAAAAATAAACACAGGGTCACCTTTCAATTGATTCCAAACACTGATTACGATAAAAATAAGATGGAGAAACTTGAGAAGTTACTCTCTGAAAAAAATAGGTCCTTATCTAGTTCACAGAAAGACAATATCCGTGATCTTACTACAAAATTAGAAATAAGGCAGAACTCAAAAGATGATCCTAGTTTGCTTCCCTGTGTAACGGTTAATGATATTGAGAAAGAGAGATTTTATACCACTGGCTGCAAGCAAGAAGATGGCGATAAGATCAAATATCTTTACCATGCTGGAACGAATGGGATAGATTACACTACAAAAGTGTTCTCCTTAGAGTCAGCAAATTTGGATGATCTAAGATATAGTAATTTTTTCTCAGATGTTGTGACAAGTGTAGGCGTAGGAGAGAAAGATTATGAGAAAGTTCAGAAAGAACAGTCACTAAGTACTGGTGGAATAGGATTAAGTTTCAATGTTCTTCCGGATAGTTCAGGTAATAAATTTCTCCTCAGTGCTGGTTTGCATGGTAGTGCCCTTAAAAAAAACTTTTCGAAGCTTGAAAGTTTAATGAACGATACCATTCATGGATTTCGACTTGATGAAATAAAGAGATTGGAAGAACTTACACAATTCGAAATCGCTGGAAAAGAAAAATCAATTACTCAGAGTGGCCACATACTAGCGATGAATGGTGCGTCAGCTCAAATCTCAAAGTTTGGTGCTGTGTCAGAATATGTCGGCGGTGTGTCGTCTATACATAATCTCAAAACGCTACGAGATTCAAACGGAAAAATAAAAATGGAAGTGTTGCTCGAGTCATTTTCAAAGTTAAAGAGTTTCATTAATCCTGCTTCAAAAATAGAGGTAGTTATAAGTGCAAGTAATCAAAATTTTGATAAGGGAACTACAACCAAAACCGGTTTAGAAACCTTAGACGTTCTAAATGGTGTAGACTTGCAATCTGAGGAAATTGCGTGGATTACTGGATCGGATGTAAATTTTTGTGCTCAGGCATTCCCCACCGTCGGTTATGATCATCCAGATGCACCGATACTTACTGTCTTAGGAGCTGTTTTACGAAATGGATTTCTTCACTCTGCAATAAGGGAAAAGGGAGGAGCTTACGGCTCAGGTGCTCAGCAGGATTCGGCATCTCGTTCTTTTAGATTTTTTTCATATCGAGATCCAAACTGCAGGGAGACTTTTAACGCATTCAATGAATCTATTGAATGGTCATTGAAATTTATAAACTCAGAAAAATTGGAAGAAGGAATATTAGGTGTTATCTCTTCGATTGACAAACCTGGCTCACCCGCTGGCGAGGCAAGAGCAGATTTTAATCAAAATATAAGAGGAATAGACCAATCCAAAAGAAAAATTTTCAGGAGCCGTGTTATTAATTGTTCAGTTGAAAGACTTGTAGAAGTGTCAAACAAATATTTGACTGGGCAACCTAAGAGATCCGTGATTTCCGGAAAGCATTTTGAAAAAGAGATTAAAGATCTTGGTTTATCTATTCATAATGTTTAGCCATGTTGGGCCCTGTCATCACTCAAGATGCTGGCTAGTGCTATAGAAGCAAGCCTTGCTTCCGGTGGATCTGCTCGACTTGTGAGTAGAACAGGTACTTTAGCTCCTAGAACTATGCCTGCTGCGCACCCTCCAGCAAAATATACAAGTGACTTGTAAAGAGTATTACCGGATACAATTTCTGGTACTACGATCCCATTCGATTGGCCCGCAACAGGGTCATTCCCCAATCCTTTTTTAATTGCAGCATCTCTACTAATTATAAGGTCAAGAGCTAGAGGGCCAGAAAACAATGCTTCTTTAATATTTTCTGTGGCCCATTCCTTCAAGTTATGAGCAGTTATAGTTGACTCCATATTTTCCATAACAATCTCACTAGCAGATAAAAATGCAATTTTTGGGGTTTTTATACCCAGTGTTTTCAAACTTTTAACCATTGTTTCAATCACTGTTTTTAGAGTTTTCTCACTAGGTTTGATGTTTACTGCTGCA
>CACBBC010000054.1 GCA_902537415.1 uncultured Alphaproteobacteria bacterium | reverse complement strand
TATAGGAAATGCTGTTGAGCAAATACAGCTAAACAAGCAAGATGTAGTATTTGCGGGTGGGGGAGAAGAGTTGGACTGGACGCTCTCCTGTCTTTTTGATGCTATGGGTGCAATGTCCAGCAAATATAATGATACTCCAGAAAACGCTTCAAGAGCTTTCGATAGAGATAGAGATGGCTTCGTTATTGCAGGTGGCGGTGGAGTAGTTGTCGTAGAGGAGTTAAACCACGCTATTGCCAGAGGAGCAAAAATATATGCTGAAGTCACAGGTTATGGCGCAACCTCCGATGGTTATGACATGGTAGCACCGTCAGGCGAAGGAGCTGAGAGATCGATGAGATTAGCTTTAGCCTCTTTGAACGGTAGGAAGGTAGATTATATTAATGCACATGGTACTTCAACTCCTGCAGGAGATGTCACTGAGATACAAGCGGTTAGAAATGTATTCAGTGAAGAAAAACAACCTTTAGTTGCTTCCACGAAATCACTTACTGGCCATAGTCTTGGTGCCGCAGGTGTCCAAGAAGCTATTTATTCACTGATTATGATGGAAAATAACTTTATATCGGCAAGTGCTAATGTTTTTAATTTGGATGAAGAAATCAATTCTAATGAAGTGGCTACGGGATTGGTAGAAGGAATTGAATTGGATACTGTTTTATCGAATAGCTTTGGGTTTGGAGGTACCAATGCCTCAATAGCCTTCAGCAAGTATACTGGATAACTTTCTTGTCCGGCCTCATGAAAAATAAAAAAGGCTTGGTTATGGGTGTAGCCAACCAAAAATCCATTGCATGGGGAATAGCTGAAGTATTAAGTGCAGAAGGAGCATCTTTAGCATTAAGTTATCAGGGTGAAAACTTTAAAAAGAGAGTAGAGCCATTGGCCGAGAGTATAGGCTCAAAGCTTTTATTTGATGTTGATGTCTCAGATGAAAGTTCCATAGATAAATGTTTTAATCATTTATCAAAGGAGTGGGGATCGCTAGATTTTGTAGTACATGCGCTTGCTTTTTCTGACAAATCTGAACTGTCTGGTAGGTTTATCAATACTTCGAGGCAGAATTTTTTAAATTCTCTGGATATATCTTGTTTCAGCCTAATTGATGTCTCAAAGCGATGCTCTGCTCTTATGAAACAAGGTGGAGCGATTTTAACGCTTAGTTATTTAGGCTCGCAGAGAGTTACTCCTAATTATAATGTGATGGGAGTAGCAAAAGCAGCTCTGGAGTCATCTGTTAGATATCTAGCAAGCGATTTGGGTGAGAATGGGATTAGAGTGAATGCTATCAGTGCTGGACCAATGAAAACACTAGCGGGTGCTGCTATAGGTGGAGCGAGAAGGGTATTCCGTCTTTCTGAGCAAAATTCTCCCCTAAAGTCAAATCCAACATTAAAATCAGTAGGGGGCACAGCTGCGTTTTTGTTGAGTGATTATGGAATGCACGTTTCTGGGGAAGTAATCTTTGTAGATGGTGGTTACCATGTTATGGGTATGCCCAAATTAGATAATATTGAGAAGGCATGAATTGGTAGATTTCTCTCTTATTTCTGATACCTACGATAAAATCCATCAGCATTTAGTTGAAACGCCTTTACTAGAATCGCCTTTCCTAAGTGAACGACTAAATAAGCGTGTTTTCATCAAAGCTGAGTGCCTACAAAAAACAGGCTCTTTTAAATATAGAGGAAGTTGGTCTTCTTTTGTAAATAATGACTTCGAAGACTTAAAAAAGGGTGTATTGGCATACTCTTCAGGAAATCATGCTCAGGGCATAGCAGCCGTTGCAAATCAACTTAAAATTCAAGCTACAATTATTATGCCAAAGGATGCTCCTAGACTTAAGATAAAAAATACTCAGTCATATGGAGCTAATGTAGTCTTTTACGACCGAATAAAAGAAAGTAGAGAAGAGATTGGCAAAAAGTTACAGAAAGAAAAAAATTTAAAGCTTATACGACCTTATGATGATCCCTTTGTAATCGCTGGGCAAGGCTCTCTGGGAATTGAGCTAATAAATCAGGCAAAAAGGATGAAATTAGATGCAGCAGATGTACTAGTTTGTTGTGGAGGAGGGGGACTAGCTTCAGGTATTAGTTTAGCTTTTCAGGGATTAAATGAGAATTTTAAGGTTAGAACTTGTGAGCCTGAAAATTTTGAC
>CACBBC010000053.1 GCA_902537415.1 uncultured Alphaproteobacteria bacterium | reverse complement strand
GGATCTAACACCCTTGTGCCCTGCATCTCCTCCACCCTGTTTAAACTTTATATGTCCTAATGCTAAGTCGATATCATCATAAATAACAAATATATCGTCTTCACTAACTTTGAAAAACAGCTTAAACTTTGCCACACAAGCGCCGGAAAGATTCATATAAGTCTGAGGCTTTACTAAAATAATTTTTTCAGAACCGAACAGTTTAGCCGCGAACATCCCGTCAAATTTGATTTTCCAGTCTTCAAATTGGCAGTGCGCGGATAAATGATCTAATGCCATAAAACCCAAATTGTGTCTATTATTCAGGTGCACTGAACCGGGGTTTCCAAGGCCAACAATTAACTTCACTATCTAAGGCTACCCAATCTACTCTTGAGCAGTTTCTTCTTTTCCTTCTTCGATTGTATCGGTAGCCGTATCATCAGAATCTGTACTCTCATTTTCACTTGACTTCAATCCGCTTGGAGCTTGTATATTGGCCACAACAAAATCTCTTCCTTTTATTGTAGTTTCAGTTCCAGCGGGAAGCACGATATTTGATATTGTAATGGTATCACCAACCTCAAAGTCTTTTATATCTACTTCCAGCATTGATGGGATTTCCATAGCATTCACGATCAATTCCACTTCTGGTCTAACAACTGTCAGAACGCCTCCTCGCTTTATGCCCTTGCATATGTCTTGGTTATTAAAAACAACAGGTATGAATAATTTAATTCTAGCAGTTTTTGACAACCGCATAAAATCAAGGTGAGTGGGCAGATCTTTCACAATATGTTTCTGAATGTCTCTACAGATCACCTGTATAGTTTTTCCTTCTACCGAAAGGTTAATCAATGTCGACATAAACTTGCCTGCATTTAGCTTTTTTAATAACTCATTAAACTTTACGTTTATATTTAATGGATCTTCTGATCCTCCATAAACAATGCCAGGAACTAAGTCATTTCTCCTCGCCTCTCTTGCAGCCCCTTTGCCAACGCCTTCTCTAACGGTTGCTGTTAAAGACAAATTATCTGCCATCTTGGTAATCCTTAAAAAAAAGTTCTAGAGAGTTAATATATTACTTCGGTCTGAAGGTCAAAATTTTTTTAATTCGAATGAACTGATTTTGATAGGCTACTTATAAAGTCTGAAACCTGATACTCCGATGCGCCCTTTTGAACTGTTTCTATAATAGCCGAACCGACTACAACTCCATCAGCTGAAAGAGAAATAGATTTTGCATCCTCGGGTGATTTTATTCCAAAACCAACACAAATAGGTAAATCAGTATATTTTTTTATTCTACTTATCTCATCAGCAACAACCTGCTTAACAGGGACCTTAGATCCTGTAACACCGGCGACCGATACATAATAAAGGAAGCCACTTGAATTATCTAAAAGTGTTGGCAACCTCTGGTTATCACTTGTGGGTGTAAGTAACCTTATAAAATGGAGTTCATGATTTAAGCAAAATATACATAATTCGCTATCCTCTTCAGGGGGCAAATCAACTATTATAAGTCCATCGACCCCAAGGTTTTTAATTTTTTCCACGAAGTCTTCTGATCCAAATTTATGTATAGGGTTGTAGTAACCCATCAAAATTATAGGAGTATCTTGATCATTCTTTCTAAAACTCTCAATCATTTGATATAAGTTTTCCATCTTGAACCCAGATTCTAATGCCTCATGACCTGCATCTTGAATGATTTTTCCATCTGCCATTGGATCAGTAAATGGCATTCCTATTTCTATAATATCTGCCCCCAGACTTGGTAATTTTTGAAGTAGGTTAGTTGAATATTTGATGTTTGGGAATCCTGCCATTATAAACGGAATGAACGCTTTTTTATCTTCAGCAGTCAATTGGTGGAATTTTTTATTAAGCCTTGACATGGAAACTCTATTTAAATTATTCACAACACTTGTTCTTTTTAGACTACAAAATAAAATTGATTAAAGTCTTATATAGTAATTAACTGGATAAGGGAATAAATAAAATGGGTTTTAAGACAGGAATTATTGGTCTTCCAAATGTGGGAAAGTCAACTTTGTTCAATGCTTTAACAAAATCTAAAAGTGCACAAGCGGCAAATTTTCCATTCTGTACAATAGACCCGAATATTGGTGAGGTAATGGTTCCAGACGAAAGACTTTTAAAGCTTTCAAAAATTTCTAAGTCT
>CACBBC010000052.1 GCA_902537415.1 uncultured Alphaproteobacteria bacterium | reverse complement strand
TGATAGAAGAAAACTTTTGTGAGATATTCCACCTAATGCACCATCCGACGATAATGACCTTATAAAGACATTGTCGTCTGAAGAATGCTGTTCCATTCTTGTCCTATCTCCGAGAAGCGAGCCTCCAGAAATTAAGCTGCTCGGGTCGATAGCAATCACGCCAATTTTCTTTTCTTTCGATCTAAGGATACTTATGAAGCTATTTATCAAACTCGATTTGCCTGCCCCAGGGAAACCAGTTACGCCAATTATTGGCGTTGTGCGCTCTGCTTTATTATAAAGCTTTAAGACCAATTCTATTGGATTGTCACTGGTCTCTACTTGGGTTAAGAATTTTGATAAAGCTAGCCTGTCGCCTGCTTTGAGGTCTTCTATTGTTTGTTGTAACTCCATTGATTTCATAACGAGGTTATTATTTTATTACATCACTCTTCAAAACCATAAAATGTAGTAAAATTGTCGACTCCTTCACGGTCGGTTCTCCATGAGTTAATAGGATGATTCTCATCAGCGTACCCGATACCCATTCCACAAAAGAGCATAAATTTGTCATCTACAACAAGGTGTTTGTTTACAGTGGAATGCCACATCGCCCATGCCTCTTGAGCACAACTATGTAAACCCTTCTCTCTTGCTATTAACATAACAGTTTGCAGAAACATTCCAACATCTGACCATTGGGGAGGTCCCATCTTTCTGTCGATGTAAACAAACAGCCCAACAGGGGCATCAAAAAAGCGTAAATTTTTAGCCAATTGGCTTAACCGTGCGCCCTTATCTTCCCTTGGTATATTTATGCTTTTGTATAAATCTTCGCCACATTTAAAGCGTCGACTTCTATAAGGTTCCCAAAGGTTTGGCGGATATACGTCATATTCCGTTTTTTCCCCCATGGGCTTATCTGTGATTTTAGATTCAATATCCGAAACTATCTGATTAAGTTTCTTTCCTGATATTACATGAATGTGCCATGGCTGAAGGTTGCCCCCCGATGGAGCTTGTTTAGCGACGTCTAAAATTTCCTTGATTAATTCCTTAGAAACAGGTTTTTCAGTAAATGCTCTGCAAGAAAATCTTGAATTTACAGCTTCTGAAACATACATTTCAATCAATACCCCACTGGCTAAACAACTCGGCTTCAGTCAGTTTAATTTTATGCTTTTCCGTAATGTTTGGTGCTGGAGTTACGGATAGATCGGGTGCCGGTTTTGGCTGAATAATATTAAAAGCCTCAGGAAAAATTCCTCGGTATTTATTATGAGGATCGACAAAAGCTTCCTCAAAGTTTAAAACGGGGGCAACGCATGCGTCTGTCCCATAGTAAATCTCCTCCCACACTCTCATAGTTTTTGTCTTGATAATTTTTTGAAATATATCTTTTAGCTTCGGCCAATTAGATTTATCTGTTCTGTTTGGAAGTTCATCAAGTTTTAAATCAAGTTTTGTGATAAACTCTAGGTAAAACTTATCTTCAATAGCACCAACTGAAATGTGCCGACTATCAGAAGTTTTATAAGTTGTGTAAAAAGGGGCACCCCCATCAAGAAGATTAATATCTCGTCTATCTTCCCATTGTTTAAAATTAAACATAGAGTACATCATTGCCATCAAATTGGCAGTTCCGTCCACGATGGAGCCATCGACGACTTGACCCTGACCAGTCTGCTTCGCATGTAAAACGGCACATAGGATTCCGAAAACTAAATACATTGAACCTGCTGCAAAATCCCCCAAAAGATTTAGTGGTGCTATTGGAGTATCTTTAGTTCCAATAGCGTGAAGTGCGCCAGATATAGAAATATAATTAATATCGTGACCTGCTGTATTACTGAGAGGCCCTTTCTGACCCCACCCCGTCATTCTTCCATAAACGAGCTTTTTGTTTGCTGAAAGCATCTCTGAAGGCCCTAAGCCCAATCTTTCCATAACCCCTGGTCGAAACCCTTCTATTAAAATGTCAGAATGGGATACAATTTTCTTCGCAATAGCGATGTCATCAACATCCTTGAGATCTAGCTCTATATAAGATCTATTTCTAATAACAACATCGGTAAATTGATTGGCAGCCTGGGTACCTGTTTTTCGAGCAATCCTAATTACACTGGCACCCATATCTGCCAACTGCATAGCAGAAAACGGAGTTGGCCCAAGCCCATCGAATTCAACCACTTTTAAACCGGATAAAGGTCCGCCAGTGTTGTTGTGATCTGCCATTCTAATTAGTCGTCCAATGACCTGGCAATTAATTCCTTCATGATCTCATTAGTCC
>CACBBC010000051.1 GCA_902537415.1 uncultured Alphaproteobacteria bacterium | reverse complement strand
AGCTGGTAATGATCGTTATACAACAGAAGTAGTGCTTAAGAATTTTAGAGGTGAGCTCACAATGCTGGGTGGGAGGTTTGATGATGTGCCTAATATGTCGAATCAACAAAATGAAACACAACCCTACAGATCAATTGAATCAGGTGGGTCTAATCAGGACAATCTAGGTCCAGATGATTTAGACGATGAAATCCCGTTTTAGTTTTACTATTTTTTCAGGAATACTTACTTTTGACAGACAATGATAGTAACGAAGAGCACTCAGAGGGTGATAAAACATTAATCGATAATAGCGTTTCACAAGTTTCGCTAGAATCAGAGATGAAATCCGCTTACCTAGACTACGCGATGAGTGTAATTGTGAGCAGAGCTATCCCAGATCTCAGAGATGGCTTAAAACCCGTTCATAGACGAATTCTATACTCGATGCATGAGACAAATAATACATTCGACAGACCATATAGAAAATCTGCTCGACCTGTAGGCGATGTAATGGGTAAATATCATCCTCATGGAGATCAGGCTATATATGATGCGCTAGTCAGAATGGCTCAAGATTTTTCAATGTCTTTGGTGTTACTTGATGGACAAGGAAACTTTGGGTCAATTGACGGAGACTCCGCTGCTGCGATGAGGTATACCGAAGTTCGCATGGCGAAGCCAACAGCAGCGTTGCTGGACGATATTGAAAAAGGTACTGTTGATTTCCAAGACAATTATGATGGAAAAGATATTGAGCCTAAGGTTTTACCGGCAAGGTTTCCAAATTTATTAGTAAATGGTGCTGGGGGAATTGCAGTGGGAATGGCAACAAATATTCCTCCCCACAACATCGGAGAAGTAATTGATGCTACATTAGCTATAATAAAAGAACCTGACATAGAAATTGAGGATTTGATGAAATTGTTGCCTGCCCCCGACTTTCCTACTGGTGGTATCATCTTAGGTCAATCTGGTTCTAGACAAGCGTATTTATCTGGTAAGGGTTCAATAGTTATCAGAGCAAAACATTCCTTAGAGGAACAAAAAAAAGATAGACTATCAATAGTGATAACTGAAATACCATATCAGGTAAATAAGTCCTCGCTAGTCGAGAAAATAGCGGAGCTCGCAAGGGAAAAAAAGATCGAGGGAATATCACATGTTCAGGATGAGTCGGATAGGCTTGGCATTAGGGTTGTTATTGACTTAAAAAGGGATGCCACCGTTGAAGTAGTTTTAAACCAATTATATCGCTTTTCGCAGATGCAAACGAGTTTTGGTTTCAATCTTTTAGCCTTAGATAAAGGGAAACCAAGTCTCTTAAATTTAAAGAGTTTTTTGAATAAGTTCATTGAATTTCGAGAAGAAGTAGTTGCAAGACGAACCATTTTTGAACTTGAGAAAGCCAGAGAAAGAAGCCATCTTCTTTGTGGTTTAGCCGTTGCAGTTTCGAATGTTGATGAAGTTATTGCTATAATTAGAAATTCCGAAAACCCCTTAAAAGCAAAAGAAACCCTTATGAATACTAGGTGGAAAGTAAAAGAGTTAAGCCAATATTTAGAACTTATTGATGACCCTCTTTATACAATTAACGAGGATGGAACTTATTTGTTGTCTGAACAACAGGCAAAAGCAATACTCGAGTTACGCCTTCAGAGATTGACAGCACTAGGAGCGACCGAAATAGGCAGTGAGCTAGAAGAGTTAGCAGATAAAATAAGAATCTGCCTCGATATTTTAAAATCAAGAGAACAAATAAGAAAAATAATTTCTGAAGAACTTGAGGAAGTCAAAGAAAGCTACGCTATTCCAAGAAGGTCGGAAATTCAGGAATTTGAGGGAGACTTTGAAGATGAAGACCTTATCGAGAAAGAAGAGATGGTCGTTACAGTTACGAGAGAAGGATACATTAAAAGAACAGCATTATCTGAGTACAGAGAGCAAAAACGTGGTGGCAAGGGTACTCAAGGCATGAATACAAAGGAAACTGATGTGGTAACTAATCTATTTGTTACGAATACACATACACCTTTATTATTTTTTTCATCAGATGGTTTTGTATACAAGCTTAAGACCTGGCGCCTACCACAAAGTGGCAGAAGCTCAAAAGGTAAAGCTATTGTAAACCTGCTACCGATAAATTCGTCTTCGAGAATTACAACTATATTACCAGTTGAAGCAGAGGAGGAAACTTGGAAAGACCTTCAAATATTTTTTGCAACCTCTACAGGTAACGTTCGAAAAAATGCATTGTCAGACTTCACAAATGTAAAAGCAAATGGAAAAATTGCTATGAAATTGCCTGAAAACACAACACTAGTTGGTGCACAAATTTGCAAAAATGATAATGATGTACTTCTTACTACCG
>CACBBC010000050.1 GCA_902537415.1 uncultured Alphaproteobacteria bacterium | reverse complement strand
AGAGAAGGCACACTTATCTCCTTTAATCCAGCTTTTTTAAAGATTGTGGCTATGCGCCCTATTTCCAATCCTAAATTACCAGAGTCTAACTTAGGTTTTAAAATCCCTTTTTTTGATTTCAACATCTTATCTTTTGAGTAATTCTAAGATTTTTTTTGTTAACGCTTCCCTTTTTACAGGAAATTGTGCTGGTTGCTCTTTCCATTCTTCATTTGTAGAAATGTTATCTGCAAGTTTGCTACCCAGCTTAAGGTCCTTAATTTGAACTATATCCGCTTCAATTTCATTGGTCCCAGCCACTATGGCAAACGCTGCAGCACGCGAATCTGCATACTTCATTTGCTTACCAAAATCCTTAGGGTTTCCGACATATAAATCCGTATTAATCCCATTTTCTCTCAGTTCAGTAGCAATTTTTATATAATGTTTCATCAAGTTTTTATCCATTACAGTTACTAAAACGTCTACAACTCCCTTCTCATTATCACCATCACTTTCATGAAGATAAGATACTAGACGATCAATACCAATTGAAACCCCAGTAGAGGGTACTGTTTGGCCAGTAAATCTACTTACTAAATCATCATATCTTCCTCCTCCAGATATCGATCCTAGCGATCTAGTAGCCGTAGATAACTCAGTTTCAAAAACTGTTCCTGTGTAGTAAGCCAATCCTCTAACAACACTGGGATCTATTTTGAATGAAAGATTAGATATGTCTTTTGAGAGCAAAGTGTCGGTTATGTTGCTTAACTCACTTATTCCTTGTTGTCCAATTTCAGAGCCCCCTATGAGATACTTCATTTCTTCTAAGGTCTTGTAAGGGTCATCATTTGTTATTTTTAAAAAACTAATTATGGTATCGATTTGAAAAGCACTGAGGTTGGCACCCTCAGTAAAATCTCCACTGCTATCCGTTCTTCCTTTGGCCAACAGGTTTTTGACCCCTTCTAATCCAAGTCTATCTAACTTATCAATGGCCCTAAAAACTACTAATTCAATATCACTCAGAATTGTGGTATCCTCTAATTTTACAGCTTGAATTAATCCTGAAAGAATTTTTCTGTTACTAATCCTTGTAGAATAATCACCAGTAGAAAACCCTAGTTCTTTTAAGACATCAAATACAATAAAACACATTTCAGCATCTGCCATGAAACTTGAAGTGCCTACAATATCAGCATCAAATTGATAAAACTCTCTAAATCTATCTGGTCCTGGTTTTTCATTTCTCCATACAGGCCCGAAGCTGTATCTTTTGTATGGTGCGTGCAAAGTATTTCGATGTTGAGAAAAGGCTCTTGCTAGAGGTGCGGTCAAATCATATCTTAAAGCAAGCCAAGATTCATTCTCATCTTGCCAGGCAAAAACACCCTCGTTTGGTCTGTTTATGTCTGGTAAGAATTTTCCTAAAGCATCAACTGTCTCAACTGCCGGAGTTTCAAGTCTTTCAAATCCATAAAGTTCATAAACCCTAGTCACTATCTGTAGAACTTCCTCTCTTTTCTTGAGATAAGAATGAAAGTTATCCCGAAAACCTTTAGGAGTAATTGCCTTGGGACGTGATTTTTTTTTCGAAATATCCATTTACCTTACGACTTAATTTCTACACTGCCTGTATCTCAAATACGCCTTCAACGGCTTTAATATTCTCTATAACTTCTAAACTGATATCATAAAAATAAGGTAATGATATATTTGTTTTCTCCTGACTTTTCTCATCTTTAACCGTAATAAGGACATTACCCTCATTGGTAGTTTTTTTCATGACAGCATTTTCTAAAAGACTAGAGATTTTACTTACCTGACACTTTGTGCTTATAACAAAATGATATTGCTTATGTTTTCTATTTGCTATGAACTTTTCTAAATCTCTAACTGACTTAACATTTATCCGACCGTGACCATTTTGATCTTTTATTTTTTCAAGAACTAGAAGTACGAACGTGCCCACCACTAATTCCGCAGTCAAAGCTGTTAATCTGTCAGGGAAAATAAAAACATCAAAGGTTTTAACTCTATGATCAATTAAACTGACTAAGAAATATTGCTGTCCACTATTTGTTGTCTTTAATGCTAGGTCAGTTATAAACCCTGCAGTCATAATACTTTGGAATTCGCCTGTTGAATTTGAAAGTGTACTGAATTCCTTTATTCCTAGTGACTCGTAAAAATAAGGCTCGTGGTTGTATGGAGACACAAAATAAATACCCGTAACATCATAAATTTCTTTCGATATCATCGAAAGAGAGGGTGAATTAATGGATTTGAACTCAGGTTTCTTAATTGTTTCTATAGAATTTGAGAATAGATTAACTTGGCTAGAACCCTCCTCATCATGGCAAGCAGCCGAATACAAAATAAGTTCCTCTAGCTTTTCTAGCATAGCAGTATTCTCTATATTAAAT
>CACBBC010000049.1 GCA_902537415.1 uncultured Alphaproteobacteria bacterium | reverse complement strand
TTGTTTTGACTCAGGGATCCCGTCGCTAAAACAAATCTTGCTAAACCAAGGGATAACCCGAAATATTTAGAAAGATTTCTTCTAAGGGAGTAATCATTGAACTCGATCAAACAACTGGCCCCATATTTTCTGCCGGTTTGGATTTAAGCCTTTTTGGTCAAGACGTTTTTTCAAGCTCTACTGCAAATAAAAAGAATGAAAAAGAGCTGCAAACGCCTCAAAACTTCATGAACTTTTTGTCTTTCTTACAAGACTCTATTTCATCATTACAAAAAGCTAGAATTCCCGTTATTTGTGCAATACAGGGTGGCTGTATTGGTGGAGGTGTAGACCTAATCTGTTCCGCAGATATACGATTAGCAACGAACGATGCTTTTTTTTCAATAAGAGAGACAAAAATTGGAATGGTAGCAGATGTAGGTACATTCCCTAGAATAGTAAAATTACTACCTGAAGGTATTGTTAAGGAATTAGCGTTTACAGGAAGAAATTTTTCTGCTCAAGAGGCTAAAGATTATGGGTTTGTAAATAGATTATATGACAGCCATGAGGCTCTTATCGAAGGCGCATTAGAGATTGCTAAAGAAATAGCTTCTAATTCTCCGGCTGCTGTTTTTGGTTGTAAGAAAGTTATTGACTTTGCGCGTGACCATAGCATAGATGAGGGATTGGATTGGATTAATATGTGGAATGCATCGATGCTGAGCCAATCTGAGTTGATGGAAGGTTTTCGATCCTATAAAGATAAGACCGAAGGCAATTTTGCCGAATTACCAAAGCTCAAAGATCACTTTTCAAAAAATTAAAAAGGAAAAGTATGGGATATAACATTGCTGTTTGCGGTGCCACTGGTAACGTAGGAAGAGAAATGCTTAATATTTTGGCTGAGCGCCTGTTCCCAGTGGATGAGCTGACTGCTTTAGCCAGTAGGAGATCTTTAGGGACCGAATGTTCATTTGGAGACAAAGTTTTAAAGACTAAAGATTTAGATACTTTTGATTTTAAAGGAATTGATATCGCCCTTTTTGCAGTTGGTTCAGAAGCAACAAAAAAATATGTGAAAAAAGCGACTGAGTGTGGCTGTATAGTGATAGACAATTCATCTCTTTTTCGTTACCACCCAGATGTCCCCTTAATAGTCCCTGAGGTTAATCCTGAAGAGATACAAAATTTCGATAAAAGGAACATTATTGCAAACCCTAACTGTTCAACAGCCCAATTGGTTGTGGCATTAAAACCATTACACGATAGAGCACAAATAAAAAGAGTCGTGGTAACAACTTTTCAATCAGTTTCAGGCTCAGGTAAGGAAGCAATGGACGAGCTGTGGGCTCAAACAAAAGGTTTATACGTGCCAGGTCAGGAAGTAGATCCACAAGCTTATCCCAAACAAATAGCTTTTAATGTAATTCCTCAAATAGATGTGTTTCTCGATGATGGGCAGACAAAAGAGGAGTGGAAAATGGTTGCTGAAACAAAAAAGATTTTAGACAAGAAGATAAAATTGACAGCAACATGTGTCAGGGTGCCGGTATTTGTGGGTCACTCTGAGGCAGTAAATATAGAATTTGAAGATTTTTTAGATGAAGAAGAAGCCAGGGAAATTTTGAGACAATCTCCAGGAATAATTGTAGTAGATAAAAGAGAAGAAGGAGGTTACACAACGCCAATAGAGTGTGCAGGCGATTATGCAACTTTTATTAGTCGAATAAGACAAGACTCTACAACGGAGAATGGTCTGAATTTATGGTGTGTATCTGATAACCTTAGAAAAGGCGCTGCTCTAAATGCAGTACAAATCGCCGAGTTATTAGGAAATAAAGTTCTAAGAAAAGAATAATTAATTGGTGCTCTAAATTCTCCAGTCAAAGGTTAAAATTGTCGACTTACAATAAAGTTGGCAATTTGACAAAGATTTCTTGAGCGATCTTTAAAATCTGAAATAGCTTCACAAGCTTCAGATACTAACTCTAAGGCTTTCTTTTTAGAATTATCAAGACCTAGTTTTGAAACAAAAGTGGCTTTATTTTTGTCCATATCTTTACCTACATTTTTTCCTAACGTTTTGGAAGAGCTAGTAACATCTAAGATGTCGTCAATAATTTGAAAAGCTAAACCTATTTTAGCGGCGTATAAGGAGAAGGGTTCAGTGTTTTCTTCCGCTATAATCGGTCCAACTTCGCAGGACCAGGATATCAACTTCCCGGTTTTATATTCTTGTATTTTCGAAATCTCGTTTATATTAAGCTCCTTTTGGGAAGACTCCGCGTCTATATCTAATGCTTGACCTAATACCATACCAGAAGCCCCAGAATTTCTGGCTAAATTCAAAATCAATTTATTTTTTACTTTATCAGTAACTTTAAATTTATGTCCACTCAGTGCTTCAAAACCCAAACTTTGGAGTGCATCTCCAACTAAAATGGCTGTTGCCTCATTCCATTGCTTATGGATAGTTAGTTGACCCCTTCTCAAATCATCATCGTCCATAGATGGAAGATC
>CACBBC010000048.1 GCA_902537415.1 uncultured Alphaproteobacteria bacterium | reverse complement strand
TAAATCTTGATTTACTACATACCAACTCCCATCGTTCTTCCAAAAAAGAACGCTTTTTTTTTGTAGACAAATCAATCGAAAAACTAGGCTTCATATACCATCTACTCTCAACACCTATTATTTCACTTTGAAAAGAAGAAACTAACAATATTGTTGGAAGAGTTAAATCTTTTTCTTCTCTTACATTTTTGAAAGACAGGATTATTCTTCGTAAACTGGAATATTGAATTGGTTTTTGTAGCTCGCATACTAAAAGCTCACTTACACCTGATTTTAAAAATTCTTCCATTACCCATGTAGACTCTTGGTCCGTTATTGTGTCTACCAAAATGATTTTGTTTATATCCACCCAAGATGTAAGTCCGTCAGGATAAAGAGAGACAGTACATTCTTTTCTTCTTATCCACGTAATGTAACTTTTTATATTTCTTGCAGTAATAAGTGGAAAAATAAATCTTGATGGTCCTGTTATCTGATGGACACTACCTCTCTTGAGAAATAATCCTGGTAAAAACTCTAGGTATTCAATATCGGAAAAATTAAAATGACCCATATAATATCTTAAAATCTTGTTCTTCTTTTGTTCTTATTTTGGTTGTGTTTCTTTTTAAAGGCAAGTGTTAACTGATAGACACTTTTACTCGGATAATGAATTTAAATATTCGATCAAGTTTGCTCGGTCTTTATCCTTCTTAAGACCGGCAAAACTCATTGCGGTTCCAGGAGCATACTCGGAAGGCTTAGTAAGATATTTATTGAGTTCCTCTATATTCCAGACACCTTCTAAGCCCGCAAGTACTTTCGAATACTTAAATCCCTCTATTGAACCAATATCCCGGTTTATAACCTTATAAAGGTGAGGTCCCACTCCGTTCTCTCCATCCTCAAGCTTATGACACGACTTACACTTGCCAAAAACTTTTTTACCCTTTTCTATATCTGCACTAGCAAGCAATGTAGCAAAATCAACGACCTCTTCACTGCTTTCTTCCTTTTCGTCATTACTAACTTCAACCTCAAGGTAGTAGGCCAATTTTTCTTCTCCATAGTAATCATCGTGGCTATGGTAAATTATTTCAGTACCCCAGTTCAATAATAAAAAAATGAGAAGAGCTCCGCAAAGTGCTCCACCTATTTTAGTCCACTCGAAGGTATCCATGTTTTTTGTTCCTAAATCCAAATAATATTATATGTTATATAAAAAATTGAAAAATATTCTACAACTGATTTTAAAAATGAGCGCGACAAAATGTGCATATCAAAGAAATTATGAAAGAAAAAACTCTGAAAATATCATTTCAAGGAGCCCTAGGTTCATATTCACATCAGGCTTCAACTAAATTTTTCAAAGACCCTCTAGTCATGCCTTGCGAGTCCTTTGAGGAAGCGATTGAAGCTGTGAGAAAAGGTAAAGTTGACAAAGCCATTCTACCAGTAGACAACTCAACTTATGGTAGAGTCGCTGATATTCATTCTCTTCTACCAGCTTCAAAGCTTTTTATAACAGCAGAGTATTTTTTGCCTGTCGATATTTGCATGTTAGGAACTAAATCATCTAGTTTGAAAACCGTAACTTCAGCAACAAGTCACCCAGTTCTTCTAGGCCAATGTAAGAAATTCCTAAAAATGAATAAAATAAAAACAATTGCAGGCTATGATACCGCAGGGTCAGCTCGATTAATATCGGAAGAAAATGATAGGTTTAAAGGTGCATTAGCCTCAAAAATAGCTGCTAAGATTTATGGATTAAAGGTACTGCAAGCTAATGTTCAGGATAATAAAAACAACACTACTAGGTTTTTGGTGATGGAGAAAAAGCCTAAGATTCTAATTAAGCAACAGAAGAAAGTAATCACATCTATACTTTTCCAAGTAAGAAATATTCCAGCTTCTTTGTATAAAGCGATGGGAGGATTTGCCACCAATAATGTTAATATGATTAAGCTGGAGAGCTATATGTTGGGAGGCTCATTTGAGGCAACACAATTTTTCGCTGACATCCAGGGGCACCCCGAAGATCGGTCTGTAAAGAGAGCCTTGGATGAACTCGGTTATTTTACTAATCGGCTAGATGTTATAGGGGTTTATAAGCAAAGTATCTTCAGAGATAAAAATTCTTAATTTAAGAATATTCTAAACTTTTAGATTTTAGCTTATCAATTGCCTTGTTCTCAATCTGGCGAACTCTTTCTCGACTTATTCCATGCTTCTCACTTAGCTGTTCAAGCGTCAAAGGAGGCTCTTTCAACCTTCTGTCTAAGATGATACTTTTTTCCCTATTATTTAAAACAGTCAGTGATTTCATTAGAATAGTTCTTCTTTCTCTAGTTTCATCGCTGTGCACAAATTTTTCGACATGATCTTCGTCTTGGTCAGCAAGCAAGGATTGCCACTCTTCTTCAGTCTCACCGTCACTTTTTATTGTGGCATTTAAAGATACATCACCACCAATCATTCTTCTATTCATGGCAACTACATCATCCTCAGGAACAT
This sequence comes from uncultured Alphaproteobacteria bacterium, assembly GCA_902537415.1. Lineage (GTDB taxonomy): Bacteria > Pseudomonadota > Alphaproteobacteria > Rhodobacterales > Rhodobacteraceae > CACIJG01. Next base: position 134 of record CACBBC010000048.1, on the reverse strand, counting down.
TTAATTGCCTAGCAATCTCCTCAACATTTTTAGGTAGCAGATCACCATCTTCAAACGCCCCAATTTTATTTTTTAATTTCTTCAAGTTAAAAAAAAGCTTTTTCTGTGCGCTGGTTGTCCCCATCTTTACCAGA
>CACBBC010000047.1 GCA_902537415.1 uncultured Alphaproteobacteria bacterium | reverse complement strand
AGTGGTGGGGACCAATTATTTGTGAATATTATGGAGCCACAGAGGCCTTTGGTTTTGCTTATTGTGATACTAAGGAATGGTTAGAGCACCCTGGAACAGTAGGAAAAATAATGATCGGGGAGTTGACGGTAATGGATGATGAGATGAATGAAATGCCAGTGGGCGAACCTGGTACTCTTTGGTTTAGCCTGAAAAAACTGCAGAAGCCTATTCTACAGATAAAAGCCTAACCACAGTGGGCGATGTAGGTTATTTAGATGAAGATGGATTTCTCTATTTAACAGACAGAAAAGCCTTTATGATAATATCCGGAGGTGTAAATATTTATCCTCAAGAGTGTGAAGACTTACTTATCTCTCACCCAAAAGTTTTTGACGCTGCTGTTTTTGGAGTTCCAAATCAAGATTTGGGAGAAGAAGTAAAAGCAGTTGTTCAACCTGTTGAGAACTCTACGCCCAAGGAAGATCTAGCGGGGGAATTATTAGAATATTTACATGCTAACCTATCGCGACAAAAAGTTCCCCGTTCCATTGACTTTGTCACAGAACTTCCAAGACTTCCAACCGGTAAACTATATAAAAGGGTGTTGAGGGATAAATACTGGGGCGAAGGTAAAAGTCGAATTGTCCAGGAATAGTATTATTTAGGAGAATAAATTATGTATCCAGGAAAACTGGGAAAGAAGTATGCTGATCGTCCTGCTTTTATTATGGCGTCGACCGGAAAAGAGGTCACATATGCAGAATTTGAGAGTCGAGCAAATCAACTTGCCCACTACCTGCGATCAATTAATCTAAAATTCAAGGACCATTATGCAATCTTTATGGAAAATAATGAAAGATTTTTAGAAGCAAACTCTGCTGGTGAACGTTCAGGTTTATATTACACATGCATAAACTCTTATTTAACCGCTAGTGAGGTCTCGTATATAATAAACAACTCAGAATCCCAGGTATTGATAACATCTTCGAAAATGCTTCCCACAGTGATTGAAGCGGAAGGCTCTTGTCCGGGTCTTAAGAAAATTCTGGTTGTGGGGGCAGAAAAGCAATCTTTATCCAAAAAAATATTAGATTATGAAGAGACTATCTCGAATTTTCCGACCCATCCAATAGATGACGAATGTCTGGGAACTTCAATGCTATATTCTTCAGGAACAACTGGACGCCCAAAAGGTATATTAAGACCACTACCATTTCAAAAACCAGATGAACGGTTACCCGTATTCAATTTTCTTATGAAATTATGGTCTTTTGACCAAGATAATGTCATATATCTTTCACCAGCACCTTTGTATCACTCCGCACCTTTAGCCGCTGCTAGCTTTGCGATAGGTACCGGCGCAACGACTATAATAATGGAACAATTTGATCCATTAGAATTTTTGAGGCTCGTTGAAAAGTATAAAGTCACGCATTCTCAACTAGTTCCAACAATGTTTTCTAGAATGCTTAAACTCTCAGAAGATGAGAAAGATATGTATGATCTGTCGTCTCATAAATATGCGATTCATGGCGCTGCGCCCTGCCCCGAGACAGTTAAACGTCAAATGATAGATTGGTGGGGTCCAATTATCTATGAGTATTATGGTGCAACCGAAGCTTTCGGCTTTGCATATTGCAATAGCGAAGAGTGGCTTGAACACCCTGGAACTGTAGGAAAAATTGTTTCCGGCGAGTTGGCAGTTCTGGACGATAATATGCAGGAACTTCCTCGGGGAGAGCCCGGCACTTTATGGTTTAAACCAACTTCAGAATTTGAATATTTTAATGATCCCGAAAGAACTTCAGAAGCGTATTCTGAAGATGAACAACTAACCACTGTTTGGGACGTTGGTTATACCGATAGTGATGGATACCTATATCTAACGGATAGAAAAACATTTATGATTATTTCAGGAGGTGTGAATATTTACCCTCAAGAATGTGAAGACCTACTAATCCCACACCCAAAAGTCTTTGATGCCGCTGTTTTTGGAGTTCCGAATGAAGATTTGGGAGAGGAGGTAAAGGCTGTGGTGCAACCGATTGATGGCGTTGAAGGAAGTGAAGCGCTTACAAAAGAATTGCTTGATTATCTTTCCGAACATCTATCCCGACAGAAAATACCGCGTTCCATCGACTATATTGATAAAATACCAAGACTTCCCACAGGTAAGCTATATAAGCGACTTTTGCGTGACAAATACTGGGGGAGAGATAGTAACAAGATTGTTAAAAATTGAGTGCTTTGACTATGGAAAATATCTTAGAGATACAGAAAAAAGCATTTTTGAAAGAAGGACCACCCTCTTTAGAACAAAGAACAGACCTTTTGAAAAGATGCGTTGCACTAATTGAGACCTATCAAGATAAAATTATCGACGCATTAAATCAAGATTTTCAAAATAGGTCGGTTGATGAAATTAAGATCTCCGAGATAGATCAAACAATACGGAATATCCTCTTTACCGTAAAAAAGTTAAATAAGTGGATGCAGCCACAAAGGCGATTTTCATCACTTGGAACAGACCTAATTGGAGCAAAGAGTATTTTACAGCCATCGCCATTAGGAACAGTCGGCATAATTGCTCCTTGGAATTTTCCTGTGGGCTTAATTTTTTATCCTCTTGCATCAATTTTCGCTGCAGGTAATCGGGCTATGGTAAAACCATCAGAAATTACTCCTGCTACCGCCAATATTATTAAAGAGGGTGTTTCAAAATATTTTGATATTTCC
>CACBBC010000046.1 GCA_902537415.1 uncultured Alphaproteobacteria bacterium | reverse complement strand
CAAAGTAGATTTTATTTTTTGTCGATATGGCCACGGCAGTATATATAAATTAGCGAAGGGCGAGAGTGCTGCTTTTAAAATAGAAACCTTTACAGATTTAATAAGTATCTATGAAGATAAACCTTGATGTTAAATAGTATTTTTAATATGTATTGTAAATAAATTTTTGGAGCTCAATATGAAAAAATTAAACCTATTAATAATTTTGGTTGCGTTATTACTAAGTAAGGCGGCAGCCTTCTCACAAGCTGGTGTTAGCTCAGGAATATCTTATGCTTCGTTCAGTTATGATAATTCAGGAACAAAATATAATGGTGATGGAGCTGTAATACAACTTGATGGCCAATTGGCTAATTCGATAAGTTTTAGTGCAAGTATAAGCGACGGAAAATTTGATAATCAGGTGTTAAGCAACAACGAAGGTTCAATAACATATAACGTATATCCCAATATTGGTGTGTATGTCATGTCATCTCAGATAAAGGTTGCAACTGTTAATGACGCCACAACTTCTCTGGGTTTCTCATACAACATTAATTCACCCTTATTGGGGCTTAAGGCATTTGTTGGAAGCTTCACAGATAATTACGGCAAGTTTTATACCTACGGAACAAATATAGATTTAGGCGTTGCTAAGGGAACTAGTTTAATCGTAAGCTATAAGACAGAAGATAGAAAACAAAAAGCTACTACGATGGATGCTAGATTTGTGTATGATTTATCGTCCAATTTAGGATTAAACCTCGGTTACAAGTCAACTGAAACCAAAGATGCTAATGGATCGGCTGTTGTTTTAAAGGGAAATACAACATACGCTGGTATCGTGTATAGGTTTTAACTTATGCGGGTGTAGCTCAATGGTAGAGCAGCAGCCTTCCAAGCTGAATACGTGGGTTCGATTCCCATCACCCGCTCCAAATTTTTTCTGAGAAAATTATTGGGAAAAGTTGAATTAGAAATAGATGGCAAGATAGCTCGTATCTATCTGAACAGGCCTGAGGTATTAAATGCAATAGATACAGAACTTCCTAATCTTTTATCTAGAGCCGTAAAAGACGCTAGTAACAATGATGAAGTTCATGTGATAATTCTTTCTGGTAGGGGAGATGCCTTCTGCGCGGGATACGATCTAACCGCTTTTGCTCAAGAGAAAGACAATCCTCTAACCCAAAAAATGCCATGGGACCCGATAGAGGATTACAAGTTTATGTGGGAAAACAATGAGCATTTTATGTCATTATTTCATTGCTTGAAGCCAGTGATATGCAAAATTCATGGAATAGGAGCTTTTGCAGGAGGATCCGATATTGCGCTTTGCAGTGACTTCATTTTTATGGAGAATGATGCCCAAATAGGGTACATGCCATCCCGAGTATGGGGTACTCCAACTACCGCAATGTGGTTCTATCGGCTTGGTCCAGAAAAAGCTAAAAGAATGCTATTTACCGGAGATAAAATATCTGGGTTGGAGGCAGAAAAAATTGGTTTAGTACTTAAAGCTGTTTCAAAGGAAAAGCTTGATGATGAGGTTGAAAGCTTTGCAATGCGTATGACTACAGTTCCAATCAACCAGTTAGCGATGCAGAAAATATTGATAAATCAGGCCGTCGAGTCATCTGGATTACTAAATAGTCAAAAATTTGCTACAATCTTTGATGGAATATCAAGGCATTCTCGTGAAGGATTAAATTTTAAAAAAATGTCAGAGGAATATGGTTGGAAAAAAGCAGTCAAAGAGAGAGATAATGGAACGTATGATTGGACTAAAGATAGGTCTTCTAACTAGAAGATTTTTTCTGTTCCCTGTAGAGAATAAATAGGGTAGAGCCTACCACTAAAAAAGTGCCAATCAAAAAGTTCAAATCGATTGTTTCATTAAATACTAATAACCCAATCAATATTCCCATTGGAATGGTAGTATAATGTATAGGGGCAAGAGAGGAAGCTGATGCATACGTGTGGCTTAGAGCCATAAATATTTGCTGTCCACTTGCCATCACTCCAATAACAATCAGCATGGTCCATATCTCAGGTGAGATATTATTGAGCGTAAGAGCGGATATACAATAAAAGCTGAATAGGATTGAACCAAACAAGTTATACCAAAATGCTGTAGCAACTGGATTTTCAGTCATACCTAGCCTTCTTAGTGAAACAAACATGATTGAGGCAAACAGGGTGCCAAGAAAAATATAGAAAAGACCTACACTATACCAACCTTCTGCGTCTGGATTAATTATTATTACAGCACCTGATAAGCCTACGAGAATAGCAGACCATCTATGGATGCCTACTTTCTCGCTGAGAAAAAAAATTGAAAGGATACAAATAAAAATTGGCATAACTTGTGATAAAGCCAATGCTTTGCTAATATCTAAATGAATTACAGATAGATACCAAAAGGATAATCCTAATAAACCGGCAACACTACGAAGAGACATTACTCTTTTGTTTTGTATTTTAAAGTAACTTGTTCCCCCAATACTCAGACCTACTACCACTAATATCGGCAAGCAAAATAAATATCTAAACATTAGCACAATAGATAAAGAAACTTCGTTCGAAAAATATTTTATAATTGCTACAATCGAAGTGCCCAAGACGATTTCTAGAAATAAAAAAAGCGCACCCAGAAAATAAGAGTTTCTTGAAGATATTAATGGTTCCTTCAATTTTTTACCATTCGCATTCAAGAGATGTTATGCCTCTAAATGCCCAGCCATCAAAAGCGTATTTTTCTGCGTAAAGAAGTCTGAGTTTTGGTAATGTCGAGAATAATTTTGGTAGAGCAACCATGCTTATCATTGTGCTCGCTATTGATGCGCCTGCGCAATAGTGAGGTCCTGCACCGAAATGTATTGATTTTGAACAATCTCTTTCTAAGTCGAACTTATCAGCATCAGCAAACACCTGCTCATCCCTATTCGCCGAAGAAAACATTAGGAATACTCTATCCCCTTTCTTAAAGGGATAATTATTGTAAGAAAAATCTTTCGCAATTTCTCTAGGTGACATTCCTATAGGAGACATCCAACGGCAATATTCGTTAAATAATTGATCCCAGTTTTTCTTTTCAAGCAAAAGTTCTTTTAATTCAAAATTTAAAGCTGCCCATATACAGCCCGCTATTGCATCACGCGGTTCATTTTGCCCTCCAGAAATTGCGAGTTTGATGTTTGCGCTAATCTGATCTGCACTGAGATTGCCTTCCAGCATCGCACTAATCAATGAAAAGTCAGCATTTCTGCTCAGTTTTCCGAC
>CACBBC010000045.1 GCA_902537415.1 uncultured Alphaproteobacteria bacterium | reverse complement strand
GCAGCAGATGGGGTGTTAAATCGAATTTTTACTTATCTCTAATAAATATTTTTTTGTTTTGAAGAAAATATATAGCGCAAATAGCTATCAAAATTTTCAAACCCTCACTGTAAATGAAAGGAAACAAACCTGCTTGCATTGCTTTATCAAGTCCTATAAACGCAGAAAGATGCAACACTCCACAAACAAATATTATGGTGGCACCAATAAAAACTGAGAGTGTGATACCAAATATATCTTTTTTGAGGATATTGTTTAAAAGAAATGCTATGAAGAAAGAAGATATGACCATCCCATAAAGAAACCCAAATGTCGGAGATGCTATGTAGGTGTCCACCTCCAGCAGCAAAAATTGGGGCACCAAGCAATCCTATAACGATATATGAAGTTGTTGAGTAAAATCCAAGTATTCCCATAGAACCAGCAATTAAATAAATCACTAAAGTTTGGAGGGTCATTGGTACAGGGTAGAAAGGTATCGCAATTTTACTTGATATAGCCAGTAAGATTATACCAAGAAAAAAAACGGTAATTTTATTGCTACTAACTGCTTTGATGGCCGTCAAGTTTTACATGCTTAATCTCCTATGAATTACATAGTTCTTTTCATCAATTTTCTAACCATTTTTCACTTTATTGCAATATTAATTTAGGCATTTTTTGCCTTAACCCTAATACTCTTTGGCTGTTGCTTTGGCTTTACTCCAAGCTTTGTTAAAAGCAGGATAGTGGCTAATGTTGCAACAAATATTTTCATAGTCTAGATGTAGTAGGCCTTGGTGCTTTTACAAGTTATTTGGCTACTCTTTATCTTCGGTAACCCAAGTACGGCACACATTTTGTACATCAGAGGTTAGAAAAACATTTGTAAAACAATAAAATACCTTCTTGTCATATTTGATAATATTAATAAAGGAATTGCCTGATATTTGTTGTTGAAATACTTCCCCTTTAGACAACACAACTTCAATGTCACCATGCGATATTTCCACATACTTTCCTACTTTTTCTTTTTTGATTGAATATGTTTTTGCAAAGCTAAAGGATGTAAAGATTAGAGTAAGTACTGATGTTAGTAGCAAAAGCTTCTTCATTATTTATTCTCCTATTTACTGTTCATAGACTTCCTCACCATACCTTGTTTCTGTAGAAACTGGTAAACTAACTAAAGGTGTTTTTAGTAACTGATGGAAAGAGCTTAAAAGTTTTATAAATCAATGATTGGTTAAGATAAAACATCTTTTAATCATAAACGAGTGTCAACTACTTAATGTGGTTACAGAGAGTTTATGCCTGTGCAGTCTTAAGTATACCCAAACGCACTCCATGCTGAAAAACTCATCTAATTTAAAATATGTTTAATCTGGAAGAGGTGTAGAGCCAGTTTCAGAACGATAAATCTTTCCGTCTCTTTTTAGTCCAACATACATCACGGCATCTCTGCTACCACTCGGAAATGTTGTATTGCTATGGATGACTATTATATCCTCATTCTCATAAATGCATCTAACATTTTCACGTTTTACATCAGGATTTTGTAATATTTTTCCAAAGAACTCTTTCCATTCCTCAAGTTTTATGACTTTACCTGTTGAGTGAAATTGAAACTCCCAATCTGGATGGAAGAATTCAGCTAACTTATCTATATTTCTACTTTCCCAAGCTTCGTTAAATTTCGCAAAGATAGCCATTTTTACTCCTACTGCTACATTACATAATATTTTATACTGTATGGATTTTTATAGTTTTGAAAAGATAATAAATTGAATATTACCTGAAAAGAAAACGTTCTTAAAATCTAGGTTGCTAAGCGACATTAGAGTTTACTTGATGTCGCTCTTTAGATGTCGCTAATAGCTGTGACAATAGAGTGGTATCTGTTCTAATGTCCTTATATTATTGAAACATCTTAGAGTCTAATGTCATAGGGGATATGTAATATGAAAGAACAAGTTAGAGTAGATGGGATAGATGGTATCATTCAATATCTGCGTTGGATTAATATGGGAACTAATGCAATACTTTGGAGCTTTGGTTTTCTCTCAGTAATACAGCTAATAATACTTGCCTTAATACTATGGAGAGTTTGGTAATTTGGGGGGTCATGCGTGGTGTAAGTGGGGGTGTATACGTACTATGTACAGACTCCTATACAGAACAGGCTATAGGATAAGAGAGCTTAATAAAACAAAGCCACTAGCAACTAATGAAAATCGCTAATGGCTATATGACATTGACGTTTAAGGTGTTAGTATCACACCTATACTTAGTGGGCTGTATTAAGCCACTTAGTTGTAGTATCAGTAAAGGTTAAGTTACCTTCTGCTTTATCTTTTGATAGGTCGCTTTTAAGCAAGTTCTCTTGTACAGCTTTATCTAAATATTCAATAAACTTTGTACTAACGCCCATATCATGGAATGTAACTAACATACGAGTAGTCATGCGTATAGTTTCATTGCTCTCATAAGCATGTACTAGCGTTGCAGATATGAGCTTATGAACATGCCCATTTAGTTTCTTACGTCTGTAAGGTACAGCTCCAACACTACGCAACATTGATAGCATTACATCTACTTTATTTTGGAACTCAGGATTGCTAGAGTAATATTTCTGCTTAGCCTCATCTATCAATATTACTCAAGTTGTTCGCAATGACTTCCCTTGCAAATCAAAGGGCAAGGCAATCCTTTATCCGGCTCTCTAAAGCATCGAAGTAATTTTTCTACGCCATAGATACCGCTCGAAGAAGGCGCATCATAGAATTTATCACAATTTTCTTGCCCTAATTCCTCACATGAATGCCTCCGCATAATATCCGAGTAATAAATAACTTCATCTTGTGGTGGCCTCTTGATCGAAAACCTGTAGGGGCCAAACTTAAAACCAAGGAATTTACCCTGTGGGCTTAGATCTCCGTTTATTACACCTATCAGTTTTTCATTTATCCAAAATCTTGTTATTTCTTTGCCTTTACGTTTATCAATTTCAAATACAAAATCTAGCCATCTATTTTTATAATTGTTTGTGGAAGCCATGTTAGCTACCAACGAAGGGCGTTCACAAAATTGAGACATTTTCCCTTGCATATTTTTAACTTTGCGACACTCTTCACCGAATGTTTTTAACTGAAATGTCACCTGATTATTCGTTATGGTAAAAGATAACGCCGGATCGCGCTGACGACCATTTTTCCTATCCTTTAAATCAAATGGGGAAATCGTATGAAAGTTGCTGCCAACGTTCTTGGGAATAAAAATTGAAAACTTATACCAATACACCCCACCATCTCTC
>CACBBC010000044.1 GCA_902537415.1 uncultured Alphaproteobacteria bacterium | reverse complement strand
AGCTTTTGCAAAGACCGCGGTCGAGTTCAAGAGTAGAAAAAAACTTTCATCCAAAGCAGATTCTTTAAATACTTCTCAAGGTTCGGAAAAAAAACCGGAGCTATCCAAAAATACAGGAAATAAGGATTCTGAATTTAAGACAGATTTTTTAACACAAACCTTGACAAAATTAAATCATCCGAAAGATTTAAATCCAGAAAGTAATTTATCGAGACAACCTTTAGCTTTTACGAACAAACTAGATACAGCTTCAAATGTGGTGTCAAGTAATAATCAGAGCCCTTCCCTATTTAATCAAGAGAGTAATGATAAATTACTCCAAAACTTAAATATGTTGTCAAAAAGCTGGGGAAATAAGCTTATAGAAAAAATAGAAAAATCTATCATAGATGGTGTCGAGGAGATAGAGATATCATTGACCCCCAAAAGTCTAGGTAGACTGAATGTTACGATTAGCATGCAAGATACGATAGCCAAGATTAGTATTACTACTGAAAGCGCTAACGCCGCTACTATCCTGGCAGATGCAGAAGCTAAATTATCACAAATGATGGAAGTTTCTGGACTGAAGCTAGCATCACTTCAAACGCAAGCTAATCAATTTGGAGGAAATCAAAAAGGAAAAGAGAACGCCCATAAGCTTGCTTCAACAGTAAAAAAGACTAATATCGAAGACAGTTCAAAGCCAATGGAAGACATAAATAAGTTAGATAGTAAAGATGAGGGTCTAAACCTCATAGCATAAGAAAAAGGACAGGCAAAATGGCAGAAGAAGAGAAAGAAGAAGAACCTAAAAAAGGTGGCCTAATGAAAATTATAATGATGGCTTTAGGAGCTATCGCTTTGATAGGCGTAGGGGTAGGAACTGGATATTTTTTATTCGGTGGTAAGCCTGCTGATCCCTCAGCGGAAATAGAAGAAATAATTGAAAGAAAAATGAAGGAGGCCGAAGAAGCAAAAGCCGCAGAAGAAGCGGCAAATTCTGGGCCCCAAAAAAAGGAAGCTCCAGAGGTGGAGAAGTTTATAACCACTTACTACGAGTTCCCAGGTAACTTTACAACAAACTTGAGGGGCTCAAGAAAATTTTTGCAAGCTGGAATTGGAGTATCGACACAATATGATGAAAACGTAATAAATAATGTTGAAGATCATCAATTATCATTAAGGTCAAGCATTTTGGCTGTTATGAGCGAATTTTCTGAGCAGGATATTGAAGGTAAATCAGGAAGAGATGCACTAGCAAAAGCCATTGCAGCAGAATTAAACACAAAATTAGAGGCATTAGAAGGCTTTGGGGGAATTGAGAATGTTCATTTCACTTCCTTTATGCTTCAATAATTAGAGATCGAGAGCTTAAGTGGTATCATCAAGAAAATTATCTAGTGAAGAAGTTGACGCATTAATTGAGGGTTTGCAGTCCGATGAAATTGGAAGCTCATCATCCTCCGATGCGTCAGAGGCTGCTAACGTCAGACCGTATAAGTTTGGGTCAGATGAGCTTTCATTATTAGGAGACTATTATGCTCTTAGGCTTGTCAACGAAAGATTTGCTCGACAAGCTCGAAGCGTTTTTCTTCCAATGCTTAGAATACTTCCCCGAATATCCTCTTTTCCCCCCGAAGTAAAAACATTTGATGAGTACTCATCTGGCATCGAAAGTTTTATGAGCTTAACTTCAAACAGATTAGAAGAACTTAGAGGAAATATGTTGCTGGTTATGGATCCAAACTTCATATCAATTCTAACTAATTCATATTATGGTGGGCAAATTGAAGCGATAAAAGAAAAAAGGTCTGAATTTACCAGTACCGAAGAGCGCTTAATAGAAATCGTATCAGAAGGTCTTAATAGGATGCTTGAAAGAGCATGGCATGATCTTATGCCAATCACTCTTACTGAACAGAGTAGAGAGGTAAACCCTCAGTTTGCGTCGTTTGTCGATAATGCAGAGATGGTAATTATATGTTCATTTGTGGTTCAATTGCCTGGTGTTGACGCAGCAACTTTTGATATAATCTATCCTCTACAGACACTTAAACCTATTGCCTCACAGCTTAGATCAAGAGTTCAAAGTGAAGTAATCGATGATGATTTTACATGGAAAGAAAAACTAGAACGGATGGTAATGGAGATCCCTTTAAATGTCAGTTGCCGCTTGAGTGAGCCAACTGTACCAATGAATAAATTACTCCAGACTAAAACAGGTGATACCTTTCCTATATATGTGGGTGAAGGCATAGAAGTATTAATTGAAGATCAATTAGTATTTCTCAGTGAACTAGGAGAACTCTCTGGGCAAGCTGCAGTAAACATAAAGAAGAGATTAAGTAAATAACATATGGGGTTATGCAATGGGTGAAGAAGAGAATATAGAAGAAAAGACTGAAGAGCAAACAGCTAATACAGAAGATCAAGATCAAAATTCTGCTTCTGCAGACAATCTTCGGGTTTTAGAAAATATCGATGTTAGACTCACCGTTGAAGTAGGAAGCGCTGAGCTAAAAATTAAAGAGTTACTAAGACTTAATGAAGGCTCAGTTATTGAACTAGATAGATTAGCAGGAGACCCTTTAGATATTTTAATTAATGGAACAATGATAGCCAAAGGTGAAGTAGTGATGGTTGGGGAAAGATTTGGGATAAGGTTTGTTGAGATAGTAGATCCTCAGAAAAGAATTGAAAGCGTCAAATAATTAAGTCAACTTTTTGACTATTGAGAGAGAAAAACTTCTTTTTTCTTATAAAAACATACTGATTAAGAAAATAAATCCTTTGGCATGATACTTGCCTTTCTATTTGGAAAGGAGGTACATATGCAGGTTCAAGATATAAGCTTTACTCAGATAGTTGTTGTATTACTATTTTTAGGTGCTCTTATTCTGTTACAACAGTTACTGAAAAATAATAAGTTCAGTTTCCAGGATCGTTTAAATAAAAAGAAAAGGGTGAACTTAATTGAAGAGTTTGCACTGAGTAACTCTGAGCGAATTAGATTAATCAGGGTTGATGGCACAGAGTACCTTTATTTCTCTACAAAAGGATCCTCGCCAACAATTATTCCTCACGAAGGAAAGAAAACAAACAGCGTCAAACGAAATATAGAGCTTACAAAATTTGCAAGCGATAAAAATGAAAATACAGGCAATGAGAAAGAGCAAAAGGGCACACCCAATATATTGTCAGCTGCAATATCTAATGCGCGAAAGATGAACCCAAAACTAGGTTTGAAGAGATGAAGTTCAAAACAACAATAATATTAATACCAGCCTTATTTATATCTCTTTTCGGTAGCGCAGCCTTAGCACAAAATGGCCTATCAAGTTTTGCCGATGGCCTTCCTGCTTTAAAAATTGAAAGCAATGGTGAGGCTGAAACTACCTACTCATTATCCCTACAGATCCTTGCATTAATGACTGGACTGACCTTGCTTCCTTCAATAGTGCTTGGAGCGACTTCCTTCACAAGAATAATAATCGTTCTCTCGATCTTAAGACAGGCAATGGGAACCCAACAAACACCACCAAACCAGGTTTTGATAGCGATAGCTCTTTTTTTAACATTTTTTATAATGACGCCGACACTCACAGAAATAAATAAAACTGCCCTTGATCCATATCTCGAAGGGGATTTACCTGCAAAGTCTGCGCTGTCAACTGGTTCAAATACTTTGAAAGAATTTTTGGTAAAAAATACACGGGAAAATGATTTATCGATGTTTACAGATTTAATAGGAGATCAAGGATATGAGGATCACAGAGACATACCATTGACCGTTATACTTCCAGCTTTCATCACATCCGAGTTGAAAACTGCTTTTCAGATAGGTTTTCTACTTTTTCTTCCATTTTTAGTTATAGATATGGTAATCGCCTCGATATTGATGTCTTTAGGAATGATGATGCTTAGCCCAATGCTAGTAGCTCTTCCTTTTAAGCTTCTTCTATTTGTCTTAGTTGATGGTTGGGCAATGACAGTAGGATCGCTGGTAGCAACATATGCTGCAAACTAAAAGAGGAGCTCCAAGATGGAATTTGATACTAACGTAAATTATCTAGAAGATGCTTTCTGGCAAATTATAATTTCCGCAGGTCCAGTGCTGATAGTAGCGCTTGGCATAGGCCTTTTGATTGGTATAATTCAGGCGGCTACTTCTATTAACGAAATGACCTTAAGTTTTGTGCCAAAGTTAGTCCTGGTTCTTCTGACATTGGCTTTAATCGCTAACTTTATGTTAACCGGACTGTCAGATTATTTTGCTTTTATTTTTGATCAAATAGCCTCGATTGGTCAAGCATAGTATATGGAGCAATCACTCAATGATATTATTCCAGGCTTAGGCCTGCAGAATATTATGGAGCTCTTGCTTGCATTTTTTCTAACTAGTATCAGACTAAGTGCATTCATCATTGCTGCCCCTCTTTTTAGTGCTCGTTTTATTATGCTTAGGGTGAGAATTATAATCGCTTTTGTAATATCTATAATAGTTTTTTCAATTCACCCGCTTGAGCTTGACACACAGATACTAACCTCAGCATATGGTATCGCTGTTATTTTCAAAGAGATAGCTATCGGAGTCACTGCTGGCTTAATACTTTCAATTATGTTTTCTGCTGCCTCTTTAGCAGGGGAAAAAATAGCAACTAGTGCTGGTTTAAGTTATGCAGCCCAAGTTGATCCCGTTTCTGGAGTGCAAACCCCCGTCGTAAGCCAAATTTTATACTTGTTCCTAATAATGATTTTCCTGACAGTTGATGGTCACCTGATTGCACTGCGAATAATAATAGAGAGTTATCAGTTAATACCCATAGGGACTCTTCCAGTACCCTCAGCATTAATAGATGGCGGAATGGCCGCCTCAGGCTCAATGTTCTTAAACGCTTCAATAATTATGTTGCCCGTTGTACTAGTAGTACTGCTTATTAATGTTGCAATTGGAATAATTACTCGATCAGCTCCCCAACTGAACTTATTTTCTTTTGGTTTTCCTATAACTATGCTCGGTACATTTGTTGTTTTATACCTTTCCATAAGTAACTTAGGGTTTGCTTTTTCCGACTTGATCGATTCCTCTCTAGATCATCTAATGACAACCATTGAAAGTCTGAAAAATGGCTGAAGAAAACCAGGATGGGCAAGAGAAAACCGAGGAACCTTCCCAGCGCAAAATT
>CACBBC010000043.1 GCA_902537415.1 uncultured Alphaproteobacteria bacterium | reverse complement strand
TTTAGCTAAAGGAATATTGCTAATATCAGAAAATATATACACAGCATTTGTTTTTTGGTAAGGGCACTTGCTGTTGCAATAATAAAATTTTATTATCATTCATGTGATTAGTTTTTCTTAGGAGAGAATGTGATGTTGGAACACTTAGGGTTACTTTCGGAGTTTGCTGCAAAAAAGTTTGGTGATAAGGAAGCACTTCATTCTGATGAACAGAGTTTTTCGTTTCGAGAGTTACATGAAACGATCGAAAAATTTGGTGCAGGCTTAATATCGTTAGGTGTCAAAGAGAAAGAGGTCGTAACTCTTTATGCATCAAATAGTTGGGAATGGATCGTCAGTTATTTTGCGATAGCTAGGATTGGAGCGGTAATTAATCCAGTAAATACTATGTTGACTTCTGCTGAGATAATTTATGTCGTGAATGATTGTGGAGCAAAAACAATAATTTCTTCAGAAGACAAAATTGGAGCTCTCGCCGACATAAGAAAGCATACTCAGATTGAGAATATAATCTCTTTTGGTAAACAGGAAAATGGAATTAAATCATTTCACTCCCTCGTAGCTGAAAATTTGTCGATTGAAAGGGAACTAAACGTTTCCGCTAAAGACCTATCTACAATTGCCTATACTTCTGGTACTACAGGTCATCCGAAAGGTGCAATGCAATCACATGAAGCTGTAATACTTAATGGAAGTATGATGAGCCAACTTCACATGAGAGGGTCAGATGATATCGTTGTAAGTGCTCTCCCTTGTCCACATGTCTATGCGAATGTGTTAATGACTGGAATGATGATGTTTGGAACAAAACTAGTTTTACATAAAACATTTGAGGTAGAGGCGATTTTTGAGGCGATAAAAATCCATAAGGCAACCATATTTGATGGCGTGCCAACTATGTACATGTTTATGTTAAATAGCTCCACTTTAGAAAAGTCGGACTTGTCTAGTCTAAAACGTTGCTATGTTGGAGGTCAAACAATGCCCGTAGCTACAATGGCTGCTGTAGAAAAAGAATTTAAAGTTCCTTTGATAGAGCTTTGGGGAATGACTGAAATAGCCGGATTAGGTGCAACATTTCCTCTTTTTGGTCCAAATAAACACGGATCAATTGGATGTGCGATCCCCTACTGTGAGTTAAAAATTGTAGATGTGGATGATTGTTCACAGCAAATGAATACTGGCGAGGTTGGAGAATTAATGGTCAAAGGCCCTATAACTATGATGGGTTACTTTGGTGATGAAGAAAAAACTAGAGAGACATTAGAGCCAGATGGATGGCTCCACTCAGGTGATTTAGCTAAGATTGATCAAGACGGTTGTGTGTATATAGTTGATAGAAAAAAAGATATGATAATAACGGGAGGCTATAATGTTTACCCTGCTGAGATCGAGAGAGTTTTAGCTGCCAATCAAAAAGTAGCACTTGCTGCTGTTGGAAAACAAAATGATGAGTTAAAAGGTGAAATTGCAAAAGCCTACATTGTTTTAAAAGAAGGCGAAGATGCTACCGAAGACGAGATAATTGCCTTTTGTCGAGAGGAGCTCGCAGCTTATAAATGTCCCAGAAAGGTACAGTTTGTAAATGATGTCCCTAAAACAAGCACCGGAAAAATTATGAGACGAGAACTCACTACTCTGGATCACCTTGAATAGTTAAACCTTGAATATAAGAGCGATTATTTCAGAGAGCGTTCTCCATTTTTTCTTCAGTGGGCAGAAGGTGTTTTACAGTTTAAGCGATACCTCCCACACATGGGACATAGAGAGTACTCACGTAATATGTTCTTGGTGTATGCAGCAAATGGGGTACTAACCTTCATCAAAAAGGAATTTATCTTGAAATTCTGATTTTTTTAATTTGATTGAAAAATATGAAAGCTTTATTGTTCTAGTTTCTAGCAATGGACTATGGCAATCAATGTTACCAACTATTTTTTACGAAAATTTCAAATGAATCATGGAGAAAAAATGTCAGGACTTAGAGCAAACTCAGATCAAATTTGTAGCGTCATTCAAGTAAGCGTAAAAGGAGATCCTGATGAGTTTAAAAATTGGGTTAAAAACCGATCATCAAAATATATTTTAGAATTAAATGAAGAGAAACTTATAAGCTATGAATGGCATTTTTCTGACGATGGAAGAGAAGCAACATTAGTAGAGTTATTAGTAGATAGTGAAGGATATATGCAACGCCTAAAAAATCATATGGCAAGCCCTATTGCAGCAGAAATTACAGATCTAGTCGATTTTAAGGGTTGGCACATCTATGGAAATGCAAAACCAGATTTAAAGGAAGCACTCAAGCCTGTTGGAGCAACTTTTCAAAGTTACTTTTTCGGATTTAATCACTCAATATAGAGAGCCTAATAAGCTTTAACTACTTATTATTTTTCTTTGCCTACACTCTAACACGCTCTGGCTGTTGCTTCGGCTTTGCTCCAAGCTTTGTTGCGAGCAGGATAGTAGCAAATGTTGCTATTAATAATGTCGTACTGCCTATGTAGTGAGCATTGGTGCTTTTACAAGTAATTGGCAACCAATTTTGTCTACCCTCATTAATTGTTCACACCAAATGCTTTCAAATCATAAGGTTGTCATTTTAGATGGTGCCCAAGGAGAGACTCGAACTCTCACGGTATCACTACCGGCGGATTTTGAGTCCGCTGCGTCTACCATTCCGCCACTTGGGCACAAAGATTAAAAATATACTTGCATTAACTTGCTTTCAACTTAAAAAGTCAAGAGTTCAATTTATTTAAGGAATTTATTATTTATACCAAACTCAAAAATCGTATAAATATAAAAAGGGTTTTGCACAGCAGAATATCTCTATTGATATTATGTCTTTGGGCATTCTCAGAGGCCTTCATTTTTCCTATACCCCCCGACCCATTTTTGATTGCTTTAGTAATAGCAAATAAAAAAAAGTTTTTTTTGTACTGTATCCTATGCACTGCTTTCTCAGTTTTAGGTGGTATAACGGGTTACTATATAGGTTTTATTTTTTGGGACGAAATAGGAGTACATATAACCGAGTACTTCGCTTTGACGGACCAAATTAACAGTTTCAAAGAACTATATAATGAAAATGGCTCTCTAGCTGTCTTTATAGCGGGAGTATCACCCATTCCATACAAACTAGTTACGATTATATCTGGGATAAGCTCCATGAATTTTTTTTACTTCTGTTTATTCTCACTATTTTCAAGGGGCTTACGGTTTTTTCTTATTGGACTTTTGATATTTTGGTTTGGATCACGAGTTCAAAGTTTTATTGAAAATAGACTTGGTTTACTTAGCTTAATAATTATAGTTGGTGCTCTGAGTATATTTCTTCTATTGAGCTTTTTATGATAAAATCCTACTTAAATCATATCTCTCTTGGGACAATATCTATGAGTATGATATTGTTTGCTTTGATATCAGAATATGTGTTTGGATTTTCTCCTTGCTCTTTGTGCTTGATACAGCGATACCCACACATGTTAGTAGCTATAACCTCGATTTGGCTAGTTTTTTTTAGGACACACAATCTTTTTATGTATCCATTAAACACATTGATTATGGCGTTTAGCATTATCTTGGCGTCTTATCACGTCGGTGTAGAACAAGGTATATTTCAAGGCCCCCAATCTTGTTCATCATCTAATCTCTCTTCAGTGAGTGAGAAAAGTGCTGAAGCATTATTGATAGATCTCTTAAATACATCAGTCGTAAGATGTAACGAAGTAACATGGTCGTTCATGAGACTATCAATGGCAAGCTGGAATCTCATTATTTCCATAGCTCTTTTTGTAGGCTGGACGGTCTCCTTTCTTCATTTATTTAAATTTTTTCAATCAAAATCTTTTTCAAAATAAAGAAAGTCGATCCACGATTTATGCATATCACTAGGAGGAAATTTCTTTCCCTTATTTAATAAAACTTCTGAAGATGGTTTAGTCGGTGCTTTCTTTAACTTAAATCCTGCTTGAGATGTCGTTTTCGCAGCTTTTCTTAAGTTACAAGATTGACAGGCAGCAACAACATTATCCCAACGCGTTTTACCTCCTCTCGACTTCGGCACAACATGATCAAAAGTAAGATCTTTTCCCTTATAGCCACAATATTGACAAGTAAATTCATCTCGCAAAAATAAGGTGGCTCTGGTAAAGGGCACAGTTTTTGTAGGTACCACATAATTCTTAAGCACTATTACTGAGGGAAGTGGTAGTGTTAATTTCTCTGATCGAACCACTTCCTCATATTCAGCTGCGACATTTACTCTTTCTAAGTATACTGCTTTAATAGCTTCTTGCCAGGGCCACAGAGAAAGTGGGAAGTAGGACAGTGGTCTATAGTCAGCATTTAAAATTAATGCAGGTCGCTGTATTGATTTTTTAAATAAAGCAGGCTTAACATTAGCTTGGCTATCCAGCATAGACTTCTTTACTCCCAGATTGACATAAGCGACGTTAGATACATCTAATTATTATTAGATAGTGTTTGTCACAAAAAAACTAGCTAAAAATTTTTTTAATAAACTCTAGAGCCTTCGATAATCCATCCGGAGCAATCCCATGTCCAATATTCTTACTAACATGAGTAGAGAGTCTGACATTTATCTTATTCAAAACTTTTTCGGCATCATACATTGATGAAATTGGTACCACATCATCCGCATCCCCATGAATTAATACTACAGGGGGATAACTCTTTTTATTACTTTCTTCCAAGGACTCTGGCATAAGAAGCCTCCCTGAGATACCAACAATACCTCCTATGTCGTTTAACTGTCTTAAGCCGATGTTTAAAGAAATCATACACCCTTGGCTAAATCCAAGTAAAACAAAATCGGAGGAATCTAAACCAAATCGTTTTTTGTAAATGTCAATTAAATTTATTATTAATTTTTCAGAAGAGGCTAATGCTTGCATCATATCAGGAATGGTTGATCCATCTATTTCAGGTATTGGAAACCACTCATATCCAAAAGGAGATGCACCACACTTTCTGGGAGCATCTGGCGAAGCAAAAAAACAATCTGGTAACTGCTCCGATAAAGGGTCACTTAAAGAGAACAAATCCGCTCCATCAGCTCCATATCCATGAAGGAAAATAACAACTTTTTTTACTGATCCTGAAGTAGGCATCTTCTCTTTTACGTTTAATTCATTCACCATAATGTAGACTCCCTAGACTTAAAATTTCTATAAAAATGCCACAAAATTATTGCACATACTGATCTATAAGGCACCCATCTTTCAGCTATTTTTCTCATCTCTTTTTCCGAAGGCCTATTTTTCAAGTTTAGTAAATTTTTTGCAGCCTCTTGCAAAGCAAGATCACCAGCCGGAAAAATGTCTAACCTTCTTAAGCTGAAAATACAGTATATTTCCGCTGTCCATAATCCAATCCCTTTAATATCAGTCAAAATGTTTATAACGTCCTCGTTTTCCATTGTCTCCATTTTATCAAAATCAAGCCCACTTTCAGTAAGGCTTTTAAGATAAGAAATTTTTTGTCGTGAAAATCCTAGTTTCCTTAATTTGTTATCAGCTTGGTTATTTAAAATTTCTTCGTCTTTGATATCTGCATCTATAAAACGACCCCATATCGCCGTGGCTGAGGCTATAGAAAGTTGTTGCCCTACAATG
>CACBBC010000042.1 GCA_902537415.1 uncultured Alphaproteobacteria bacterium | reverse complement strand
ATTAAGTCAGCCCAAAGTATGGGTATAAACGTAGTTGCTGTTTATTCAGACGCAGACAGGTATTCCCCGCATACCTTGATGGCCGACGAGGCAATATATATAGGAGGAAGTCCTGCACAAAGTTCTTATCTAGATAAAGAAAAAATTATTTCTGCTATGAAACAAACGGGAGCAGAGGCAGTTCATCCAGGCTATGGATTTCTTTCAGAAAATTCAGATTTTGCTCGAGAAGTAGAAAAAAATAATTTGGTTTTTATAGGACCTCCAAGTTCAGCAATAGATTCAATGGGTGATAAAATATCATCAAAAAAAATCGCAGAAGAAGCAGGAGTATCCATCGTACCTGGGTTTCTAGGTGAAATTTCTGATGAAAATCAAGCAGAAAAAATTGCAAAAAATATTGGGTTTCCAGTATTAATTAAAGCATCAGCAGGCGGTGGTGGTAAGGGTATGAGAGTCGTTAGCTCAGAGAGTGAATTGAAACAAGGGTTAATTTCCTCTCAAAACGAGGCAGAAAAATCCTTTGGTGATAATAGAGTTTTTATCGAGAAGTATATAACTAATCCTAGGCATATAGAGATCCAAGTACTAGCTGATAAGTTTGGAAACTGTATATATTTGGGGGAAAGGGAATGTTCAATTCAAAGGAGAAATCAAAAGGTTATTGAAGAAGCCCCAAGTCCCTTCCTTGACAGCCAGCTAAGAACGAAAATGGGAGATCAAGCTGTAAGTTTGGCAAAGGCAGTGAATTACTGCTCTGCTGGAACCGTGGAGTTTATAGTTGATGGAGATAAAAATTTTTATTTCCTAGAAATGAATACACGTTTGCAAGTAGAACATCCCGTTACAGAACTAGTAACTGGTCTAGATCTTGTAAAGTTAATGATAGAAGTCGCTTATGGGGAGAGATTAAATTTAGTGCAAGAAGAAGTAAAACTAAAGGGTTGGGCTTTAGAAAGTAGAATTTATGCAGAAGATCCCTACAGAAACTTTCTTCCATCTACCGGAAGATTAACCAAGTTTAAACCCCCTCAAGTATCAGATGACAAGGATAAAGTAATTAGAAATGACTGCGGTGTAATTGAAGGTGGAGAAATTAGTATTTATTATGATCCGATGATATCTAAGTTATGTTCTTGGGGAGAAACTAGGGCACAGGCTATTTACTACATGCAGGAAGCTTTGGATAATTATCAAATTGAGGGAATAGGACACAATATACCCTTTCTACATAGTGTTTATAGGAATATTGATTTTCGTAAAGGCAATATTTCAACAGCTTTTATAGAAGAAAACTATCCTGAAGGATTTAAAGGTGAGACACTTTCTAAAGAGGAACGCAACCAACTAGCTGCTTTAGTCGGGTTTGCACAGCATACAAAAAATATGAGAGATCAAACAATTTCAGGGAGAATGAACTCTTCTGAGAGGAATACCGTTGATGAATATTTTATAAAGTTTGAGGATCAATGGGTTGCTGTTAAGATTCAGATAGGTGACCATGAGAATACTGTTATTGTAGATGACATGCAGTTAAAGTTTGTCACTAGTTGGAAACCGAGCGATGCCCTGATAAGTGCAAGTTTTAACAAAAAAACTATTGTCGCAAATTTAAGATTTAAGGATGAAGGAATTACAGTAGAGTACCGAGGTTTTATGGATACGTTAGTTGTATGTAATGAAACTGAAAAAGAGTTATTTAAATTTATAAAGGAGCCTGAAGCTATTGATACATCGAAATTTCTTTTATGTCCCATGCCGGGCCTCTTGGTTTCTATGAGTGTAAAAGATGGAGATTTTATTGAGGAAGGTCAAATTTTATGTTCTGTTGAAGCAATGAAGATGGAGAATGTATTTAGAGCTGAGAAAAAAGGTAAGGTTAAAAAAGTCAATGTAGCAGCTGGTGACAGTTTGGCAGTAGATGATGTAATTATTGAGTTTGAATAAGGTAAAACATGCAGCACAAAAAACTTTCGGAATGGAAGCATTTAGCCGAAAAAGAATTAAGAGGAAAAAAGTTAGAATCCCTTAATGTTAAAACAGCAGAGGGGATAGATATAAAACCTTTGTATACGGAGACTGATCTTGAAGGACTCGAACACTTAAGTAGTATTCCGGGTAAAGAGCCGTTCATGAGAGGACCAAAAGCAACTATGTATGCTGGTAGACCGTGGACAATAAGGCAGTACGCTGGTTTTTCTACAGCTGCAGAGAGTAATAAGTTCTATAGAAAAAACCTTGCGTCTGGGCAGAAAGGGATATCGGTTGCATTCGATCTGGCTACTCACCGCGGATACGATAGTGACCATCCAAGAGTTGAAGGGGATGTGGGCAAAGCAGGCGTCGCTATTGACTCTGTAGAAGACATGAAGATCTTGTTTGAGGGTATCCCATTGGATCAAATGTCTGTCTCTATGACTATGAATGGAGCAGTTATACCTATAATGGCAAGCTTTATCGTTGCAGGAGAGGAACAGGGGGTGCAAAGAGAGAAATTAACGGGTACGATTCAGAATGACATACTGAAAGAGTTTATGGTCCGAAATACCTATATTTACCCTCCCGAACCCTCTATGAAATTGATTGCTGATATAATAGAATTTACGAGCAAAGAGATGCCAAAATTTAATTCTATATCAATATCTGGCTACCATATGCAAGAAGCTGGAGCTAATTTAGTACAGGAACTGGCATTCACTTTAGCTGATGGGAAAGAATACGTACGAGCGGCCTTATCTAAAGGCTTAAATATCGATGATTTCGCTGGAAGGCTTTCATTCTTTTTTGCGATCGGTATGAATTTCTTTATGGAGGTAGCAAAACTTCGAGCTGCTAGAATTTTATGGGCAAGGATTATTAAGGAATTTAATCCAAAAAAATCTAGCTCATTGATGCTTAGGACACATTGCCAAACCTCAGGTGTAAGCTTACAGGAACAAGACCCCTACAATAATGTGGTTAGAACTGCATATGAGGCGCTAGCAGCTGTGCTAGGCGGGACTCAAAGTCTTCATACAAACGCTCTAGATGAGGCTATTGCTTTACCGACGGAGTTCTCGGCAAAAATTGCTAGAAATACTCAATTAATTCTTCAAGAAGAAACTGGAATAACAAATGTAGTTGATCCGCTAGCCGGTAGTTATTACGTGGAAACTTTAACTAACGAACTTTGTGAAAAGGCATGGGAACAGATCCAGGAAATTGAAGAATTAGGAGGTATGACTAAAGCGGTGGAGCTCGGTCTGCCTAAGCGACGAATAGAAGAATCAGCAGCAATTCGTCAGGCTAAGGTAGATAGTGGTGAGGAAGTAATTGTTGGAGTGAATAAATACGTTGGGGAGGATGAACAAAGCGTTGAAGTCAGAGATGTAGATAATTTAAAAGTACGTCTTGAGCAAATTAAAAGACTAGAAAATATAAAAAGTTCTAGAGATGAAAAAAAATGTATAGCTGCGCTTAATAGTATGAAATTAGCAGCAAAAGACGGTACAGGAAACATCTTAGCGTTGGCAATTGGGGCTGCCAGAGAGCGAGCCACTGTAGGAGAAATGTCATATGCTTTAGAGGAAGTTTACACAAGGTATTCAACAACAAGTGAAGTTGGTAAAGGGCAGTATGTTAAGTCCTTCAAAAATAAGAAGGAGATCGAGCAGACAATAGACATAGTGGACAGCTTTACCAGAATAGAGGGGCGTAAGCCTAAGATGCTAGTTGTGAAAATGGGGCAAGATGGGCATGATAGAGGAGCAAAGGTAATTGCTTCAGCATTTATCGATTTTGGGTTTGATGTGAAAGTAGGTCCTTTATTTCAGACACCATCTGAGGCAGCTGAGGATGCACTGAATGGAAAATTTGATATCATAGGTATTTCAACACAGGCAGCAGGCCATAAAACACTGGCGCCACAATTAATCGCGGAACTAGACAAGAGAGATGGACAAGATATGCTAGTAATCTGTGGCGGTGTTATTCCTCATCAAGATCATAAATTTTTGAAAGAAAGTGGGGTTAGTGCAATATTTGGACCTGGTACTAACATTCCAAGAGCAGCAGATGAGATTATTCAGTTATTGTTCAATAAAAAAGGTCGTAACCACTAATTTAAGAGGAAAAATTGGCAAGGAATTTAAAAGAAAATAGTTCTAAAAAAGCTGCGCTTGATTATCATGAGTTTCCACAACCGGGGAAGTTGGAAATTAGAGCGACAAAACCTTTGGCTAATCAAAGAGATCTCTCAAGGGCATACTCTCCTGGAGTTGCCGAGGCTTGTTTGGAAATAAAGGAAGATGAAAATACCGCCTCTAAATATACCTCGAAAGGAAATTTAGTCGCAGTGATTTCCAACGGTACAGCCGTTCTAGGTTTAGGAAATATAGGACCTGGCGCCTCTAAACCTGTGATGGAAGGAAAAGCCGTTCTATTTAAGAAGTTTGCAAATATTGACTGTTTTGATATCGAAGTGGATGAAGATAACCCACAAAGACTTGCTGAGATAGTGGCGTCTTTAGAGCCAACTTTTGGAGCGATTAATTTAGAAGATATTAAGGCGCCTGACTGTTTTGAAGTTGAGAGGCTTTGCAAAGACAAGATGAAAATACCTGTTTTCCATGATGACCAACATGGAACAGCGATAGTAGTAGGTGCAGCAGCCGTCAATGCAATAGAACTTTCAAATAGGAAAATTGAAAATACTAAAATCGTTGCGGTCGGGGCAGGAGCATCTGGAATAGCTTGCTTAGAAATGTTGGTGAAATTGGGTGCAAAAAGAGAAAATATATGGCTCAGCGATAGTAAGGGTTTAATTACAAAAAATAGAAGTGAAATGAATGAAGAGAAAAAACGGTTTTCTCAAGATAGTAATTTGTCAAAATTAGATGATGTGATTAAAGATTGCGACATGTTTTTAGGGCTTTCAGGTCCTGGTGTATTGACCAGTAAAATGGTTCTCAAAATGAACAAGCAACCAATAATTTTTGCTCTTGCTAACCCTGATCCAGAAATCAATCCAGCTGATGCGCTAAAGGTGGCACCTGATGCGCTGATAGCTACAGGTCGATCTGATTATCCAAACCAAGTAAACAACGTTTTATGTTTTCCATTCATTTTTAGAGGTGCTCTTGATGTTGGAGCCACACAAATAAATGATGAGATGAAATTAGCCTGTATACATGCCATCGCGAATCTAGCGAGACAAACTTCAACCGCAGAAACTGTAGAAGCATATCAGGGAGAAATTTTAAAGTTTGGCAAAGAGTATCTTATTCCGAAACCCTTTGATCCAAGACTATTGCCAAATGTTGCGGTGGCGGTAGCAGAAGCTGCAATGAAAAGTGGCGTATCTTCTCGTCCCTTGAAAGATGTGGAGGCTTATAAACAAAAATTGGAAGGATCGGTTTATAAATCTACTATCTTAATGAAGCCAGTCTTCGAAGCAGCAAAAACATCATCTCGTAAGATTGTTTTTGCCGAAGGAGAAGATGAGCGAACACTGAGGACAGCTTTAGCCTTGTTGGAGGAAACGAATGATAAACCCATACTTATTGGGCGACCAGAAGTAGTTGAAAATAGAATTGAGAGATATGGGTTGCCGCTAGTGCACGGCAAAGACTTTGAACTGGTAAACCCCCAAAATGACCCTAGGTTCAGAGAATATTGGGAAGCATATTTAGGAATAATGGAGAGAAAAGGCGTCACACCAG
>CACBBC010000041.1 GCA_902537415.1 uncultured Alphaproteobacteria bacterium | reverse complement strand
TCTCAATGTATTTCTATTAATTCCTAATAAATTGGCCGCCTTTATTTGATTGCCGTCACATAAAGCAAGAGTCAAGTTTATTAGAGGCACTTCTACTTCCTTTAAAACCGTTTGATATAAGCCTGGCGCAGGCAAGCTATCTCCAAGTGATCGAAAATAATGGGATAAATGCATTTCAAGAGACTTTGATATTTTTGATCCCTCTAGTGGGTTTAAATCAGATTCTTCGGGTGTAATCATTGCTAGTTCATGCTTCGTTATTTTCTCATCTATAGTGTCAGTATTTGAGACTAATGAAAGTCGCCCAATAAAATTTTTTAATTCCCTAACATTCCCTGACCATTTTTTCTTTTTAATAAGTTCTACTGCGCCTTTAGTAAGCGATTTAATCTCAAGATCATTATTTGAAAACTCTTTTAAAAAATGTCTAGCAAGCTCTGGGATATCTCCTAGTCTTTCTTCAAGTAGTGGGATCATGAGTGAAACCTCACTTAGTCTATAATATAAGTCCTCACGAAATCTGCCATTTTCGATAGCTTCTTTAAGATCTTGTCTTGAAGAGCTTACAACTTTTAAGTCTTTATACCCTTTTTTCGAGGATTCCCTTTTATTCAATATAGAAAGAATAAAGTTTTGCGCCTCAATACTCGCATTACTTATTTCATCCAAAAATAATGTTCCAACGGTTATTTCACTTTGACCTTCAAAATTTTCTAAGAAAATATCTTGTAATTCCTTTAACGTCATGAGCGAAAGATTGACGCTTAAAAAACTCTTGTCTTTTCTAGTTCCAAAATCATGTAGAACTTTTGCTATTAAATTTTTTCCAGTCCCTGATTTACCCTCTATTAGAATATTAAAATCCGTATCAATTACTTTTGACAAAATACGGTAAATATTTTGCATAACAGGTGAACTACCAACTATTGGCAAATTATCTTCCAAATGATTGTCATCTTTTATCAAGTTGTTTTTTAAATTTGGTGAGGAGTTTGACCTCAACTTAATTGCTGTATTCACAGATGAAATTAGATCTTTTAAATCAAATGGTTTTGGTAAATATTGATAAGCACCAAATTGATTTGCTCGCATGGCAGTGTTTAGATTATTTTTTGCAGACATTACAATTATTGGCATATCAGGTCGTTTCCTTTTTATTCTCGGAATAAGCTCTAAAGTGTCTCCATCAGGCATCATAACATCTGTTACTAGAACCTCACCCTCACCATCTTCAATCCAACGCCATAAAGTACTTAGAGTACCTGTTGCTCTTACTTTACAGCCAGCACGCGATAATGCTTGAGCTAATATCATTCTCAGCGATCTATCATCATCTGCAATTATTACATTTCCCTCCACTAGTGCATCCCTTCAGATAAGGACGTATCGCCGGCCGGAAGGTAAATTTTAAAACATGCTCCTTCGGCAATCTCGTCTAGTTCAACAAAGCCACCATGTTCAGATATTATCTTAGCGACTAAAGGTAGTCCAAGACCAGATCCACCCAATTTTGTTGTGCTAAATGGATCAAACATATCAGATATAATATTCTTTGATACACCTGGTCCATTATCACAAAAGGTTACCATTAACTGTAGCTTTTTGTTTTTATCTCCAATGGAGCCTAGAGCTAGCCCAGAATAGAAAGAGGTCTTTATTGTTATCCGCCCACCCTTTTTGCCAACTGCCTCACAAGAATTTTTAATTATGTTATGAAAAGCTTGTGTTAGCAATTCAAAGTCCCCATTTACGTTAGGTATAGAAGGGTCATAATTTTCTTCAAATAATACGTGCGAACCGTATCCCTGCGAGGCACTTCTTTTAACTTTGTCAATTACATCATGAATATTCAATAGATCAAAATCCAGCCTATTAATCTCTCCTAGCAGTTGAACTCTATCAACAATACTCTCAATTCTCTTAGCTTCCTCAAGAATAATTTGTGTTAAAGCTTTCTTGTTTTTTACATTTGAACTTTCAAGCAATTGTGCCGCACCAATAATACTTGCAAGTGGATTTTTGATCTCATGAGATAGCACTGATCCCATAGCACTCACTGATTTAATAGAACTTTGATTTAATAAAGCCTGCTCCATTTTACCCTTGAGGCGTTTTGGATGAAAGAAAATTAAATTATTCAAACCATTTTCAACACTCACTGCGTACATATCAAAAACTTGATTTCCCTTATTTTTCCAATTTATTGGCACATCGAACTTTACAATTGCGGATGAATTACTACTTATTTTGTCAAGCACTTCGAAAACGGCACTATTTGGCCCAATGTAAGTACTTAGATTTTTGCCTACCAAACGATAAAGAGAAGTCTCACAATATTGCTGAGATAAGGGATTAGCTAACTTAATTTCATTTTTAACGTTTAATACGAATGCTGGATATGGTACCGATTCCCATAAGTCTCTAAAATCCATCCTACTACTCAGGCCAAAATATCATAACACAAATAAAAGCGTAATTATTATTGCAATTATTAAGGTAATCAATTTAAACTTGAACTACACTAATTACAATAAATTCTTTATGGAAAAAAAAATTACAGGTGCATTAATTGTTGCCGCAGGAAAAGGGATAAGATCGAAATCAATAGTTCCAAAACAATATCTGCATTTTGGGCATAAGTACGTTTTAGAGAAAAATATTGAGAATTTTATTGACGAACCTCTGATAGATTTTGTCATTGTTGTTATAAATGAAGATCACTTAGAGTTTTATGAAAAAGCCATTGCTAAAATTAATAACTCAAAACTATTACCAAAATGTTTTGGGGGTAAAACAAGGTCCCAGTCTGTTAAGAATGGCCTTAAAGCGATATCAGAGATAGGCTGTAAAAAAATACTTATTCAAGATGGGGCGAGACCTTTTACAAGCAATGAAATTATAAAAAATTGCATAAAGGGTCTAGATAATTTCGATGTTGTATTCCCTGCAATAAAAATTCCAGATACACTTTATGTAAAAATAAATGAAAATAATCAAAGCACAATTGATGTTCTTGGTCTCAATCGTGACTCTCTTATTAGAGCGCAAACACCTCAAGCCTTTCACTTTGACTATATCTATCGAACTCATATGAACTGTAATCAACATCATACCGATGATGTTAACTTTGCTCTTATTGACAAAAAAAAAATCGATATTGTTTCTGGCAGCGAGTATAATTTTAAAATTACAACTCCAGAGGATATTAAAATTGCAGAGAAACTTTTTTTAAATGTTTAGAATAGGTACCGGATTTGATGTTCACGCATTCGAACCAGGAAATAAAATATATTTGTGTGGAGTTGAAATACCATTCGATAGAAGTCTAGCTGGACACTCAGACGCTGACGTAGCTCTCCACGCCCTCACGGATGCAATATTAGGCGCTATAGCTCTTGGCGATATAGGGCTGCATTTCCCTGACACAGATGAAAAATGGAAAAAAGCGGATTCTGTAGTTTTTTTAAACTGGTCTCTCAAAAAAGCTAAACAAAAAAATTTAAAATTGTCTAATATTGACTTAACGATGATATGTGAAAAACCTAAAATAATTAATTTTAGAGAGCAGCTAATAGCTAATCTCTCGAAAATCTGCTCACTGGAACATGATAAAATTAATGTGAAAGCAACAACTACAGAACGATTGGGGTTCACAGGACGAGAGGAAGGGATTGCATCAATATGTTCGGTTCTACTATATGAGACTGGCTAGATTAATAGTAACTTTTTTTTATATTGGATACGCGAAAATAGCACCTGGATCAGTTGCAAGCTTAGTTACTACATTGATCTTTTATTTATTTGCTAAGCATTTAATTTATTACTTATTTATTTTTATTATTTTGATAACTACTGTCGTGGCATTATTTGCTGTTAGCGTCTATACCTATAGGTCGTTAGAAAAAGATAGAAGTGAGATTGTGATAGATGAGGTTATTGGACAATCAATTGCTTTATTGCCTCTATTATTTTTTGATCAAACTAACCCCCCACAATTATTAATGTGTGTAATCTCATTGCTATTTTTTCGATTTTTTGACATTGTCAAACCTTTTCCAATAAATAACTTTGATAAAATGAATAATACTTTTGGTGTAATATTTGATGATATTTTAGCGGGCATTTTTTCTGCACTTTTCTTAATATTAGCGTTAAGTTTTTAAATGCGAAAATCTCAAAAATTATCAAGAAAACTCATAGAAGCTTGCTTAAGTAAAAATGTAAAATTAATCACTGCTGAAAGCTGTACGGGTGGATTATTAAGTGCAAATATCACAGGAATAGCTGGGTCTTCAGCTGTCTTCTCATTTGGAATCATTTGCTATTCAAATGAATCGAAAAGAAAATTATTAAATGTAGATGAAAAAACCTTAAAGTCCCATGGTGCAGTGAGTTTCGAAACTGTAAGAGAAATGTTATTTGGTTTATGCAACCAGGCGGAATCAAAAACTTTAACTATAGCTATATCAGGTGTTGCTGGACCAAGTGGATCAGAATCTAAACCAGTTGGTTTAGTTTTTATTGGGGCTAAAATATCGTCTAATGATACTGAAGTGATTACTGAACATAACTTTGGAAATATTGAAAGACATAAGATTCAACAAAAAAAGTGTTAATGAAGCACTTAAGATAAGCCTAAACATAATAAGAACAATTTAAAAATTTTATTCTTTGGCTCTCCCTTCAAAAGCGTTGATAACATTTAACGCTATTTTTTCAAAACTGATAGCAAATATTTTCTCTTTTATAAATGAACTAAATGATACCTCTACAGAAAAAGTAACTTCACAAAAATTATCTTTTTCAATGAACGACCAATCTGCAATCATAGATTTAAATGGTTTAGTGTCCCCAGAAATTGAGATAGTGTTTAATTTCCGGTCTACTACTACCTTTGTTTCAAAATTTTCAGAAGTGAATTTAAAGTTGATTGATAGAAGAGCGGAAAAAAACTCTAGCTCATCGGAAATTGACCTGTCATATATTTCTACATCAGAACAAAAAGGAATAAAGTTTGTATACGATTTTACATCAGCTACTACATTAAGCAAATCACTTGCTCTGCAATCATATACGTTCTTTGTTAACGTTTTTTTGAGCATTCAATGCTTTTCTTCTAGCTTCTTTTAATAGTTCAAAATCATGATCAGCATGGAAAGATGATCTTGTTAGTGGCGTTGACGAGACTAGCAAGAAACCTTTTCCTAGTGCCAATTTTTTGTAATGCTCAAATGTTTCAGGTGGTACAAACTCTTTAACTGGAAAGTGCTTAGGCGTCGGTTGCAAGTATTGGCCAATAGTTAAGAAATCTACCTCTGCTGCTCTCAAGTCATCCATTAATTGGCTTACTTCAATTCTAGTTTCGCCCATCCCCACCATAATACCTGATTTGGTGAAAATAGACTGTTTTTCTTCCTTAACTCTGCTTAAGAGTCTTAATGAAGTGAAATATCTAGCACCAGGCCTTACTACGGGATAAAGGCTTGGTACGGTTTCCAAGTTATGATTAAATACATCAGGTTCTGAATTGAGTATTGGAAATATAACGTCATCATCACATTTCAAAAAATCTGGTGTCAAAATCTCGATCGTAGTCGAAGGAGAATAGTTTTTAATAGCGTCAATTGTCCTTACATAGTGTTGAGCGCCACCGTCTGGCAGATCATCTCTATCGACACTAGTAATGACTACGTGGCTCAGGTTCATCTTTGAAACTGCTTGTCCTATCCGGTCTGGCTCTAAGGCATCTAGCTTAAATGGCACACCCGTCTTAACAT
>CACBBC010000040.1 GCA_902537415.1 uncultured Alphaproteobacteria bacterium | reverse complement strand
GAAATAAAAAGTCTTCGTGCAAACTGTCGTTTGCTCGTGTGTAGATTTCTTCTTCACTTAGATCACCCTTAATTTCTGAAATAATCTCATCATACTTTGTTCCCATTTTCTCACCGATGACACAAATCTAAAGCACCAACTTAGATAAAAAGTAACAAATTACACAATTTATTTATATAAAATAATTAAAAAAATTGGAAATAACATTTTTTTTAATTTTCCGCTGCATACTCCAAGCACATACTACGTGAGTACCCCCTATGTCCCATGCGTGGGTGGGGTTACTTCAACTGTAAAACAAACTGTGAAACAAATCGTGCCTATTGACATGAACACGGAGATACCTAAGTTACTGGTATTGCTGTATTTCAGTTGCTAGTGGTGCATTAAAAAGGCGTTTAACTGTATATCACCCGCACCATAATCATGATCTTATTTGACCTAAAGCACTGATTTATATAAATTTAATTATGTTTGTGCGTTATTGTTTTTCTAAAAGGATTACTTTTTGACGCTAACATAGATCTTTTAGCATTTATTCAACTGAGTATTGAAAGAATGACTGTTCTTTTTTAGTACGAGATCTTTCTCTAATTTCCCTAAATCCAATGAAAGGTATTACTTCATTGACCAATTCACTGAACATAGGGATCACTTAAACTGAGATTATATACTAAGTATATTTTTCACTTAAGTGTTATTTTATAGTTTTATACTTGCAGTTTAATGAGCACTTTCTCTGTATCGTACCGTTAGCACAAAAATCCTAGCATTAAAAATCGCTAACTTCCAGAGATTTGATCTAAGGAAAAATCATTAGATACTTCTCTACCACCAACCATTTCTCTCCAATTCTTTCCATCTTTCCAAAATTGGACATTTGTAGTTAAAAATCTCTTCCCACCAATTCTGATTATATCCTTCCAAAGAAACGTATCCTCATCTTCATATAGCAGTTTTATATCCTCTATAATCAATCCGTTATTAAACAAGTCATTTACATGGTCAATCATCTCATCGCCAACTACTAAAGCAGTTTCTCGGACATACATATATTCGTCATGTAGAGAATTTTTTATAAGTTCGTTGAACTTTTCTTTGTTCCCATCACGGGTTCGTATCATCTCCTTGAAATGTTTAAATTTATCTTTCATTTTATTTTCCACAAAACTTTGGACTATTGACCATATCGGCACTTTTGCCACCACTTAACCGTGCAATTAGGAAATGTAATATCAGTAAGCTTACCATTTAGGTGTTATTTAAGGCCAGCTTTTCTCATGCCATCCAACAGAGTATCTTTAATTTGTTGGTTAAGCTCCGGAATAACCTTTTCATAGTCTTCTATAGTTTTGATTTCAGGTCTATTTTCTTGATATTTTTTAAGCCACTCTTTGCTTTCTTCGATTTTACCCTCATGAGCCAAAACAACAGCTTTAAATGCATGATATCTACTGTGATCATTTTCTCTCATGCTTCTATCAACAGACTGATTAGCACTCAGCCAATCATTCTTTCCTAGGTAACAGAAAAAAAGCATTGTTTCATAAAATGGCACTGCCTTACGATTACTTTCATTTGCTCTATTCATTAAATCAATTGCATTATCATAATCACACTCTTTTAAGTAAAGCATGCCTTTTGCTTGAAGTGATCTGGAATGGTGAGGATTTATTTCAACAGCTTTGCTAACAAATTCCCTATATTTTGTTTCATCGTTTGAAATTCTAAACAAAAATGCAACATTCAATACAGCATCAGGATTATTAGGATCAAGACTATAACTTTTTTCTGCTACCTCTCTGTATCGAGCCTCATTTTTTTCACGATCATGTTGAAGAGAAGATTCTAACCGAAGAAAAGTTAAGCACGAAGCAAGAACATTATATGCATCCGTTAAATTTCTATTTAAAGCAATTGATTTCTCTGCATGCTCTATTGCTTCATAAAGGTATTTAATTTTCTTTTTAACATTTTTAGCTTCACTACATTTGTCATAAGAATTCAATGAATGAAGATACTCATCCCAAGCACTAAAAGTTTTCAAGTTCTTATTATTTAAAGTGTTTTGTTCGTTTAAAATAATTGCAGGTAAAGCTAAAGCAGATACTTTTTGAGATACTTCATCCTGCACTTCAAATATATCATCTAAAGATCTATCCCACGTTTGAGACCAAATTTGAACATCTAATAATGCATCTGTAAGCTTTGCCGATATTCTTACTTTATTTCCACCTTTTCGAATACTACCTTGTACTAGATAATTAGCATTCAAACCATTGGCTATATCTTTAGTTGCTTCTTTAGAGTTTTTATATTTCATTACTGAATTTAATGAAACAATAGGAAATGTCTTTGATTTTGAAAAATAAGAAATTGTATCTTCTGTTATACCATCAGCAAAAAATTCTTGTTCTTGATCAGTGCTAAGATTAGCAAATGGCAAAACAGCTATGGTTGGAGGGACACTACCTTCATTTATTTTTGCAGAGGCAGCTGCAGTAACTGTGTCATCTATCTTAGAACGCGTTTCAAGATCAGGGATATCTAAGTCGAATGCATGAACAAATGTATTTTTTACTTTTTGTTCCCCAAGATCATTAAAAAGAAGTTCCGTCTTTTTATTTACAAAATCCATTATACTTTTAGATAAACATACACCACCAGGCTGTGATAAAGCTTCCAATCTTGCAGCAACATTAACTCCATCACCGTATAGATTTTCATCTTCAACTATAACATCACCCATGTTAAGACCAATTCTGAAGTACATTTTTGCGCCATCAGAAACTGAATTGTTTCTCTCTTTTAAATGTTTTTGAAAGTCATTAGCACAAACTACTGCTGAAACAGCACTTTGAAATTCAGCTAAAACAGAATCTCCTGCTGAATTGAAAATTCTTCCGCCATGTTCAGTAAATAGTTTATCTAATATATCCTTGCAAGCTCTAAAACTTCTTAAAGTCTCATCTTCGTTTTGCTCCATTGATTTGCTAAAACCTACAACATCAGTAACAAAGATAACTGCAATTTTTCTTTCTATAACTTGATTAAAATCATTTTCTAATTTTACTACATTATCACTCATCTTTAGCCACTTTTTTCAATAATATATACAACTAAATAATCCTAATCTCAATTGTTTAAAACCAAAATACAAATTAGAAAATAAGGCTGCATGTGAAAAACCGTATTTAAAAAATCATTATTTTTTTTCGACTTAATTTATCCAAGTTTTATTCGAGTTCCAAGTTTACCAAGCACCATATCTGCTGCACTCTCCAATAACATACTATGTGAGTACCCCCCTGTGGCGCATGCGTGGAATGGTGTATCAAATTGAACATATTTGCTTTGAAACACATGTGTTAAAAATCAAAATTATTAATGATCTCAAAGTTTTATAATCTGAGATTTATCACTCCTGAGCGTCTAAAAAAGATAAAACTTCAGATAACTCTTCCCTGTTGAATAAGAACCTTTCAAAAGACGGTTTCATATAACCACTTCTTTTTGCACGTGAAAAGTATTCCTTACTATTTTTATTATTTCCTTTTTTATATTCCATATAGGACAATAGAGCTAATAAGTTTGGGGGTAAGTCAACGGCTCCAACTTTATTACCTAATAAGTTATAAATCTCATCAATTTGGCCGTTGTCAAACAATCTCGCAGCTAAACCTGTTGTTAGTGTCCAGTTTGTATCAACAGGTACAAGTTTTAACGCGTTATTAGCTAGTTCTATAGCTTTCTGTCTATCGCCACACATGCCGTATATACTTGATCCAATCCCCAGTGTATCTACTGTCGTTAAATCCGAATTAGCTAATTTAACATCTTTTATTGCGGCCTCGCATCCGGAATTAAGAAGCGTCAAGCCTATAAATGCTCGAGCTATGTAGGTATTAGGAGCAGGATTATATTTTACTGCTTCGTTGACATAAAAGAATACTTTCTTTAAGTCATTTTCTCTATCAGGGCTCATTTGAAAAAGAATACCCATCCAAGTCTGCCAAGCATTCACCACATAAAAATTTTCTTTTTTGTAATTACCCTGTTCTTTTGCTTTTTCAGTCATTTCTTCTAAAATTGTTTTAGACTCGATATACCCATCGACTGTAAACCTTCGAAGAGCATTTCTCCAATTTAAAGCCATTCGAACTTGTTCAGTCGTTCTGTCTCCAACAAACCACTTTTTAACCTGAGCTCCTTGGTTCAGTACGTTGAGCTGTATCTCGTCTAAGACTTGAGTCGCCAGCTCATCTTGTGCTTTAAACATGTCGTTAAAATTAATATTTTTATTTGAAGACAAAATAACTTGATTTTTGTCTAGGCTAGTTATCTCAATATTTACTCTTGCAACATCACCACTTGCTGTGACTGCGGTATTTAGGATCAAGTTTACACCATATTCACTTATTAAATCTTTCTCTGACACCTCTCCTTTATTGAAGGAGTCGCTGATTGTGCTGGGAAGAACTCTCACTGCCTTATTTTTGGAAATGTACGATACAAGTGTTTTGGTAAGACCGTTATTGAAAGTTCTTTGATCATTATTTAAGCCAGAAACTTTTATAGGCATGATGAGAATGTTGGGTTTTGAAGAAATAATAAGAGAAGTCGATTCTTTAGGGCCTTCTGAATTATTAAAAAATAATATACTCACGAGGATTATTAAAAAAAATGCCAAAGAACCTAATACCAATAGGCCGGATCTGTTACTTTTAGATTTGGTTTTTAATGTTCTTTTCTGAGAGGGATCAAGAAGTATATCAAACGCATGAAATTCGTTTTGCTTAACCTTCTGAACACCAAGGTCATTGAAGGTCATCTTTGTCTTGGGTACTACAAAATCATAAACACTTTTTGATATAGAAATACCATTAGGTTGCGCAAGAGCTTCAAGGCGTGCCGCGATATTTACTCCATCGCCTATCAGGTTGCCATCTTTATTAACCACGTCTCCCATATTGATACCAAGACGAAAACTCAATTTTACATTTGTTTTATTAGATTCATTTCGTTTTCTAATCTCATTCTGAAATTCTACTCCGCACTCAACCGCATTAACGGCGCTAGGAAATTCAGCCAATACCGAGTCTCCAGCAGTATTAAACACTGAGCCTTTATATTTTTTGAGAAGCTTATTTAAGATTTTCTCACAGCTACTATAGTTGCTTATTGTCGCATCTTCATTCTTTTTCATATGCTCAGAGTAGCCAACGACATCGGCTACAAATATTACTGCAATTTTTCGATCTATTTCAGAATTCATAATGCACCTGGATTTAGGTACTTATAATGAACTTAAAAGATCCTATTGTAAACACCCCATCTGCTGCGCACTTTAAGAACATACTACGTGAGTACCCCCAGTGCCCCACGCATAGGTGGGGTCAATTAAACAAACTGTGAAACAAATCGTGCCTATTAACATGAGCACGGAGATATCTAAGTTACTGTTATTGCTGTATTTCAGTTACTAGTGGTGCATTTAAAGGGCCTTTAACTGTGTATCACCCGAACCATACTCCCACGCACTGCATTTGTTTTAGCGAGCGAAGTTCTCTCCAGTTTTTTTAGGAGCCATTCTAATCAGTCTTGAGGTTTTTACTGCAATCTGTCTGTGTAGTACCGCCTTTTGATAAGTCTCATCTCTTTGCATTAATACAAACGACTCAACATTTGGATATTCAGCAATAAAGCATATATCCCATTTCTCATCAGCTGGACCTATTAATCCTATTAACATGTCTCCTCTCCATACAATTGACCCTCCCAATCTTTTAAAAACTGGTTCACTTTCTTCTCCATAACGCAGGTATGCTTCAGAACCGGTCGTAATGAAGCCATCCGGGTAAATAGCTTCTTCATTAAGCTTTATTAGGTTCAGCATGTGCAAACGTCTACTA
This sequence comes from uncultured Alphaproteobacteria bacterium, assembly GCA_902537415.1. Taxonomy (GTDB): domain Bacteria; phylum Pseudomonadota; class Alphaproteobacteria; order Rhodobacterales; family Rhodobacteraceae; genus CACIJG01. The sequence continues at coordinate 305 of CACBBC010000040.1, read as the reverse complement.
TCTTTAATATTCTTAAAAGATTGATATGTGTCTCTATCAAATCCAACGTATTCCATATTTTTAACCTCTGTAAAACGAATTATTAATATTTACATGTCATTATTATCTTTAAAGCCCTTTATACCATCTTTTGAAGAGTTGTTCCAATCAGTCAACTATAATGACTTCAATCTTTTCGTATTTATGAAAACCAAGCCAAATAGTTCTTTGTCAGATTATTCTAATTTGATAATATCTTTGCAGCAACAATCTTCTTTCTCACTGATTTTTTGAAAAATTGGGTAAACAGCAATAGTTTAAAAATT
>CACBBC010000039.1 GCA_902537415.1 uncultured Alphaproteobacteria bacterium | reverse complement strand
CCTCTATCTACAAAAATGGGTTCCCGCAGACCGTATGTCAAAGGAGCTAGAATTATCAAACCTATAAGACATCTGGACATTAGCAAAACCATTAGAGATACGTCACTATCCAAAGCAATTTTTGCCGACGTCGGAACGAAGGCAAAAAAGAATGACGACAATAATACAATTGCTATTCCATTCCCTCGCTTATTTAGTAACTTAATCATTATAATTTTGGTGGCTAGTTTAACTACTAGTAAAGTACAAATTGCGGTTTGTATAATTGTTTGTTGTTTACGACCGCTCTGTTTAAACTCTACACTGTACCAGTTAAAGTTATACTTCTGAGAACCCATGAGAGAAAATATTGTTTACATAGTGAATCCAATATCAGGAAAGCTATCTAAGAAAAAAAAAATCCGCGTAATTGAAAATATAGATCCAAGCACCAAACCAGAAATAATTTTTTCACATTCCGCAGAAGATGCTGGAAAAAAGGCGCAGGAGTTTATGTCGAGGAAATATTTTATCGTGGCCTGTGGAGGTGATGGCTTCATAAATATAATTGCCCAAAAAGCAATAGATTGCTCTCGTAACATGGCTATTCTTCCATTCGGAAGAGGCAATGACTTTGCTAGATCTCTGGGTATCGGCACACTGGAAAAGGCTATTGATGCGATCCGGCGTCGCAATTTTAAGTCGGTTAGATATTTAAACGTTGTCTTTTCAGATAATAGCCGAATTTCTCTAACGAATGCTGGAGTTGGATTATTAAGTGAGGCGTCATTTCGTGCTTCACAGATTCCTGTGCTTAAAGGGCAACTATTATATGCATCCGCTGCATTAATAAGCTTCATTAACTTAAAATCACATAAATATGTTGTTACCACTGAGTCCCAAAAAATGGAGATGAACAACCTTATATTAGCAGGGGCTGCTTCGGAATATACCGGCGGTGGGATGTATATTGCTCCTGATGCAAAAAAGTTCAGAGACAAATTAAACTTATTGTTTGCAAAGAAACTTAGTCGACTTCAAGCCGTAAAATTATTAATTAAGGTCTTCTCTGGAAGGCATATATTCCATCATGCAGTGACAAATACTCACGTTCAGAGCGTAAAAATAGAAAGTCTCACCTCAGATAAGTGGAGCTCGATTGTCTCTGGAGATGGAGAATACTTAGGGGAATTACCTGTAACAATTCATTTAGGTAAAAAGACACTAAAAATCGCCCATTAATGTGAACATCTCAAAGAGATAGTATTTATATTATACTAAGCGTCAAAATCACCGTATTTTTCACTATCTATAATATCTGGATGACCATTTTTGACATTTGGTTGAAAGATGGTTCCAGAAGCTCCATAAATGTAGACATTTCCTGCTTGCAAATTTGGCTGAATGGGTTTTCGGTTTTCATCCAAGACATCGATTACCACTTTTTTAACGATACTTTTAGCCCTGAATATCATGCAAATATACACATCTCCATCCTCTTCTACAAAAATGACATTTGAAGCATTTGTTTCTTGGGTAATTTGTTTTTCCAAATCCTTTAAAAATTGTTTTCTTTTGGCAATGGTTGTTAAATATTTTTTTGCCATAAAATACCAGTTTATTTCTACCAATCGACCAAGTAATTTTTCTCTTTCAATAAGTAATTCATTTTCTGACATTATTTCATACTCTTCATAGTCCAGTGATTTACATAACTTACAACCAGTGCTGCAAACAAAAAATAAAACCCCTTCATTAGACTGACCTCAAAGAAATAGGACGATTGAGAGGAAAAGAGAAGAAAGCTTACTAGGAATATGTCAACCATAGCCAATTTATGTAAATTTAAATTTTTCAGTCTAGTAATTGGTACGAAATTCGTACATAGCCTCATAAAAGGGATCAAAATACCAAACGCTAAAATCGTTCCACCAAGCAGAAAATTTTGTTGGTCAAATAAAGCAATTATTAAGTTATAAATTGAAAACTCTTCCTTAAAAATCCAGAATTCTTGTATCCTTGCAAAAGGAGAAAATATTCCAAAAAAAAGAAGAATAGCCTCAACGGCTGAAAGGATAATTGTTATTAACAAATAGGGTCAACCCTTAGATAATTTATGATACAGTCTTAATGAATAAATTAACTTTATTAGCAACGCAACAGCTTCGTTCGTTGTTTGGGCTGAACTTAAAATTAGGAGACACCCCATGGAGAAATCTTTCCCGAAACTGGATCTTGTGTATTTTAAAATGCGCGCGTTTACAGAATCTATACAAATGCAATTATGCTATGGCAACGTTCCCTATACCTATCATATGGCGTGGGAATATTTTGAGAAATCTTGGCCGGAAATGAAAAAAGAAATTGGGTTTGGTCAGCTACCTGTTCTTATTGTAGATAACCAAACCATAATTTGGCAAAGTGGCTCAATAATGCGATATACAGCTAAATTAGCGAATACCCTTCCTGCGAGTGAGGAAGACCGAGCAATAGCTGACGCTATATTTGAGTCAAGCCAAGAGCTATTCCAACCCCTCAACGCGACAATAAACTTTAAGACAGGAGAGGAATATGACGCTCTCAAGGAAACAATTTTATACAGTTTTGAGCCGAAGATATTTTATTTCAATAAATATTTAGAAAGCGACAAAAGAGGCCCATTTTTTCTAGGAGAGAATCCTTCATACTGTGATTTCGGGGTATACCATCAATTATCAATGATTCGAGTTCTTGAGCCCACTATTTTTGATGATTGGCCCAATATAGTGAGCTTCTTTAATGCAATAGAAGATTTGAGTAACGTATCCGAATATCTAAATAGCCGGCCCGAACTAGTTGGAATTAAAGAAGAACCAAAGCTCATTATTAAAGGTAAAGCAGTACCAACGGGCATGATGCCAGATTAGTAGATAGGAGTTTAAAGATTTTTTAAAACTTAATCTTTTCCAGTTTACACCAGTCGGCTATGAATAAAGCTATTGTCTTTGTTATTTTCCTAACGGAACTCAAGCTTACTCTTTCATCGAAACCATGAATGTTTTCTGAATATGGTCCATATACTAGACAGGGGCAATCCCCATATACCATAAATACCCTAGCATCCAGGTATGCAGGACTAATAAAGCTCTTCATATCTCCTTCGTAAGCAAGAAAATGTGCCTCACCTAATACTTTCTCAGCATCCGTACCCTCTTCTAAAACATAGCCTTTTGCAAAAAATCCATTCCACTCAATTTGAGGAGGATTATTTGAGAGAAAGGCATCATTCAATGAAGCTTCTCTAATGCATTTTTCTATTTCTAATGATTTCTCCTTTGGGTCCCAATCAGGAAAAATTGCAATCCGACAGTCAAACTCACACCAAGATGGGACAGAGGAGGCCCAGTCACCTCCCTTAATTTTACCGACATTAAAATTTATAGGGTGTTCAGTATCTTCATAATATTTAAAATTTGTCTTTTCTGCATTCCACGCCTCCTCAAGTTTTCTTAATGCTTTTATTATTGGAAAGCATGCTTCAATTGCATTTTGACCAGATCCTGCTTCTCTTACATGCACAGGCAAACCTTTTACGCTTACCTTAAACCATAAAACACCAACATTTCCTCTAACTAATTTATCATCTACCGGTTCTGGAATGATTGCAGCTTCAGCATTATATCCTCTTACCAAACATGCTAGCGCACCATTTCCTGTACATTCTTCCTCTACTACCGACTGAATATGAACACGTGCAGCCGGTTGGTAACCTAGGTTTCTTATGGCATCCATAGCAAATATGTTTGCAACGATGCCCGCTTTCATATCTGCACCTCCCCTACCGTACATCCAATCACCTTCAATCGCTGGATCAAAGGGGTTGCGTGACCACATTTCATAAGGTCCCTCTGGAACCACATCAATATGCCCATTAAGTATAAGAGATCTGCCGATCTCTTTTTGAGGTCTATGGGTGCCAACTATATTTATTGCATTTGAATAATCTACCTTTACTGGTGAAAATCCTGGGTGATCTTTAATGTCTTCCACATTCACCGTCCACCTATCAAGTGCATAATCTCGCTTTGTCAATTCATCAAAGAGAAAATCTTGAGCTGTATGCTCTTGGCCACGTAAAGAAGGAAATCTAGTTAATTTTTGAGTGAACCTTATTTGATCATCAAAAAGTTTATCAACTTCATTGTTTATTCTTTCGGAAAGCTCTTTTTCAATCATTAAAATAAGGTATCCCTGTGACCTTTTTTTATACTAAACTATAACATTAATAATTGCATCTCAGTTTTAGTAAGGAACATAAATTGTCTACTATCAATATTGAAGAAAGCTGGAGAAAGCGGCTGATTGATGAGTTCAAAAAACCTTACATGCGACAGTTAAGTGATTTCTTGAAGACGGAAAAAAAGGTGGGAAAGGAAATTTTTCCAGTAGGATCAGAAATCTTTTCGGCGTTTAACTTTACTCCATTTGAAAAGGTAAAGGTCGTAATTTTAGGCCAAGACCCCTACCATGGGAGGGGACAAGCACACGGTCTAAGTTTCTCCGTAAAAGATGGTGTTCAACCGCCCCCATCTCTCGAAAATATCTTCAAAGAGTTAAAATCAGATATCGGCTTAGCCCGACCTAAGTCAGGAAGCCTTGAAAAGTGGGCGAAAGAAGGTGTTTTGCTGTTAAATACTGTATTGACCGTTGAAAAGAGTAAACCAGCATCCCATCAGAATAAGGGCTGGGAAATCTTTACTGACAAAGTACTTTCTTTATTAAATGAAGAAAAAACAAATTTGGTGTATATTTTATGGGGAAAAAGGGCCCAGGAAAAAGGAACCTTTTTAAACGGGGATGCAAATCTAATTATAAAAAGTGCTCACCCTTCACCATATTCGGCTGCAAATGGATTTTTTGATTCAAAACCATTTTCAAAAACAAACAAATATTTAGATGACAATGGTCTTTCCTTTATTAATTGGGAACTGTGAATAGTTATTAAGATATTAATGTATAAGTGGTATAATAGAAGTGAAAATAATGTAGGAGATAAAAATGAAAGTAATAGCCTTAGCAAAATATAATGAGTCAGCATGGAAGGGTATGATTGGAAGCAGTTATGCTGAAAGAAGAAAAGTAATGGAAGCTGTTGTGACTAGCGCAGGCGCAACACTTACAGATATGATGTTCACTCGTGGTCAATACGATATCGTAGTCACCTTCGAAGTTCCATCAGAAGATGTTGCTTTAGGCGCGGCCATTGCCGTTAATGCTAGCGGTGCAATCAAAGAACTCGTAACGCTCAGCGAGATTGACATAGATAGCGCTCTCAAGACGGCGAAGAGTGTTGCTAGTGCCTACTCTCCTCCAGGAACCTGATTACAGGCTCTATGACCAATCCTGTATTTCTGGATAAAACCGTTTTCTCCACTCCAAGACTTTTGGATTCATAACTTTCATCCAAAATTGTGGGATTAAACTCATAAGCACCATCAAAGGATAGCCAAAAGGTAACTGAGGCGCATCGCCTGCATCATATGATTGGAGATGTTGATATTTCTTGTTTGGTCTCGCGTGGTGGTCAGAGTGCTTTTGAAGATTAATTAGCAAAAGATTACTCGCGTGGTCGTTAGCATTCCAGCTATGATGCGGGCGAGTAGGCTCAAACTTTCCATTGTCTAACTTCTGTCTAACAAGTCCGTAGTGCTCAATGTAATTTACGACTTCCAAATGTAGTACCGCAACTAAAGCTTGTATGAAAAAACATATAGCGCCGAGCATTCCACCGATTAGGGTAGCTAGCAATAGAAAGAAAAGCATGAGCCCAAAATAAATAAAAAAAGGATTTTGAAAATCCCAAAAAGGCAAGTTTTTTTTCTGCAATAGCTCCTTTTCTGTGTTCCAAGAAGACAACAAACATTCGGGAATAACACGGATAAAAAATTTATAAAAGTTTTCCCCATATCTTGCAGTGACCGCATCTTTGCGTGTTCCAACGTGCCGGTGATGAACGAGAACATGTTCCGTTCTAAAGTGACCATACAACGACATCCCCATTAAAAGATCTGATAAAAATCTCTCAATCCTTGTTTTTTGATGCATAAGCTCATGTGCAAATACAATCCCGACTGCTCCTGATATTATGCCTTGAACTATCATAAGAAACAATGCTTCCGTACCGCTGAGATGGTCAAACATAAATATTGCCGTTAAACTGCCAAAGATCAAAAAGAACTGCATGGGAACCCAACCATAAAGAATGTATTTATATCGATCCTCCGATCCAGCACTATTCTCGGTGGGCTTAATTAGCTTTTTTCCTATCAAAGCATCAAAAAATGTAATCACTACGTACCCAAATATAGGCACAAGAAGTATTGTCCATCCCCCGAATATCCACGAGATTATCATTAATGGTGCAAATATATACGGGAGACCGAACTGAAAGGCAGGCGTTATTTCGCTCGTGAAGTTTTCTGTAGCAGTGCTGTTCATCTATCCCCCTCCATAGAGATAAAAAGTATTTGGTTAATTTCAAGG
>CACBBC010000038.1 GCA_902537415.1 uncultured Alphaproteobacteria bacterium | reverse complement strand
CAAGCTTTTTGTTTGAACACCACTAGGCTGTTTCGTATCTGTCCTTGATCTAAGAATAAAAGAAAAAGGCAATACCAATAATAAAACTGCGCATAAAAATAAAATACACAAAATCCAACCAAAATTTACAATTATGAATCCCGCGAGTGGAGCTAAAATTAGTTGCCCCAAGGATTGACCAGCGTTTACCAAACCAAATGCCATTCCAACTTTATTTTGGGGAATAAGTCTGTTTACTGAGGCAAGCACTACAGGAAGTCCAGCGACACCTAATCCGATAGAAGAAATAACACCTAGTGAAATCGATAAAGTAAATGCCGTAGTGGAATAAGGTATTAAGATAATACCTAAAAGACCCAGTAAAATACCCACAGTTAAAGTTTTACCAGACCCATATTTGTCCGCTATCATTCCAGCAAATGGCGATATAGCGCCTACCACTAGCTGGCCAAGCGCAAATGCGAAACTGATTTGTAGATAATTTAGCGTTTGAGATTGATCAATACCCTCAATTGTAAGTGAAAGTGAGTTTCGGCTCCCAAACATAGCTGCAACTAGACATGATGCTGCTATAACGATTAGTAAAAATTTTTTATCTTTTTTTTGCTCTTTCGAGACCGCGGGTGATGACATTATAAATTCCTTCTTAAGTTCTCGATTAGAACTAAAAAAACGCCTTGTAAAGGAAAAATAATAATACCTCTAATTTAAGTGATTTTTCTTAAGCCTCATTGTGTTAAAGTAACAAGGTTACTAAAAATGGAGGATATGTGTACCATCAGTTTGACAATGATCGGCCAAAAGACGAATGTGGTGTCTTTGGGATATACGGGCACGATGATGCAGCTGCAATAACCACGCTCGGATTACACGCCCTACAGCACAGAGGACAGGAGTCCGCGGGAATTGTTACGTTTGATAAAAACCATTTCCATGCAGAAAGAAGAATAGGCTTAGTAAGCGAACATTTTACGAAGCAAAGCGTTATAGATAGGCTTTCTGGAAATACAGCGATTGGCCATGTTCGTTATTCAACTACTGGAGGAACTGTGTTGAGAAATGTACAACCACTCTTCGCCGACCTTACAGTTGGAGGGTTCGCAATAGCTCATAATGGAAACCTTACAAATGGTCTCACGTTGCGACATGAGTTGAAAAAAGAAGGTGCCATTTTTCAATCGACATCGGATACAGAAACAATCCTTCAACTAGTAGCCCGATCAAAAAAAGGTAATACAATTTCAAGATTTATCGATGCACTTTCTCAGATCGAAGGTGCCTATGCTTTGGTCGCATTAACAAACAAAAAATTAATTGGAGTAAGAGATCCGCTGGGGATTAGGCCTCTTGTGCTTGGTCAATTAGACGGAAACTATATACTGACTTCAGAAACCTGCGCTTTAGACATTATTGGCGCGAAGTTTATTAGAGAGGTAGAAAATGGTGAGATTGTGGTAATAACTGACAATACTATCGAGAGTATTAAACCCTTTCCACAAGTCAAACCGAGGCCATGCATTTTCGAGTATATTTATTTCTCAAGACCTGACAGTATCGTCGGAGGATTAAGTGTATATCAATGTCGGAAGGCCTTTGGTAAAGAACTGGCCAAGGAGTCTTTTGTACAGGCTGATATGGTTATTCCCGTTCCAGACAGTGGGGTGCCGGCTGCAATAGGATATGCAGAACAGTCCGAGATCCCTTTTGAAACCGGTATTATTAGAAACCACTATGTTGGCCGAACATTTATCGAACCCCAGCAGTCTATAAGAGCATTCTCGGTCAAGCTAAAGCATAACGCGAATAAGATTTTAGTTGATGGGAAAAAGGTAATTTTAGTTGATGACTCACTGGTTAGAGGTACTACATCTATCAAAATTGTTAGAATGATGCGGGATGCAGGAGCCCACGAGGTACACATGCGCATAGCTGCACCGCCTATAAAGTATCCAGATTATTACGGGATTGACACGCCTGTAAAAGAAAATTTACTAGCGGCAAATAACGAGCTTAGTGAAATAAGGGATATGTTAGACGTTGATAGTATAGCCTACTTATCGATTGATGGCTTATACCGTGCAATGGGTCATAAAGATGGAAGAGATCCGAAAAGCCCGAGTTACACGGATCACTGTTTTACGGGTGATTATCCAACTACTCTAATGGATCAAAGTGGCGAAGAAAATATAAGACAACTATCACTACTTTTTGAAACTGAAAAAGAATAAGTAAGTTTTTATCTTACAACTGTAAAGGTTGCATCATTTTCTAGACTACTATCTCTCACAACTCGAGTTGGACCTAACTTTGATACGCAAAAATCAATGACTCTTGACGCATTTGCGTAGTAAATATTTTGTGACGAAATTTTACTTTTTGTTGATGTTTGTAGGTTAAAAATCATAGCAGTTTTTGTGTAAGACCAGCATTCAGATAGACAACTAAATAGATACTGTTCCCATAATGAAACATTTGTTGTTGTAGCTAGGTTATAAGTGCCAGACATAGTTACAAAGTCCTTTTCTGATGATGGTTTGCTATCGATTATGAATCTAAGATTCGCTTCCGAAAACTTACTACGACAATGTTTTATAAACTTTGGATTAATATCAAAGCCCTCATAGTTAATCCTACTTGTATTATGGTTCCTATTTAGATAATCAGCGAAGGAACCGTATCCGCAACCAATATCAGCAATTTCCAAGACAATATTGTTTCTTGATATTTTTTGAATTTCCTTGAGGATTAGATTAAATCGTTTTTCTTGACGCGCAGTTGAAGCCCAAAAAACTCCTTTAGCTGTAGGCCCAAACTTTTCAAACCTTTTTGAGTATTGAGAATTAATTTTAGTTTCTAATAATGCCCTGCTTTTCATTTTTTAAAACAATCAAATTACAATTCACTTAATCATGTAGTATATTCAATTCGCCTGAGGAAAATCCTCTGCTACTAATTTAAACATAAAGAGAAGAATAGGAATATTAAAGATGGGCACGAGTATGATGAAAGCTATAACCTATAGTGAATTCGGTATATCGACTGATGTTTTAAAATTAAAAGAACTACCGATTCCAAAAGCAGGTAACGGTGAGGTACAAGTTTCTCTCCAATTCTCTGGTTCCAACCCATCAGATGCAAAGTCAAGAGCGGGGAATCGGCCTGGAGTTACTAAACCACAGTTTGAGCAGATAGTTCCAAACTCCGATGGCTCTGGGGTTATCACTGCTGTTGGAGAGGGCGTTCAGGAAAGTCGAATTGGACAAAGAGTGTGGATTTGGAACGGTCAATGGCAAAGACCAAACGGAACTGCAGCGGAGTATATTACGGTTCCAAGTACTCAAGCCGTCGAAATGCCAGACGACATGTCGTTTGAAACAGGAGCCTGTTTAGGAATTCCTGGGCTCACTGCATCTTATTGCACTCTAGGAGATGGGGCCCTAAATGGAAAAACCGTATTTGTATCGGGAGGAGCTGGAGCAGTGGGACATACGTGCATACAGTTGGCCAAATGGTCTGGTGCTAATATAATCGCCTCTGGATCTGAAAATGGGTTCGAACACATTCGGGAAGCGGGTGCAGATCATGTATTTGATTACAGAGATCCTGATTTATCCAAAAAGATTTTAGATATATGTCCGTTAGGAGTTGACCGAGCTATAGAAGTGGAATTTGGGGAGAATGTTAATCTTTTACATAAGATTGTTAGACAAAATGGCGAAATTTCTTTGTATGGTGGTGCTAAGAATATGAATCCGACATTTCCTTTTGGCCCTTATCTGTTTAAAGCGTTGAAAATTAATATAGCATTAATCTATATATTGCCAAAAGATGATAGAGATCGAGCAATAAAAGCTTTGCACGATGCGCATTCCGATGGCGCACTAAAGATGGCAATAGGCCACGTCTTTGATTTTAATGATTTTGCACAGTCTCATGACGCTACATTGACACCTGGTAGAAAAGGCAGTGTGTTAGTTAAGATCTAGAAGCATTAGTAAAAAAATATTTTTGAGGTAATAGGGATATGCTTTTTACCCCATTACCTCATTTAGCTAGTCTGATGAAGATTTCATCTTAGGACCCCAAATGCCCAGTAGAATGATTGCCAAAATAATTAAGGAAAATATAACATTACCCACGTCCGCGAATAAATTGTGAGTTGGAAAATCTGTTGCACTTATACCAGACTGCGCAAGCCAATTAGCTGAGCCCTGAGTAATTTCGACACCCGAGTCTCTTAATTGGGCGAGCCTGGCTGACATAATTTGAAAAATATATACTCACCATGCACCTATATCTAGATTGAAATAGATCATACCCAATCCAAAAAGAGCTTCAAGTTCTTCCATCGCCTAACGTTCTAGGGCAAGGCCTTAACTCGAACTAATATTCTAAAGTAGGGAAAAGCAATAACACCAATATACGGCTAACTATTTTTGTATCAGTAAAAACTATCTATTAAGGGTATAACCGCATAAAGGAAATAACACATATGATAAAAAAAGGGCGCCCAATATAAAAAGGCGCCCATAATGGTTATAAGTCATTGCTTGGAGTTACATCAAATTCATAATTCGAGTCATTTTTAGAGTTCCAATCTCATTTGCCTTTGTGATTAAATTTTGGAAATCCTTATTCTCCACCATTGCATCAAGAGATTTCCCCCAGTGATCTATTGACGTGAACCTATACGTTACAGCCATCATTTCATGGTCAGAGGCTATAACCGGTACAACAACTCCAATTGAAACGTCGACTTTTTTCATTAACTTATCCAACTCTGGAGCTAAAGCAATTATGTCTTGTTGTTTTCCTCTAGGAACATGATAAACGCGATTAACTAGTATTGTAGCGGGTGTCGCAGGTGGATCTCCGTAAACAGATCTATATAATTCGGGCCCCATTATTTCCCCAGCTGGATTTAACGCTCTTTCTGCAAATAATTTTTCTAGCTCTGGATCTGCAGAATATTTCTGAAAACAAGTAGCAGCATCAGAGAAGCTATTGAAAAGATTCATTAAAAAATAATTTCCTGCACCTGCTCCACCACCAATCTTGAATATTCTAGATACCGCACCATGTCTCGCCATAACTCCTGATGCACGTCTTATTCTTTCTTCCATGAGAGCCTCTTTACCCGCTGAAGGACTCATTTCTCGTACTGATATAATTTTCATTTTTAACCCCCTTTTTAGTTCAAAATTAGAACTATTATAGCACGTTAAGATATAAAATATATAAGAATTTTTAGTTAAGTATTTGTAATAAGATGATACGATGGTTGAGGAAAATACTGGCTTCAGAATATGAAAAAAACCCTTATTATATATTCCACTACAGATGGGCAAACAAAAAGGATTTGTGACCGAATAATTGATTTCTCAAAGAGAAAATCGGAAATAACTCTATGTGGAATAGAAAACGCTCCAGAGATTGACTTGACTCAATACTCAAAAATAGTGATTGGAGCCAGCATTAGATATGGAAAACATAATCCGCTAGTATATGAGTTTGTTAAAGTAAACAGAGATGAGCTACAAAAAAAATCTACTGCGTTTTTCACAGTAAATGTTGTTGCTAGAAAAAAGGAAAAAAACCAACCGGATACTAATCCCTATATGAAAAAATTCTTAGAATTATCGGGGTGGCAACCGGATAAATTAGCAGTTTTTGCAGGAAGGATTGACTATCCTAGTTACAGGTTTTTAGATCGGCTAATTATTCGATTAATCATGCTTATAACAAAAGGTCCAACAGATACAAGCCAGACATATGAGTTTACTGACTGGAACAAAGTTGCAAATTTTGCAAAGGAAGTTTTATAATTCTAAAAATGGGAGAGGGCTGTTACCCCCCCCCCTGTTAATTTTATTTAATTTTTATAAGACGAGGCTTCTTTTCTTCTGGAACTACTCTCTCTAATTCTATTGAGAGCATTCCGTCTTTTAAAGCCCCGTCTTTAACGATTATGTCATCGGCTAAAGTAAATTTACGAGTAAAATTTCTGGAAGCAATACCGCGATAGACTTTATTCTCGTTTTCTTCAACCGTTTTCATTGATTTGATTGTCAAAACGCCGTCCGCTAATTCAACGTCTATATCAGATTTACTGTAGCCGGCTAATGCCATTTCAATTGTGTACTTATAGTCATTATGTTGTACGATATTATAATGAGGAAACCCCACATTAGTGTCACTCTGGTGCGCTGCATAGTCACAAAGGCGATCAAACGTCTTATCAAAACCAACGGCAAAGGGTGAAAATGTATTAGTGTCAAATGCCTGTAAGGCACTTCTTAGTGTGCTTAAATTGTTCATTGTTATCTCCTTTTATTAAGCAAGATTATGATATCAAACCCTATTAGGCGTTCGATTACAGTTAGATGGGTATGAATTTATAAATTTCAAGAGCATCAAGATACGAAATATCCTATTCGTTACAAAAAGACTCTCTGACAAATAGAAGAAAAAGAGCATTTTTTTTGACAAAAGCTTAATTTCATTGAACCATAGACTCTTGTATACAAAATAAGGGAAAACAAAAAATGAAAAAAATTTCTATCTTTTTAGTAATTTTTGCGAGTTTTCTAGTATGGCACCAGCCAACTATTAGTCAGACAACAACGTCTCAACGTCAAATGCAAGGTCTTGTATCGGATTGGCAAAATGAGAGAGATCCCTCAAAAAAGAGTGCGATTGCAATTGTGATCCAAAAAAGCCTAGGAGTGAAAGCTGACGGTATAATAGGTCCGCAGACGTTAGGTGCAATAAGAGAAATGGGGGCTATGCCTCCATCAAGTCCTGGAGGAGGTCAAGCTGGCGTCAGTGTCGTGGATTTTGGAGGAAGCCAATTTAGAGGTGAGAACAGACCCGCCCAAGGAGGTTTTTTCAGTAATTTGTTCGCACCGCGACCTGCCCAGCCCGCTAATCCCGCTTTAGGTAACTTGATGAAAGAGTGGCAGCTTGAACCAAATCCTAACAAAAAAAGAATGATTGCCATGGAAATTCAAAGAGGTTTAGGCGTAAAGGCTGATGGAATTATAGGAGCGCAAACAATGCAAGCGGTTCAACAGGCTGGTGGGATGCCCCCAATGCCTAGAGGTAGCGGACAGCCCGGAATGCCTGGAATGGCTGGACAACCTGGGATGCCCGGTATGCCTGGAATGCCCGGGTTTGCTGCTAATCCTAACCAACCTGCCCAAGGAGGTTTTTTCAGTAATTTGTTCGCACCGCGACCTGCCCAGCCCGCTAATCCCGCTTTAGGCAACTTGATGAAAGAGTGGCAGCTTGAACCAAATCCTAACAAAAAAAGAATGATTGCCATGGAAATTCAAAGAGGTTTAGGCGTAAAGGCTGATGGAATTATAGGAGCGCAAACAATGCAAGCGGTTCAACAGGCTGGT
>CACBBC010000037.1 GCA_902537415.1 uncultured Alphaproteobacteria bacterium | reverse complement strand
AGGTGGCGGCCAACCTGGAATGCCCGGAGGCGGCGGTGGACCTGGACCTGGCGGTGGAGGAGATCCTGGACCTGGCGGTGGAGGAGATCCTGGACCTGGCGGTGGAGATCCTGGTGGCGGTGGAGCTCCTAAACCCTAAAGAAGTGTATATTTTGTAACTATCGCCCTGAGTTTTTGTTTTCTTGGGGCGATAAAGAGCTACTGCAAAAAATAGACGAAAAGAAATCAATTAAAGACAGTTAAGAATAAGAGATACCCCTTCTTTAAACACTGCTTATCTGACATTTTTTTCTTATCCTTATTTTTCTGGAAGCCCATAGGGTTTCAATGCTGATATCAATTCATTGAGATAAGTTTTGTCTCGAGCTGTAATATATTCCTTATGAATAATTTCACCGGTTTTACCTTTGCCATCAATGGATTTATGAAGTTCGAACATTTTTTTTGCTTTCTTTTTATTTCCCTTTAACTCATACAGATAAGCAAGCTGCAAATATAATGTTTGGTTAACCCCACTCCAATTATGCTTTTCATTTAATTTAGTAAGAGCGAAGCTCTCAGATTTCTCATATTGTTTATTTTCAATTAAAGCGTGATTGTACATATAAAATATCCACGCCGCATGGTGGGGATTCGACAACATAATTTTCTCATAGTTTTCTATTGCTTCTTCTAACCTGCCACAGGAGTGAACAACTAGATTTGCCATACCTAAATCTGAATGATCTTTTGATGCTTGTAATAGAGTAGGTATCCTACCACAGGCTTCATTATACTTTTTTAAAAATAATTCGATTAAGCCTGCAAGAGCTTTAGGTGTTGTCCATTCGGGAAACTCATCAATAGCATTCAATGCAATAGCATAGGCTTTCTCCATATCCCTTTTTGGGTTTTCAGAGATCCTCATTGTAACCTTTCTCCAGTTAACCCAAGCCATCATAAAATTTAATCGTCGGTTACTCGGATCCAACTCAATAGCTTTTTTCCATAGCTTTTCGGCTTTTTGACTTCCCTCCACCGTTTTGAGACCAAAAGCAGACCAAGCATTAAGATAATTTTTATACGCTTCTGGGTTAGTAAAATAGTTTACATCGGTTAGCTGTGATCCCCGAGTTTTAACACTAAGCTGTTCCAGAATGGCTAAACTTATCTTTTCTTGAACTGGGAAAAGCTGTTTTAATTCTCCAAAATCAAAAAGCTTTGACCATACAACCTCACTCCTTTTAAGATCAGTCATTTGCAAAGTAACACGAAAGGCTCCCTCCGTACCCTGAACATCTCCTCTTAAAAGATATTGAACCCCATAGTTCTGTGAAATCTCTTCATCAGTATAATTTTTTTCTTGAATATATTTCCCGGTACTTGAAGAGGATACCAATATTGAGTCATTAATTGATAATGTGGATATTATATTACTTGTTACCCCAAATCCGATGAAGTCATTATCAGAATTTCCTGTTTGATTTTCAAAAGGCATTACCAAAATTGAAGGTTTATCAATTGGCATCGTTTGGGTTTTGCTTACTGGTTTTGTATCTGATTGGAGGTAAAAAATAATTCCAACAATTACAACTGCGAATACGGAGGCTACTATCCCTAAATTGCGTAGCACTGGCTTTGAAGATGTTCTCAGAATTCGCTTCTGTGATTTACTCAAAAGAATATCATAGGCATGAAATTCATTTTCTTTAACTTTTTGCAAACCAAGATCATTGAACGATAAATCTACTTTTCCTTTAACCAAATCAAAAATTGACTTGGAAATTGTTACTCCTGAGGGTTGAGCCAAGGCCTCTAGTCTCGCTGCAATATTAACACCGTCTCCTAGAAGATTTCGCTTCTCTTTTATTACGTCACCCATATGTATTCCAACTCGAAATTGCAACTTAATTGGAAGATTATTCTGAGAGTAAAATTCTCTTAGACGTCCTTGGAATTCAGATGCGCATTCAACAGCTGATACGGCACTAGGGAATTCGGCAAAGAAAGAGTCGCCACCAGAATTAAAGAGACGCCCTTCATATTTTTTGAACAGATCTTTAAGAATATTTTCGCACGCTCGGAGAGTTTTTACTGACTCATTCTCATTTTTTTCCATATGCTTGCTATAACCAACGACGTCAGTGGCAAAAATAACTGCTATTTTTCTATTTATGGTGTTAATGATTTTGCTCTCATAGAAGTTTATATAAAGAACTATTAATCAAATATATCGTAAATGGCTAATTTGTGTATAGTAAATTTGTCTGGTAAGCGGTTCTAAGTAGCAAAATTATTAACAAAAATGGAGTAGGCGCATTGATTGCTGTAATAAGCTATTTTAATGGTAATCGAGAGCCTTTAAATTGTGAGAGCGTTGTAGCAGAAAACACTGCAACCTCTCGTGATGGTTTTTATTTTGTGCCTTTGAATAAAGATGACGTGCCCTTGGGAACTCAAATAATTTTAAAAGAAGAACCAATAGAGGGGCTAAAGAAATATTTGTCGAATAAAAACTTTCAGGGTATTGGACCAAAGAATGCTGATACCATAGCGCAGAATATTGGGATGACAGTTATCAAGTATTTACATGAGCGCAATGTAAACATACTTGAAGAAAAAACGTCAAAGAAACTTTCCGAAGCTTTATTAGGAGGATGGGATCTAGATTATGAAAACTCAGGGTTTGAAATATTATTTTCACAAATTGGCTTTTCATATACACAAAAGAAATTTGTTAAAGAAGTGTTTGGGAATAAGTTTTTTGCTGAAATACATAAAGATCCATATATGGTGCTTCAAAAAATTCCTAGACTCAGCTTCGATAAGATAGAGAGTATTATTTCCATTTTTGGAATTGAAGTTTCTTTAGATCAAAAAATAGTTGCTGCTACGAGACATGCACTGATGCAAAGTGAAGCCGAACGTGGCAATACCTGTGGGCCTTTAGAGAGGGTTTTACTGAGAACTCAAGAAATAACAAAAAATGACATTGAAACAATTCAAACGGCTATTAACAGCCATGAGCATTTATTTAATAATTTTAAAGTGCAAGATAAAAATTTTTTAGAAACCATAGAAGCATGTGAACGAGACAATGATATTGCTCAACAGATCTGTTTGATAAAAGATAATTTCAAACCAATAAAGGGCAAGCAGTTTTCGGCTAACAAAAATGCCACCAATCCTTTATCAGAAGAACAAGTGCAAGCAATCCAAAATTCATTAGAAGCAGGAGTTTCGATTATTACTGGTGGCCCAGGAACAGGTAAAACAAGAATTATAGAAGGCCTCGCTCAAGTTTTAGTCAACGGCTTTCGAAAGACAATTCGTATCTGTGCTCCGACGGGACGAGCGGCAAAACGAATAGCAGAAAATCAAGCATTAAAAAAATTTCAACCATCGACAATTCACATGCTAAAAGCGATGATAGATTCATCAGCTAAGGATATTGAGTTTGATACTTTGATTGTGGATGAGTCCTCCATGATCGATATAAATTTATTCAATGATTTGGTCAAAATGCTACCTTTAGGGTCTCAACTTATTTTAATTGGAGACGTTGACCAACTACCTCCTGTCGGTGCAGGGCAACCATTTTTAGATTTAATAAGATCAAAAAAAATTGTTGTTAGCAGATTATCAAAGCAATTTCGACAAGGCAGTGATAGCGTGATCCCAAAAGTAGCTAGAGCAATAAATAAAGGCGAGTTAATAGAATTCTCTTCAGATTTTTCTAGCTCAGGCTTTTCATTTGTAGAAGTTGACAAGGGTAAGGTTGTCGAAAAAATTATTGAAGTAGTTGATTTTTTTACCGGGAATAAAAACGGCAGTATAGATTTTGACAAAACACAAATTCTTGCCCCAATGCGCCGTTATTCTAGTGGTCTTATAAATTTAAATTCAATTATGCAAAAAAAATATAACCCTTATGGCGAAAAGGTTTTTTCAAAAATGGAGGGTGAAAAAGAAATACAATTTTGTGCAGGGGATAAGGTGATATGTACACAAAATGATTATGATATTGATGTTAGAAATGGCGATATTGGTTACGTTGTAAATAAAGTTGGAAAAAATATTAGAGTGGAGTTTGATGGAGAAATGAAACTCTTTCATAACAATAAAATAGATTATTTAGATTTAGCGTATGCTATAACGGTTCATAAGAGTCAAGGCTCTGAATACCCAAACGTTGTGATGCCAATAGTGGATGATCATCGCATAATGCTTACAAGGAAATTGATATATACGGCAATCACAAGAGGGAAGCAGAATGTCTGCTTAATTGGGAGCAAAAGAGTATTACGAGAAGCACTTAAAAAAGTTTTTTTAAATTTACGGTATTCTAATCTCAATCAAAAAATTGAAAACGCTAACATAAATTTATTTCACCAAAATTAGGTTAGTAAAATACATATTTTACATAAAGGAAAAATTTTATGATCATCAAAGCACCCATAAAATTAATTGGTAACAACGGATCACCCTACACACGAAAGATGGTTGCCTTATTAAGGTATAAGCATATCCCGTATAAAATTATCTGGGGAGAGCCAGACGAATATTTAGACCGGAACAATATCGAAAAACCTAAGCCAGTTTTACACCCAACATTCTTATTTGAAAATTCTGAAAAGAAAATTACTGCAGTTACTGACTCAACCCCTATCATTAGAAAGCTAGAGAGCAAATTCATGAGCCGCAGCACTATCCCCTCAAACCCAGTTTTGAGATTTTTAAATTACTTACTTGAAGATTATGGTGATGAGTGGGGAACAAAATTTATGTTTCATTACAGATGGTATGATGAAAAAGACATTGACAATGCGGGTACGTTGTTACCTCTGTATGCAAACTCCACACTTACAAACGAGGAACTTAGTCATAAAAAAGAAAAAATAGCACAACGCCAACTTGGAAGGGTTTGGGTTGTAGGATCGAACAAAAAAACAGCGCCTCTCATAGACCAATGTTTCAAAAAAATTATAAGCATATTGGAGAACCATTTCATCAACTTCCCCTTTTTGCTTGGATCCCGTCCATCTTCTGCAGATTTTGCTTTCTTTGGACAGTTAAGCCAGCTGGTAGGATTTGATCCCACACCTCGCTCTATAATTGAGAAAAACTCAATGCGGACTATGGCATGGGTAGGAAAAACTGAAGACCTGTCTGGATTAGAACCTGATAGCGAAGATTGGATCAGTGACTCAAAGCTTCCCGAAACTGTTAAAAATATCTTCCGTGAAGTTGGAAAGACATATGTCCCAACTATGCTTAAGAACGAAGAAGCTTTTAATAGTGGTGAAGAAAAATGGAGTGCAGAAATTTTAGGTAGTGAGTGGGAACAAAGAACATTTCCCTATCAAGTAAAATGTTTAAAATGGATTCGTGAAGAGTTCAGAAGTCTTGGTGACAAACATCAAACAAAAGTACTTAACTTACTCAAAGATACAGACTGTGAAAGGATCTTGAATTAGATAAATGCCCTTATTTTGTAAAGTCATTTATCTGGCCTTAGATTCAAGATTATTTTCTTTGTGGTAGGTATTATCTTCTCATATACGTGAGAAAGAATTTCAATCCTATCAAAAATAGTTGGGTTATTTAATAAGTATTCCCTCAGATTTTCTCCAAAAACCTGTCTTAATTGTGTTCCTATATTAATTTTGCAAATGGCAGTATTTTTTGCTAACCAAAGAAGTTGGGTGGTCTTTATACCGGACCCGCCATGAATAACGAGTGGGCACTTTACAAATTTTTCAATTTGAGAGACTAGTTTGGTATCGACTTCTGTTGCCTTCTCCTGTTCGAGATGAGTGTTTCCAACAGAAATTGCTAAAGCATCTACCTGCGTAGCAGCATAAAATTTTTGTGCAAGTTTCGGTTCAGTAAACTTAGATTTTATCCCTTGATCGTAACCAACAACTCCCAGCTCTGCCTCTACAGATGCTCCATAATTTTTTGCAAGCTCCACGGCTTTGCATGTCATATCAATATTTTCGTTAAGTTCCATGTTTGACCCATCAAACATAATTGATGAAAAGCCATTATCTAGAGCTCTTTCGCACTCTTTTAAATTAGTAGAGTGGTCCAATAGAGTTACTATATTAATTGATGCATCTTCTGCAAGTTTTTTTAACATCGGCCCCATTATTTCTATAGGAGTGTTTTCGCGGCAATTTGGTCCAACTTGCAAGATAATTGGGCAGTTAATTTCTTCTGCTGCCTTTACATAATATTTTGCATCTTCCCATCCCAGTATAACTAAACCTGCAAGTGCGTACCTCTTGCTTCTAGCAACATGAAGCTCTTGGCTAAGTGTAGATAAGGTCATTTAAATTTGGCTATCATATCTTTAATGCCAGGTATAGTTTCGACTTGCCAGCTATATTCAGGTTGAAAATATTGAACTAAAGATCTCTGAGATTTACCGGCTAAAATTGTGAAATAGTACATCTGATAACCTGGAGCGACCACACAAGGATGATACCCCTTATCAATTACAAAAGTTGATCCATCCACTATATGATGCGCATCTCCAACCTTTTTATTTTCTCCTTGCAATAATTGAAGAGCAAATCCTTCCTTAGGATCGAATCTAAAGTTGTAGACTTCATCATGGTGTGTTTCACCATCTCTATCAGTATCGTGTTTGTGGGGTGGAAACCCTGACCATCCACCTTTACCGACAGTAAAAAGCTCAGAAACTAATAGGCGACCAACTTTTCCATTTTGTTTTTGTCCTAAGATATGTTTAATTTTTCTATGAGTTTTGGTGTCGTCAGACCCATATTGAACTACATCCACGTCTTCTCCCATAATATAGAATGGCCGTAATTGCTCTGAATACTTGGCTCCCGCAATAAAAATTTCCGCTTGGTCACAGGCACATTTTATTTTTGCGGTTAAACCCGTTGGCAGGTTAGAAGAAGCAATAGAAAACTATGAGAAAATTATGTTGTCGAATCCCCACCATGCGGCGTGGATATTTTATATGTACAATCACGCTTTAATTGAAAATAAACAATATGAGAAATCTGAGAGCTTCGCTCTTACTAAATTAAATGAAAAGCATAATTGGAGTGGGGTTAACCAAACATTATATTTGCAGCTTGCTTATCTGTATGAGTTAAAGGGAAATAAAAAGAAAGCAAAAAAAATGTTCGAACTTCATAAATCCATTGATGGCAAAGGTAAAACCGGTGAAATTATTCATAAGGAATATATTACAGCTCGAGACAAAACTTATCTCAATGAATTGATATCAGCATTGAAACCCTATGGGCTTCCAGAAAAATAAGGATAAGAAAAAAATGTCAGATAAGCAGTGTTTAAAGAAGGGGTATCTCTTATTCTTAACTGTCTTTAATTGATTTCTTTTCGTCTATTTTTTGCAGTAGCTCTTTATCGCCCCAAGAAAACAAAAACTCAGGGCGATAGTTACAAAATATACACTTCTTTAGGGTTTAGGAGCTCCACCGCCACCAGGATCTCCACCGCCAGGTCCAGGATCTCCTCCACCGCCAGGTCCAGGATCTCCTCCACCGCCAGGTCCAGGTCCACCGCCGCCTCCGGGCATTCCAGGTTGGCCGCCACCT
>CACBBC010000036.1 GCA_902537415.1 uncultured Alphaproteobacteria bacterium | reverse complement strand
CCAACCCTTCTTCTGATTTAAATTGTCGGCTCTCTTCAGTTGAGATGAAATCTGCTTTACCGGACTCGATTAACTTTTCACCATCTTCCCTTTTTACATCAATTACTACTCCCGCGGGAAAACGAACACCATTAACCTCACTAGAGTCTACTATTCTTAAACGCATCCATGAATTGTCATTACCTATGACTTCTGGATCTCTAACATCGGAAGTTTCAGCCAATGAACTATCCAAATCAAATCCACTCTGCTTATTTGATAGATCATCAAGTTGGTCTTCCATCAGGTTGCCAGCCAAAAGAGCAAGCCTTTTTCTTAAAATGTAAACTCTTGCCGCCATAGCACTCAGCCTTGCAAGGCTATCTTTTTCGCCCTCTATTACGGCTTTATAAAAAGTTATTTGTTCCTCGAAACTTTTATCTGAATATTTTCCTAAAAGCTCATCTCTTGCTCTTAGTATTATTGGATCCAATGGAACTGGATCACTCTGATCCAATTTGATGGAATTTTCTGAAAGGGTCATTTTTTTTCCTTTGTTTATCAAGTTGGCATTTTAATTGCAATTTTCACACCAGAAATTGAAAAATTATGATAATTAAACGTCGAAATAACATAAAATGAAAACTATCGAAAATCACCTAAGCATACATTCAAATGCCCTTAACTTAAGAGGAAAACGCAATAAAATACTCGCATCAAATATTGCTAACGCGGCTACGCCTCATTTTAAGGCTCGTGACATCGATTTCGATGTTGAAATGCGAAAAAAGGAAAAACTTGGTAATATTTCCGTTAATCATGAAAAGCATTTTGCTCTTTTAAGTAAAGTTAGACCAAACGATGTTATGTTTAGAGAGCCTCTCAACCCGTCATTAGACGGTAACACGGTGGAAATGGCAGTTGAGCAAATGGAATTTTCAGAAAACGTAGTCAGATATCAAACTACACTTCAATTTTTAACCAATAAAATATCTGGGCTCATGTCCGCGATAAAGGGTGAATAATGAGTTCAATAAAAAATATATTTGATGTATCAGGGAGAGCTATGGCCGCCCAAATGATAAGGTTAAATACAGTAGCAAGTAATCTTGCAAATTCAAATAACATTGCGACTACTAGTGAGGAGGCTTACCGCCCTCTAAAACCTATTTTTAAGACTATTTACTCTGACAAGCTGCATGACAATGGGATTGCAAGTGTTGATGCAATCAATGTTAGGGAACTTAATAGAGAACCAGAAAAAGTTTATATGCCAGATCATCCCAAAGCAAATGAAGATGGCTATATATTCAATGCAGCAGTCAACATAGAGGAAGAGATGGTAGAGATGCTTGAAGCGAGTCGTCAATACCAAAACAATATTGAAGTTATTTCAACTTTGAGAGCTTTGATGATCAGAACAATAAATTTAGGAAAGTAATTTTTGGAGTACGAATATGTCTAGTATAGAAAGCAGTAATCAATCCCTAAACAATATTTTAGATAAAATTGGTGTCCGTTCGCCGGAAAATGCCCCTACTAAAAGGAAAAACAGTCTCGGACAAGAAGACTTTCTAAAACTAATGACTACGCAGCTTCAAAATCAAGATCCTTTTGCACCTATGGAAAATGGAGAGTTTATCGCGCAGATGGCTCAGTTTTCAACCGTCACTGGTATAACAGAAATGGGCCAAACACTAAAAGGTTTATCAGATAAATTAAATGAATTTAGAATAGCTACTGCATCTGATCTGCTAGGCAACTCTGTATTAGTTCCTGGCAACGTTGTGCGACCAAACAAAAACGGTGAGATACATGGTATTATCGATCTTCCATCTGCATCGAGTGAAACATCAGTTGCTTTTTTTGACAGTTCTGGTGAACTAGTTCATTCAGCAGACTTAGGCGCTCATGGAAGAGGCTTGGTAGGATTTGAATGGCTAAACATTCCAAAGGAGATTGTAGACAAAAATGAGCCTTTACGGGTTGAAGCGTTCATTAATACTGGAAAAGGATCAGAGGGTTTAACTCCTTCAGTTTTCTCTGAAGTTATAGCTGCCAGTTTAGATAAAAAGGGCCAAGGTGTAACTATAGATGTAAAAGATTTTGGTGAGATGGCTGCGGCAGATGTCATCAAGTTTAGAAATTAATTAAGAATTTTGAGTTAAGTAAAACGGAGTAAAAAATGTCATTCTATACAGCATTAACAGGACTGAACGGAGCACAATCAGATATATCGGCAACATCAAATAACATTGCTAACGTTGGTACTACTGGTTTCAAAAGAAGTAGAGCAGAATTTGGTGATATTTTTGCGACCTCCCCTCTCCAAAACTCTTCATCATCAATTGGTTCTGGTACGATTTTGAAAGGTATTAAACAGCAGTTTACTCAAGGAAACATTTCTTCATCATTAAACGCTCTTGACCTTGCTATTTCTGGGCAAGGATTCTTTGCTCTAAAGCCCTCACTTACATCAGCGCAAACAGTTTATACAAGAAACGGATCTCTTAACGTCAATAACGACAGATACGTGGTTGACTCTGCTGGTCAGTATCTACTTGTTTATCCTGTTAACGAAGACGGATCGGTTACAGCAAAAGATTTAATTTCTGCGTTACCATTGCAACTCCCCGTTACTTCAGGTGATCCAAAAGCTACATCAAATATTGATCTTGGAGTTAACGTTCCTGCAGCTGCTGCTGTTGTTCCCGATCAACCACAATTTGCTGATGGATATACGTTTGACCCAAACAATCCTGAAACTTTTACTAACTCAACATCAATAACAATCTTTGATGACTTGGGTAACCCGACAATCGCTACAATGTTTTTCATAAAAACTCAAACAGCGTCAGCAACGGATCCTACCAACAAATTTGATACTCGCTTGGTGATAAATGATACAATCATTGAACCAGACTTGGTAAGCGCGGTTGATGATGCCGGCAAGCAAATATTTATTGATGAGTTCGGTGCGCAAACAACAGCAGTGCCGGATGATAACTACTTTCTTGAAGGAAAAGGATCACCATTATATAAATTAGACGACCTAAAAACACAGGTCCCCTCTACCGCAGCCAATATTCAGGGAGAATTGACTGCCTTCGATTTCGGCGAAGAAGGTGACAAGTTGGTTGAAATAGTTACGGATCCACTACTTTATAACGCGACGGTAGAGTCTGGGAAATTAACTGATAGTGATATCTACTGGGGCAAGAACTTTTTGACTCTTAACGTGGATAGTGCTGACCAACCAGTAAATATTGATATAAGACCAGGAAAATATAACGCGGCACAGCTAGCTGCTGAAGTAGAGAGAGCGATTAACGAAGCTTATGGCGACGATAAAAAAATACAAATCGTAAGAAATGTTGATGACGAGATTAATATCGACCTCTCTAAACTTAATGCAGATGGGTCAACATCTTCGTTAGACGCCGCGATCACAGTTGATCTTCTGACAGATAGTTATGTTACATCGCAACAGGTTGGAGGAGCAAATCGAATTAATCTAACTGGGGCATCTCCAGACTTTACAAGAGATGAGTTTTTGGCTCATGTTCAAGCGAGGGTTAATGAAGCATTAAACTCATACGCGGATAATGCGACGCAAAAAGCTGCTTTAGGTATTGAAAAGCTTCAATTTACACGAGCCAGTGGTGCCACAATCGATACCATTTATGAGACGAATGATATTATTCAGTTTACACACACATCAAATGAATATGCAGGCGCAGGGAATGAAACCAATCCTCCAGATGACACAAGAAACAAGTTTTTAGTATATTCCTATTTTGATAACAAACCAAATCTGAGTGTTTACGACGGGAAAAAAGCAGTTGCAAATGCGCCAGCCAACGTCGCCGATAGTGCAGGCAACGGTACAAATCCAGCTGGTAACAAAATAATGTATTCAACAACAGAGAATACCCTAAGAATATATTTCGATACCTTAGAAGCCAATGCAGCTACGCCTATTTTTGCAGCTAATGGAAAAGTTAGGCTAAGTGGGAATTTTGATGTATCCGAAACCGCTCAAGCTCAATATTTGAATGGCCGTGAATTTACAATATCCAGTGTACAATATACTGATCCGACATCAGCTAACACTACAGGTTATATTCAGATTAACACTACTGGGCTAGGTTTTCCTGATGCCGATTTCAACGTAATCAATACTACCGGTGCTAATTTGCAGGTCGCATATAGCCCATCATCAAATGTCGAAGCTTTTTTTGAGGGAGCACAAAATGTTTATGAAGACGCTCCAGTAAATTTTGCTAGTAAAAAAATTGTATTACGCGAGACGGGCACCGCAAAACAAACTTTTCCTGGTATATTGGCTGGTGCAGGAGCATTTTCAGCTTTTGACGCTCAGTTTGTTGATGGAGCAGATGGTACTTTGGATAAGCTAGGATTAGAAAATGCTGACAGAACGGAAGACTCGCAATGGGTTGATGAACTAGATCCCCCAGTAAAAGTAACCTATGATGAAATCAATCAGAGATTGCAATTTACAGTTGATAGAACAGTTCTTGGAACTGGTACCGATAGTAATTTCAACTCATTTACCATTTATGGTAAGGGAACTGCAACCGATACAAATAATCTTGGCTTGGTATCAAAAGATGACGCGCCCGATACACTAATTCGTGGTGGTGAAATTTTATCTGGAGAAAGTTTTGTAGCGGATGGTGAAGAAATTCAGCTCAATGACAAAAGATACGGCATAGAGGTTGAATATAACAGTGACAAAAAATCTTTCAAGATCTCAAGTGGAACAACTGGTGAGCAGATTGCTGCACAAGGCGCGCTAGGAGTGACCGATACCCAAAAAGCTTCTAATATTCAAGTTGGACGATATGCTCTAGATGCTACGGGCTCAGTTGTTGATGCTACTGATTATTTTTCAGGCGATAATAACCTTCTGGGGGTGGGAGCTACTAAGACTGAGGCTGAATTTACCGCGGGTAAAGGGTTGTCGGCGACACCAGCCACAGCATTAGGCGCAACTGCTACCGAACCACTTAATGAGGTCTTTAGGCTATCAACAACTAACGGGGAAAATATTTTCAACGTCTCCGTTAATGGTATAAGTGGTGTTATCACTATTCCTCCTGGATTTTATGTTGGTTCAACGCTTGCCGAAGCTTTAGAATCAAAAATCAACCAAATTATGGATCCAGTTACTGGAGATACCGTAGGTGGTGTAACGGCGCGTTTTAATGCCTCAACTAATAACTTTGAATTTACTACGGGAACTACTGGTGATACTTCAACTATTAAAGTTAAAGGGTCTGCTCGCCTAGGGCTTGATGACGTTCCTCTCGGTGTGGGTACAGTCCCTAAAATTTTTAATCTTGTGCAGGCAACAAATGCTAACGGTGTAAACCTATTTGTTAGCGCGGACGGTAAAGTAGTTGAGACACCACCAGAAAATATGGTTGAGGGATATTATCCTCTATACATTGATGAAGGTGAATTAACATTCGATAAAACAGGTAAATTAATTAATCCAAAACAAGATGTACACTATGAAAAGCAGGAAGAAGGCTTTTCAATATCCCTAGATATCGACTTTGGGTCTTCTACACAGTTTGCACAACCATTTTCGGTTCTAAGTGTGAATCAAGATGGTTTTACTTCTGGTCGATTGGATGGTCTTGAAATTGATGCATCGGGAACGATTAGAGCAAACTATACGAACGGACAAAACAATCCACTTGGGAAAATTGTTGTTGCAAACTTCAATAACCAAAATGGTTTAAAACAAATTGGTAACGCAACATATGTAGAAACAGCAGTATCGGGTACTGCTCAAGTTGGGGAAGCTGGGGCTGAAGGCTTTGGAAACATTCTCTCTGGTTCACTTGAAAGATCAAATGTTGATATAACTGAAGAATTAGTTAACTTGATAACTGCTCAACGAAACTTTCAAGCGTCAGCAAAAGCTATTGAAACAACTACAACACTTACGCAAACGATCATTAATATCAGAGGTTAATTAACCATTTTACAGGGAGGTATAATTAATGGATAAAATGATACATACGGCTCTGAATACGCTGAAAAATTTGTCTGCTAATAGAGCAGTTAGAGCTCAAAATATGTCTAATCTGAATGTTCCTGGGCACCGCAAAGACCTGAATACAAACTTTACATCTGGTTTTTTGCACCAAGTAAATCAATATGACTCTAGAGTATTTGCCATTCATGATGGCGCAAACGGTTTTTCAAACAAACAAGGTCAACTTAATCCAACTGGGCTAGAGACAGATATAGCAATAAATGGCCCTGGTTTTTTTATAGTGCAACCAAAAAGCGGTGATCCGGCATTATCGAGGAGAGGCGATTTTTCTGTATCAAATACAGGGCTCTTAATAGATGGTGCCGGTTCCAAAGTATTGGATACGGGAGGCGCTCCTTTGGAGATACCGGGTAATAAAAAGCTTATAGTAGCTGAAAATGGCGACGTTTTTATAGAGCCATTGAATGGAGCTGCAGGAGAAAGACAATTAGTTGGTACTATTGGTACTAGCTTGGGCGGTTCGAAAGAGGATCCATTAATCAAAAGCCTAGATGGGCACTTACGATTATCAAGTGGTGGAGTTCCGGGAGCGGACCAAGCTGCAGTGCTGTCTCAAGGATTTCTAGAGGGTAGTAATATAGACGCTGTAAGCGAGCTTATAGGAACTATGGAAGATCAACGTCAATTTGAGATCAATATAAAGCTTATATCGTTATCAAAGGAAATTGATGAAGGCGGCTCTAGCATAATGAGACTACCAAGCTAAAGATTTGGCACAGCTCTTGCTATGAATAAAAGGAGTATTCATCAAGGAGAGTATAAATGTCAAGTAGTGCAATGCATGTGGCCAAAACTGGTCTAAATTCCCAACAAACCAAAATGCAGGTAATAGCAAATAACCTTGCAAACGTAAATACGACCGGATTTAAAAAAGATAGAGTAAATTTCGAGTCACTTTTGTATCAGATCCAGAGAAGTAGTGGAGAACAAACATCCGCCGATACCGATTTGGCGTCAGCTTTTGCCGTTGGTACTGGAGTAAGAATTGTAAATACTCAAAAACTCTATACTCAAGGAAGCTTAGTAAATACGGATAACGCATTGGATTTAGCTATTGACGGAAGCGGTTTTTTTCAAGTTCTTCTCCCAGATGGTCGAGTTGGTTTTACCCGAAATGGCTCATTCTCTAGAAATGCAGAAGGAACTTTGGTTACGCCAAGCGGCTATACACTTCAGCCTGAGATTGCTATTCCGGAGGGTGTAACTGAGATTAATGTATCTGCTGACGGTTTGGTAAGTGTTCAAGTGGCTGGAGAAGCAGAGGCTGCAGAAGTTGGACAGTTAACATTAGCAAATTTTGCGAACCCAGCAGGATTACAACCAATAGGAGAAAACTTCACTGTAGAAACACCAGCATCTGGTGCTCCAGCTATTGGAAATCCATTTGGTGAAGGATTTGGTAAACTAGTACAGGGTTCACTTGAAGCGTCAAATATAAACGTCGTTCAGGAACTAGTGGATATGATTGAAACACAAAGAGCATACGAAGTCAGCTCAAAATCAATATCTGCTGTTGATGAAATGATGCGTTTTGTATCAAACAATCTGTAATAAGGAGTAGTTGATGTCTTTAGGAAATTTGCCAAAAAAAATGATAACTGGGATAATATGCTTGTCCTTTATTGCCAGTTGCTCCACACAACTAGAAGAGAGGGCCTCAATAGATTTTGAGCCCACAATGCCTAGCCTTCCGAAGGCTCAAAAAAAAGATAAGTATGGTTCTATTTATAGCAACAGTCAGCAGGGTCTTTTTGCAACTGATAGAAGAGCTTCCAAGGTAGGAGATCTGTTAACGGTTGCATTATCTGAAAATTTTAGTGCTTCAAAGTCTCAATCAGCTAAAAGTGCAAAAAATGGAACAACTAGTTTTG
>CACBBC010000035.1 GCA_902537415.1 uncultured Alphaproteobacteria bacterium | reverse complement strand
AAAGGGTAAAACCCGCAGGTACATTTTCCATACCACTTGGAGGCGACGGCGTGGGGCAGAAAGCACGCCTAGGGTTGGGTTCGCTTCCGGCGAGTTCCACCACTTCGGCATATGAACTTAACCTCTTTTTCCCAGACCTTGCAGGAGATACTTTAAGCACAACTATAGCTGCAGGTAGCTCTGCAAAGTTTGCTGCTAACCAAATAAATGCGAACATGTCTGATTTGGGAATAAGAGCTTCCGCAAAAAACCGAATTGAGCTCTATAG
This sequence comes from uncultured Alphaproteobacteria bacterium, assembly GCA_902537415.1. Lineage (GTDB taxonomy): Bacteria > Pseudomonadota > Alphaproteobacteria > Rhodobacterales > Rhodobacteraceae > CACIJG01. The sequence goes on along the minus strand of CACBBC010000035.1, from coordinate 8,254 downwards.
CCTTAGTGGAAATGGTGAGATTTCTTTTGATATTGAGTCAAGAAATCAAAAACCAATAAAAATTACTACGTCAACAACAGCTTCTGATTTAACAGCTCTTTTTGAAGCTTTAAACCAGCAATCGGGTCAAGTAGGCATGAATGTTTTTCTTTCAAAAGATAAAACACGCATAGTGCTTGAAAGTACAGATGGAGAAGATATATCCCTTTCATCATATTCCTCATCTAGTGATTTAACAATAAAGACTAGGTTTGTTGATAAAAATTCAAAGCCAATTGGTGATAACACTGCAACAATGCATGGTCGAGGTGATACGGATCCAATCACACTAGGTTCCTTTTTAGTGCAAAATAATGCAGGTATCGTAGCAGGTATCGATGTAAACGCAGGTCAAATGGCTCTAGATGGGACAATATCAGCAGGATCAGGACATGGCTTAAGAGTTGGAGACACACTTATACTTGATGTAAAGAATGCCGCAGAGACAACAACTGGTTTAGCAACAGCATCTTTATCAGACACAAATTCAGGAACAAAAAACGGTACTCTTTATTACGTAAAATCAATTGATGCGGAAACAGGTGCTTTTAAGCTTGCCACAGGATCAGCTACAGGATCAGACGTGACACTCACTCCCGCCGGAGCAGAAACAGGAAATAGTCATCTCTTGAGATTTTTTCAAGTAAAGCTTATCGATGCGGGCCGGTTCGGTGGAACGCTTAATCTAGAGGCAGCAAGTTCATTTCAGTCAGTTGTTACTGGAGGTGCCACTAATACGGCAACAGCAGATCCATTTACAGACGGTTTGGTAAATCAAGTTACAACATCAACAGGCGAGAAGCAAACCCTCAGCTTTAATATTAACGAACAGATAGACTTTAACGCCGGCGATACTAATGGCTTAGCCGCATCTGCGGCCGCAGCAACCTACGGCATCGATGTAAACTTTGTGGACCCGAGTTTAACTAACGCGGGTACCGCTTTCTCAGCTGCTGTTTCAAGTTCATCCCTTCAGGGGCAAACTAAATCGGCTTTAACAAAGGCAATGGCCAACTCTCTGAGATCATCTGCGCCTATTTCATCAATCAAAGGCGTTACAGTTGCATCTATCCCAGAAGATGGTTCATCTTTGACTGTATCCTTCAACGGACAGAATTATCTACTTACTATGGTAAAGGGTGAGGTTGTGGTAACGGGTGGTGAGTTAGATCGAGTATCCGCCTTCTTTGAAGCCGTTACTGGAGGTTTTTCCCTTAAAGTGGCTGCGCCCGATGGTGTTTTAACTGGTGCACAATTTTCAGTTCCTACAACAGTATCTGGAAATACCGATGCAGCTACACTTTTTGGAATGACTCCTGCAACTGTCACCAAAACGATTATCGGTCGCAGTGTAAACTCAGCCGGCGCCGATAGCACCTTCCCAGTAAAAGTGAATGGAGTTTCTCAAAACGTCACAATTAATTCCACAGTAGGGAGCACCAATAATACAGTTGCTAATACTCAAATGATTTGGGTTGATGATGGAGCTGGAAAAGGACATTTACAAATTACAATCACTGGGGATAGCACTGAATTAATCATCGAAAATAATAGTAACGCAGAAACAGTTGGCTTAAAAACGGCTGCTATATTAGCTTACGTTAAAGAAGATAATCTAGAGCTTGAAACTACGGATGGACAGGTGTTGGATGTAACTGCGTCAGGTACAACTCCTATGTCAAGTCTATCGGCAGAAAGTTTTAAGCTTACAAATCTTCCTCCAGAAGAATTGATAGTGATTGTTAATGGCGGTGGCGCTCGTAAAATAGCGGCTAACTTTGATAGTAATCCACCTGAACTTGAAGAAATTACACCGGAGTTGACAATTAAAGTTACTAATGATGCTGGAAATGTCATTGATATATTAGATAAAGAAACAGGACATTCGATCGCTACCCGCCAACTCGATAATGCTGGAGCTGCTGGAGCTTTAGGATTTCTATTTAAAATAGATGGCCGAGCTGTCGAGGGAGATATATTTAATTTTTCTGCAAATTCTGGTGGGGTCGGTGATAATAGAAATATAAGTTCTGTCTTAGAACTACAAAGAGAAAAAAATGGTAAGGGCGGTTTTCAGCAGATCTTTTCTAATATTGTCTCGAAAGTCGGTTCTCAGGTCAAATCAGGAAAACTAAATGTTGAAGCAGCAGAGGCTATGAGAGAAGCAAGTGAAGAAGCTGAAGCACAATTCTCCGGAGTTAACCTTGATAGTCAAGCTGCCGCATTAATTGAGTTTCAACAAGCCTATCAAGCATCTTCAAGGATACTGCAAACAGCCCGTGAACTATTTCAGACACTAATTGATACAGTATGAGGTAAATTATGGAAGTAAGTACAAAATTATTCAATGCACAAGCCACCAAGAATTTTGGAAAAATAAATGAGCAGATTCAAGATACGCAAGCAAAGATTGCATCCGGCAAGAGCTTCTTGAAAGCCTCAGATGATCCAGTTACGGCATCAAATTTATCAGCAAAGCGTGAACAAAAAATTCTTTTAGAAAGATTTATCAAGAATGGTAATACAGCAAAAACTAGGCTTGATTTAGCAGATAGTGGTCTTAACCAAGTCATCTCAGTGTTAACACGCTTTAGTGAGCTATCAATACAGGCAGCAAACGACACTAATGGCGTCGATGATAGACTTGCTATGGTTAAAGAAATGGAAGAGTTATCTACTCTCGTTTTAGAAATCACTAATACTCAGGATGCCAACGGCAAAAGTATTTTTGCTGGTTTCAAAGCGGCGACTAGCGCATTTAACAAGAAATTAGATGGAACTGTGGAATACGTTGGAGACCGGGGCAAGCATGCTCTACAAGTATCGGAAAATATGAAGGTCATATCAGGGCTTGATGGCGGTACAGTTTTTGGCTCTATAAAAACCGAGTTTGGTCGAAAAAGTATTTTTGAAATACTAGAGAACTCAATAAATGCAGCAAAAACCGCAAGTCAAGTAAGTAGTCATGGAACAGCACCCGCTAAAGCGGAGTTGGAACTTGCTGTTTCTCGAAACCCGCAAAACTGGTCTTTTGACCTAGAGGGTAGTGAAGGGAAAATAAATATAAATATGAATTTATCGCAAGCAAGCATTTCTGATCTAAGAGATGAGATAAATTTACATACTGATAAAACAGGAATTATTGCATCATACGATGAAGCAACAAAAAAGATTACACTAAGTGAAAAATTCGCAGGAACAATTGAGATATCCAATCTAGAAATTGAAGGTGTAAACGGTGCTTCTCGTGAACCAGAATTTTATTTTCAAATGGAAAGTATTGACGGCGAAGGCAATAAAATTGGCTTTCCACGTCAAATTGTTGACAAAGACCAAGTAATGTCGACTTCTGTTGGCGATATCAAAAAATCCATAAATCATATAAGTAATCAGTTGGCCTTTATCGGTGCGCAAAATAGAAAAACAGACCAACAACTTAATTTTCTAGGTGAACGTTTAACTATTGTAACTAGTGAAGTATCGGAACTTGGAGATGCTGACCTTACAAAGTTGGTAACTGACCTTCAGGCAACAATTGTTAACAGAGACGCAGCTCAAGCGGCATTTGTGAAGATTGGGCAGCAGAGTTTATTTGATTTTCTAAGGTAGTAACGAGTTTGGCATAGTAAATGCATATTGAAAGTGAATAAAAAACAGGTAGAAAGATATGAGTACTATTGGATCTAACATAGCAGCATTGAAGTCTTTGCATAATCTAAGACTAAATGAGGATGGATTCGCTAAAGCCACAGAAAGGCTCTCATCAGGTAAACGACTCAATAGTGCCGGTGATGATGCGGCAGGGGCAGCGATAGTTAATCGAATGTCTTCCCAAATTGCCGGGATGAATGTAGCCATAAGAAACGCTGGAGATGCAATTTCTATGTCTCAGGTTGCGGAAGGAGCTTTGCATGAAGTTTCTGAAATATTACAGAGAATGAGAGAATTAGCCGTACAGGCGGCAAACGGATCCTACAGTGGTGCAGACCGAGTATCTTTAAACCAGGAAATAGTATCATTAAAAAAGGAATTGATACGAATTGGTGAAACAACCACATTTAACACCACAAAGCTATTGAATGGGACATTTCAAGATACTGAATTTGAAATAAGTTTTGATGAGTCTCCTCAGCATACGCACTCTTTAAGCATTGAAGATATAAGACCAAATAAAATCGGTATGTGGAATATGTCTTCTCAGATGGAAAAATCCGTAGAGGTCGCTTCAACAACGAACCTTGGCGTAATAACGACAACGGCAGATCATGACTTTTCTGTAGGTGATTTTGTTACATATGTCCATAGTGGCGATAGTAGCGAGCAAATTATCGGTTTAGAGTCTGGAAGAACTTATCGTGTTAGTGCAGCAGACCCTGACGCTAGAACATTTTCACTGACTGATGTTGACTCTGGAGCTATTACCTATGGTAGTGGGGGCCAAGGTGACGGGACAGGATCAAAATTCTTTCTAAACAGTTTGGGGAATGCCCCATCTGTTGGGATAGTGGGCGGAACAGCAGCACCTTCTGAAGTGCTTGGAGCTGAAGAGCTAGAAATTTACGGCTATGTTGGAAAGGAAACCGCAAAATTCAAAAATGGTGCAACAGCTCGTGATATTGCCGTTGCGGTTAATTCAGTGGAGAGTAAAACGGGAGTAGTAGCATCGGCTTCAACGCACGCTCGACTTACTCTTACCCCTGATGACTCAGCTGATGCGTTTACTGTCGTTTCTTTTGATTTATATGGAATGAATTCAGTAGCAGTTCCCATAACAGCTAGTGTGAAGTTTGGAACAGGCGATAATTCTGTGTCTCCTGATCTCGCTGATCTAAGAGATAAAATCAATGGATTTTCTGGCGATACGGGTATTAATGCGAGACTTTCCTCAGATGGCTCTTACATAGATCTTACAAGCCCTGACGGCTACGATATTCTTATTGATAAGTTCGATTTACCAGGTCAAACAAGAACTACTGCGTTGACTGGAAAACAAGCTACAGCAGGTAACGTATCGCAGGCTGATCCTGCAGTAATATCAAGTACTGGTCACGGTTTTGTTGATGGCGACGTTGTGAAAGCAACTTTAGCTGTTGCTGAAACAATGGGCGGTATTATAGCAGGAAAACATTACGTTGTTACCAATGCCGCAGCAGATACCTTTCGGCTTGCCACTTTTGATGCAAATGGAACAGCTACTGCAGTAGCTACAACCGGAAATGATAATGATGCGACGGTTACTTTTACTAAGGTCGAGAAAGCACTAAATGTACAAACTGTGGATAGAGATGAGAATCTTAAAGGTACTCCTGTTACATTATTTGACAAAGAATTGGCAAATACAATCAACCCTCCTCCCCTAAATTCCGTCAGACTAACTGGACAAGTTGTGTTTGAGTCGCCAAATGTTTTTACAATAACTCCGAAAGACGATGAGAGTCTATTTAGAGACAATCCAGACTCAGCAAGCTTGAGAAAAATTTCAGATATGGATGTGTTAAGTGTCAAAAATGCACAGCGAATGATGTCTGCTGTTGATGGCGCTTTACGAAAAGTTGATGCCGAAAGAGGTGATCTCGGTGCAACAATGAATAGAATGGAACATACAATCGATAACCTTTCAAATATCGTTGTTAATACAACAGTTTCGCGTGGAAGAATTGAAGACGCCGACATGGCTGAAGAGTCGGTAAACCTGTCTAAGAGCCAGGTACTTCAACAGGCTGCCACTGCGATGTTGGCTCAGGCGAACCAATCGATGCAATCAGTTTTAGATTTGCTAAGGTAATTGGAGAACCTAATTGAGTAACGAGTACGAAAATCTTAGCTATGTTAGGTCAAGATAAAAAAGCATAGATTTTCAGAGTAAAGTAAACTTAGGTTGTTGGAGCAACCCGGTTACATGTGTAGGTCAGGACGACTTTTGTTTCCGTAGTTTACCTTGAGCCAGCATCGCAATGCCAGCCACTACACCGCGAGAGTCGCAGTCTTAAAAACACTGCATGCATTTTTTGTGTAAATTGTTTAAAGCAAGTAAAATGGTGCCACAAAAAGTTTATGGAGGTAAGTGGAGATGTTTGTGACACCATTTTATTCCGACGTATGTTTAAGCCATACTTGTTCTTGATAAATGCAATTTTAATTATTAATCAATTGCATCGTTAAATTCTTTGAGGCGTTTGCCTGAGATAACATTGCAGTAGCCGCTTGCAATAGGATTTGAGCTCTAGCTAAGTTTGCTGTCTCCACAGCATAGTCAGTGTCTTCAATTTGGCCTTTGGCTGTTTGAATATTTGCTTTCATATTTCTGATATTAGTAATCGTACTATCTAACCTGTTCGAAACTGCTCCAAAACTCCCGCGTCTGGAGGATATTATCGAAATTGCTCCATCAATTGTGGCAATGTAAGCAGATGCTTTGGTTCTCGTTGTAACATCACTTGTCAGTCCTAACGATCCTTGTGCGCTAGCAGCTGAAGTAGCTTGAACGTACCCTAAGGTGAAGGTTAGTGTTTCTCCTCCGTTTGGACCTATCTGAAATATAATGGGATTCCCCTTAGAGTACGTACCATCAAGCAAATTTATACCTCCCCAGGTAGTAGAAGATCCAATCCTATTTATCTCTGTTTCTAAAGCACTCACCTCAGAGTCTAATGCTGCTCTATCGGCACTTGTTGTTGTGTCTGTTGAAGCTTGAACCGCTAACTCTCTCATTCTAAGTAATAGAGTTTGTACCTCAGCTAGCGCTGCCTCGCCAGTATCGATAGTCGATTGAGCATCACTCGCATTCTTTAAAGATGTTGTTAGACCATTTATTTGACCTGTCATTCTTATAGCAACACTTAATGACCCTGGATCGTCTTTGGCACTATTCAATTTTTTTCCCGTGGAAAGACGCATCATTGCTTTATCCATCATTTCCTGAGCGTTCTTGGCGGCATTAGCGGCTAAAATGGCGCCATTATTAGTATTTATCGTAAGCACTCTATTTTCCTATCATCAATAATTTATTTATTCTTTACTGAACTTTTTCCTCGCTTTTCTCCTGAGTAAATCTCTCAAGCATTTCTCTAGCAGCTTGTTCTAGAATATATCTCAAGCCATTTTCCTCATTAAGCTCTTTAGAATCAGAAAATTCTTGTGAATTCAGTTTGAAGGTTTTTTTTGTTTTGAAATAGTCTTTGTACATTTTTTATCTCCATAAGTGAATTAAGGTAATAAAAAACTCTTTACTAAAACGCGCTTCCTTTTAAGGTGCTTGATCGGAAACAGTGCACCATTCTGTAGTCTATATTAATTGACCACTATAATTATCTAACCTCTCGTAGGTTCATGGCTTTAATTAGGTATTTATCAACTTCAAGGTTTGGCTTTTTGATGCATTTGCCTGAGCTAGCATTGCGGTAGCAGCCTGCATTAGTATTTGAGCCCGAGCAAGCTTTGCCGTCTCTGTTGCGAAGTCTGTATCAACTATCTGACCTTTAGCAGTCTCGATATTTGCCTTCATGTTAGTTAAATTTGCAATTGTACTATCTAGTCTGTTCGAAACGGCACCAAAACTCCCTCTTCTCGATGAGATAATTGATATTGCTCCATCAATTGTTCCAATGTATGCCGATGCTTTTGTTCTCGTTGTCACATCACTTGTCAAACCGAGGGTTCCCTGAGCACCTGCAGCCGAAGTTGCCTGAAGATATCCCATCGAAAAAGCTAATGTATTTCCTGATCTAGGGCCTATTTGAAAAGTAATTGGCTTTCCTGCAGAATACGTTCCGTCCAAAAGTTGTGTGCCACCCCAAGTTGTTGACGTACCTATTCTATTAATTTCTGTTTCAAGTGCTGAAATCTCGGTATTCAATGCAGATCTATCAGCAGTAGTAGAGGTGTCTGTTGATGCTTGAACCGCTAACTCTCTCATTCTTAAAAGTAGTGTATGAACTTCACCAAGAGCACTTTCACCAGTATCTATAGCAGCTTGAGCATCATTGGCATTTTTTAAAGCTGTAGATAAACCATTGATTTCTGCTTCCATTCGAAGAGCAACTTGTAAAGCTCCAGGATCATCTTTAGCAGAGTTCAATCTCTTCCCAGTGGATAGGCGGGTCATAGCCTCGTCCATCATTGTTGATGCTCTTTGTGCAGCTACCGCTGCTAAAATAGCACCCTGATTGGTATTAATACTCATACCCATATTTAGCCTCCATTCTTACCTAAAGTA
>CACBBC010000034.1 GCA_902537415.1 uncultured Alphaproteobacteria bacterium | reverse complement strand
GCAATGTATGCAAAAGTGTACAATTTAAAATTCCCAGGCCTTAGTGAAGCAAAGGTTGCTGCAACTTTTTGTTCTGAAAACCTTGGAAAAAAAATAGTAGCTTTTAACATTAGATCATTGAATATTTCGATCGGTCAATGCGGAAGTGTTTCTATATCATTAAAGTTTGAAACTGGAGGCGATTTAAAAAAATTTGAAGAGCATTCGACAGGGTTTTTTAGTGAGCTAAAGGATACCTTTGTTTACAAGGAGACCAATTTTTCTGGAATTTTTGTTTATAATTATGACTCGGAAATTACATCTACCGAGCTTTCAGTTAACTAAATGCGCTCCTTATAATCTTTTGGGTAAACTATGGAAGAGATAAAAAAGCTTGCTCAAGTCCATAAAATTTTAGATTATCACGTAAAAAAAAATCCAGACAATGTGTCTCTATCGATAGATGGTATAAGCTATACAAACTCTGACATATTATCAAAAGTATTATCTTTTGTTGGATTATTAAAAAAAAATAAAGTTACATCTGGCGACCGAATAGCTTTTTTGGCAAAAAATTCTTCTGAATTTATAGAGCTAATGTACGCTTCATCCATTCTTGAACTTGTTATGGTTCCAATAAATTTCAGGCTTGCGTATGAAGAAGTAAAGTTCATAGTACAAGACTCTGGCTCAAAAATTATTATTTTTGGTGAGGAATTTAAAGAGCTAGTAGAAAAACTTAATGCCGACAAAACTGACTTACACCTTTCTTTTGGAATAAGTGAACTAAGAAATTTATTAAAGTCGAAAAGTCCAGGTACATTTGATGTATCATTATCTGTAAATAAAGCTACTAAAACCCCACTTTTTCAAATGTATACTTCGGGGACAACAGGTAATCCCAAAGGCGCTTTGATTTCTCAAAAAGGAATTATGTCTTTAATTGCTAATGGAATGAATAACTTAGGGCCATTCGATCCCAACGCTGTTAATCTTGTTTGTATGCCACTGTTTCATATAGCGGGAAGTGCGTGGCTTTTCTTTGGGCTTGCATCAGGATGTGAAAATATTTTACTGGTAGATATAAATCCTGAGAAGATTTTGGATATTATTGAGAACTATAATGTAGCAACCACTCTGATGGTTCCAGCTGTAATTCAAATGGTAGTTATAGCTGCTGAAAAAAAAAATAAAGTATTTGAAAATGTTAAAAACATTGTTTTTGGTGCATCACCAATGGCTGTTGATACGTTAAAGCGTGCGCAAATAATATTTCCGAACTCAAATTTTACTCACGTCTATGGAATGACTGAAACAACTGGCATGTTTATGTCTTTAGACCCGAGCGAATTAAAAGCAAACAGAAGGCTAGAATCATGTGGAAAATGTTTCAGCAACTCAGAGATAAAAATAGTTGATGCTCATGATAATGAAGTTCCTGCCAAAACTATCGGGGAGATTATATGCCGTACAGATCAAATAATGGATGGCTACTTTAACAGAGAAAAGGCGACTAACGAGGCAATAAATGATGGCTGGTTTTACACAGGTGATGCTGGGTATCTCGATGAAGAGGGATATCTGTTTATCAGAGATCGGATAATAGATCTTATTATAACAGGTGGAGAAAATGTTTATCCTGCAGAAGTTGAAAATGCTTTAATGTTGCAACCTTCCATTATCGACTGTGCTGTAATTGGGGTTTCAGACCCCAAGTGGGGAGAAGCTGTTATAGCTCTAGTCATCGTTAATAGCGATAATTTTTCAGAGATAGAGGTGAGGTCATCTTTGAGGTCGCAGTTGGCTGGTTTTAAAATACCAAAAACATTTCACGTCGTAGATAGCCTGCCACGAAACGCTGGAGGTAAGATTACAAAACATGTCTTGCGAGACAAATATGCATATCTTGGGAAATAAATGCACTTAAATTTAGACTCAAACGAAAAAATAAAAGGGTACTATGATAGCCCTTGGCCCGCTGAATGTGGCGGTCCTAGAAGACAAAAAATACCTAGATCACCTGGATTAAATATTAGCAACGGCGAATATTTATCTCAAAAAACAAGGGCAAATGGTGAATGGAATGTAATGATGGTTCTTAGAGATCCTGGAGAAGTTTTTTTGATGGGAAACAACCATATTGATTCTACTGAAAAATATGGCTTTTTAGAAAAGATAGATCCTCATTCTCTAGAATGTATCTCGCGTTCACCTAATTTACCATCTGGAGGCCATACTTGGTGTGGTGGTGTTGTTGTGCATGAAAATGGCTATCTCTATCTCAATAACGGAAATTATTGTTATAAACTGGATCCAGATTGTAAAGTGGTAGCTTCAAAAAAATTACCACAAAACTCTGCATATAACAGTTTTTTGATTATGAAAGATGGAAACCTTGTCATGAAAAATATCGAGCATGCATGGGATGCAAAGTCAAAATTTGTTATTTTAGAACCAGAGTTTCTTAATCAGGTTGCAGATGAAATTGCCATTGATGAAAACTCGATGGGTAGAATAGCCATGGATATTGATACACAGGGAACACAATGGATATATGTTCCAGGGCGAGACACTTTCTTTAGATACAAATACGAAAAAGGGAGCTTGACTTTAGATCAGAGTTGGATGCCAAAATATAGAACACTGAATTATGAGGAACAAAGTTTTAGTTGGGATAGCTGTATAAGTGATGGCGGATGTTGGTTTTTAGATAATGGCGATAATAGAGCTAATGTGACTATATTTTCTACAAGACCATTTGGTCAAGACCTTCCAGCTAGAGGGTCTGTTTTTCAAGGGTTATCATCATCGCCACAAAAATTATTTCGAGTTGATATAAAAAATGATAAAAAATTAGAGTTTGTACAGCCTTTTGATAAACAACGAGGAAGCATTTTTAGCCCCCCAGCATTTGATCCCATTCATAAAGTCGCAATAGCGTTTGACACAGGAAATGGCTTGCTAGCGGGTTTGAATTACTCAAAAGATATGGGTTTTAAGAAATTATGGGAAAAGCCTACTAGAATTTCTATGCAAATGGTAATGTACAGCGATACGAGGGAGATTGCAGTGAATGACTTTCGTACCGGCTATGACAATATTGTCGTTTTAGATACAATTACCGGCGAAGAAAAAGGAAGGGTGCCTACAGAGAGTACGACAGCAAATGGCATGTTTCTTTCTCCTGGTTGGGAAAGAGACGTTTTTTACTGTTCAATTGGGGCTATTGCTAGAGCCTTTATAGAGTGATAGACTTAAACTCTTATTAGGCAACGAGGGGAGTCCGTTATGGAACTTAGTGGAAGATGCTATTGTGGTGATATTCAATATGAAATTAATGGAGAATTGCAAGCTAGTTTCCAATGTCACTGTCGTGAGTGCCAGTATATAACCGGTGGAAATGCAAATATTGTTATGGTTTTTTCAGAGGATGATTTCCAGTTTACAAAAGGAAAACCCTCGGTCTTCGCTAGAAAAGATCTAGAAACACCAGTTAAGAGGTTTTTTTGCGATAAGTGTGGAACTGGTTTTGGAAGCATTAGTCCCTCGAGACCAGGCTCATTTATTGTTAAGGTGGGTACTCTTGATACACCTGAAGTCTTTTCTCCCGATTTCGCAATATTTACTTGTGATATCAAAGACTATCACCACATTCCTGAACATTTAACTTCCTTTGATAAAAGACCCCCTAAGAAAAACTAAACTAAAAATATTACAGGAATGAAACGTTCCTTGGGAGGCTTTGTTCCAGTTCATAGTCTGGGTATAAGTCAGATCATTGCCTACGGTGCGATGTTTTATTCTTTTGCGCAAATCAAAGTAGAGTTAGCTGAAAAACTGGGGATGTCCCTTGAGACGACTACCATGATAGTCAGTCTATCTTTGTTTATAAATGTACTTATTTCCAGTTATGTTGGTTATTTAATTGACAGATCTGGAGGATTGAAAGTTCTTTCGACTGGGCTCTTTATAGGATCAATAGGGTTTATCTCGCTTTATTTTACTAAGGACTTATTAGGATTTTTGTTTTCAATGCTGCTAATAGGAATAAGTTTCAGTTCAGCGACTTATAACGTAGCTTTTAGCACGGCAATTCAACTAAATGACCAAAACTCACGAAAGAATATTACCATAATCACATTTTATGGCGCTATCGCAAGTTCAGTCTGTTGGTTGACTATCGGTTTTTTACGCAACTATTGTGGGCTGGATTCAATATTTTTGCTTCTGTCGTTATCTTTATTTCTAATGGCGGTATATTTTTTTATAAATTTAAACTTTAAAAACGATGAGAAGAAAAATGAGGCTAAAAAACCAATTATAGATCTTGTTCCCTTAAGATTGTCTAAAAAAGAAAAAGTCATAATTACTATTTTGATGATTTTTGGGTTTACAGAATATTTAATTTTTTCTACCACTGCGCTGTCATTAATTCAGTTTTTTAACTCAAATTTTAATGATCCTTCAATTGCAATCGTATTAGCGAGTGTATATGGACCGTTTCAGCTAGTAGGTCGCTTTTTAGAGATGAAGTTTGCCACATTTCTTGATGCTAGACTTACAGGCCTTGTAGCTAGCGCAATTGTACCGTTATCATTAATCATAATACTTATACCCAACTTCTATGTATGTATTATCGCTATGGCTCTTTTTGGTATGGGTCATGGCTTGCTGACTGTAACAGGTGGATATGTCCCAAATTTATTTTTTGAGCCACAAGTTATTGGGAGAGTTAAAGGATACATATGGGCTCCTACTGCGCTGGGGATGGCATGTGCGCCTTTTTTATCAGGAATATTTCACGAAAATATGAATAGTTTAATTATTTTTTTGTTAGCTTTGTCTGTATGCCCTTTTTTTTCATTGCTCTTTATCTTTAAAATGAAAACAAGGTTTTAAAGATGTCTATACATAAAGCGAGCATTGATGTAGTTGCGGCAGTGATTATGAAAAATGATTTATTTCTTATTGCAAACAGAAGTTTTGAAGATAATTCCCAGGGAATATGGGAGTTTCCAGGGGGAAAAGTCGAAGAAAACGAGACTTTCACTTCTGCTCTGATAAGGGAAATTAAAGAAGAACTTTCTCTGAATATCAAAGTTGGTAATATGATAGCAACTATTGACTTGAATAAGACAGATAAAAATATTTATGTCCACTATTATTATGCAATTATATTATCTGGTCAAATCAGTCTAAATGTTCATTCAGAGTTTAAATGGGTGCCACATACTCAACTGAAAAACTTTACATATATTGATGGTGATAGACATATTTTAAATTATCTCTGACCAAAAAATTTGTAGGGAAGGGTGATTGTAGCAATATAACGAATTATATCTATGGTATATGAGGATCTAGTTATAAGGAACTAAATTCTCCTTTGGTAATAAAGGCTTATTCAAAATATGGTCTACTGCTTTTTCTCCTACCATAATGCTAGGGGCGTTGAGGTTGCCATTCGTTATCGAAGGAAAAATTGAAGAATCTGCACAAAAAAGATTTTCTACACCATTTACTTTGCATTCGGGTGTTACAACTGTTTCTTTATCAGCAGGATCCCCCATTTTGCAGGTACCACAAGGGTGAAACGCTGACTCAACGCTCGCCTTTATGAACTCATTCAACTCCCTATTCGACTTCAACGTTGGCTTTGGTTGAATTTCTTGGCCCGCATAATCTTTAAAAGCAGGCTGATTTAGAATATTTCTTGTTATTCTAATTGCATTTCGAAAATCCTTTAGGTCATCAGAGTGACTAAGATAGTTAAACTTTATAGTAGGAGAGTTTTGTGGATCTGCATTCTTAATGGCAACAAATCCCCTAGATTTTGACCGCATCGTCCCTACATGGAACTGAAAGCCATCCCCTCTGTGTGGTGATGATCCGTCATAATTTATTGCTAGAGGTAAAAAGTGATACTGCAGGTTAGGGTACTTTTGTTGTCTATCTGTTTTAAGAAAGCCAAGAGTTTCAAATTGATTTGATATTCCTAACCCATTTTTGAACATATACCATTGTAAGAAAATTTTAGCTTTTGAAAATAAGCTAGTGTTTCTAAAAAGAGTAACGGGTTGAGTGCATTTCACTTGAAAATATAGCTCAAGATGATCCTGTAAATTATTTCCAACACCTTTTAAATCCAGAAAAGGTTTTATACCAATGCCCGCAATATGTTTTGAATCTCCTATTCCAGATCTCTGTAAAATGCAGGGATTGCCAATGGGACCAGCGGCTAATATGACACCTCTTTTGCATTGCGCAGAAAAAGTTTCAGATTTCTTTTTAAAAACGATTCCATTACATTTATTATTTAAAAACAATAGCTTATCAACTAAACATGAAGTCATTATGCAAATGTTTTTTTGTTTTGTTATATTTTTCAAATAGCCTTGGGCAGTAGACCATCGCTTGCCTTTATATACAGTCATTTCTGCAGCTCCAATGCCTTCTTGCTTATAGCCATTATAATCTTCAGTAAAAGAGTAACCACATTGTATAGCTGCATCTGAAAAAACTTTATGCAATATGTTTTTTTGTTCTGCAAGTTTTATACGGATAGGGCCATTTTTTCCTCTCCAAGCTGATTGTCTACTTTCACAACACTCCATTTTTTTGAAGTAAGGGAGAACATCTGCAAATGACCAACTTGAGGCCCCTTTGGTGCTCCAATTATCGAAATCTTGAGGATGACCTCGTACATAAATCATTCCATTGATTGAAGATGATCCACCTAAACCTTTTCCTCTGGGACAGATTAATGATCTTCCATACAAGTTTGGTTCTGGTTCTGTTCTATAACCCCAGTTAAATTTTTGCAAATTCATAGGGTATGATAGAGCCGCTGGCATATCTATAAATACCGATCTGTTTTGTCCCCCATATTCAATTAATAGAACTTTCATATTGTTTTCTTGCGCTAATCTGTATGCTATTGCCGAACCAGAAGAGCCCGCACCCACAACAATGTAGTCAAAGTCGCCAGCAAAATGATTAATATTTTTTTTATCTAAAATAGTTTTTGATCCTTTAATTCTTTATAAACCACATCGTTCTTAAGTATTTTTTTGTAATATTCTTCTAACGATTCATTACCGTATTCTGGTGTTTTATTGGAGCTATAAGAACCAATTTTTTCATCCCAGAATAACATAGACTCCGTCGCGTAGTAATAAGCAATCTTAAAGAATTCCCTTAAATCTCGTATTTTTTTTGAGACTATTGATAAGGGGATGAGAGCATAGGTGATTACAAGGAAAAGCTTAGGAGATATGTGAGTAAATTTTTTTTCTTTTTTGCATAGCTCAAATAATAACTCGGCTTGGTGTTTAGGGGAGATGGGTGGGCCTGGGCCACCTATTATATGAATTTTGTTCTCAGACTGACTTCTAGTAACAAGGGGGATAACGAATTTGCTTAAATCACGTGCAGAGATTGGCTTGCAAGATGTTAATTCGCCATTACCAAAAATTAAAAAGCTTTTTCCTTTTTTAACTCTATCAATCTGTCCAGAGAGACTTTTGAAAAATGCAGTAGGTCTTATTATTTCATATTCAAGACTTGAATTTTGTAAAAGATGTTCAAAGGCTAATTTCGCCTTTTGAAATTCTAGATTAGGCTTCTGAACACATATTGCAGATATAAGAATAAATCTCTTTATGCCTACCCTTATAGATAAATCCAAAAAGAATTTATTTAGAGAGTATTCAACATTCCATGAATCTGTAATTCCTCCTCTTCTTGAAGCAATACAGGAAATAATAGTAGTAGGTTTTACGCTTAATGTTTCGAGAAAACTTTCAATTTGAGAGATATCTACAAAAACAATATTTTTCTTTTTCTTAAGATTCTTTTTGTTTCGTATTGGGCAAATAATCTGAACCTTTTTTTCTAACAAAACTTTCGCAAGAGTTGTGCCGATATAGCCCGTATACCCTAAAAGTAAAACTTTAGTATTAACTAAGTCCACATTCATCTTGAAACCTCAACTTTTTAGCTACAGCTTACAGTCTCCAGCAATGCTTCCTTTACCGCGGAATGAGTGATCTGTCCCTTTGAGACATTCAATCCCATCGCTAAATTTTGATCTTGCTCTAAAGCCTCTAGTCCCAAACTTGCTATTTTTGAAATGTAGTTAGCTGTAACATTATTGAGAGCGTAAGATGCTGTCTTCGGCACAGAGCCTGGCATATTTGCTACACAATAATGTAAAACACCGTCTTCATAGTAGATCGGATTTTGGTGCGTTGTTGGTTTTGATGTTTCAAAGCATCCACCTTGATCAATAGCAACATCAACTAAAACAGAATTATTTTTCATTTTGGATAGAAATGACTTTTCAATTAGTTTTGGAGCGCTTGCACCAGGTATCAATACTGCACCTATCACTAGATCTGCGTCAACCAGTTGGCTTTTAAGTTCCAGAGGTTCCGAGTAAAGAACCTTAGCTGAATTACCGAAGATATCATTTAGGTATCTTAATCTTTCAATAGATTTATCGAAGATTGTGACGTCGGCCCCCACTCCAATTGCCATTTGAGCTGCATTTGTTCCAACCATACCGCCCCCTAAAATTATCACTCTCGCAGGCTTCACACCTGGAACACCAGATATTAAAGAGCCAGGTCCTCCACAGGTCTTTTTTAAGTGATAAGCACCTTCAAAAACTGCTAATCTTCCAGCAATTTCACTCATAGGTGCTAAAAGGGGTAATGCGCCTTTGTTGTCAGTAATTGTTTCATATGCAATTGCGTGGCATTTTGCATCCATTAAGCCTTTTGCTTGTTTTGGATCTGCGGCTAAATGAAGGTAAGTGAAAAGAATTTGTTCTTCTTTGAGCATTTTCCATTCAGATTCTTGAGGTTCTTTTACTTTCACGATCATATTGCTGTTTTTAAAAATCTCTTCAGGTCCGTCAACAACATTTACTCCCACTTTTATATAGTCGTCATCAGTAGCACCAATACCTTCACCGCTATTTTTTTGAACAAGTACAGTA
>CACBBC010000033.1 GCA_902537415.1 uncultured Alphaproteobacteria bacterium | reverse complement strand
GAGTTACCTGCATGATGTACATGATTTATTTTATCAAACTCTGGATATTTAAGTAATGCTACAGCGTCGAAACCCGGCATTACTTCTCCCATATTTTTGAAACTTGGTTCCAATCCACCCAAAGATTGCATTGTGGTCTCTGGTCTTATGTACTCATCCTCATCCAAAATGGTTAAGTTGTTTTGATCTTTAATTGGCGCAATTGACTTTCTGAAATAGCCTGATTTTCTTGCGGCTGAGGCTCTTTTTTGGCTTTCTACTGCAAACGCATCAACATCATCTCTAGAAAAACCATATTTAGTTGCTAAAATGTCGGCTGAAATACCTTGTGGCACAAAATATGAATTCATTGCCAAAGTCGGATCAACTGCGATCGCTGCCCCATCTGATCCCATAGGCACACGGCTCATCATTTCCACTCCTCCAGCAACGTAGGCATTGCCAGCAGACCCCTTTACTTGGTTTGTAGCTAGGTTTACAGCTTCTAACCCGCTCGCACAAAATCGGTTTATAGATAGTCCAGGAGTGGACTCACTATAATTAGCCGCAATAACAGCGGATCTTGCTAAACAGCCTCCCTGTTCTCCAACTTGTGTGACATTACCCCAAATCACATCTTCTATCTCTTCGGTATTAAGACTATTTCTTTCACACAATTCCCTTAAAATCTTTGCAGATAGTGTGACAGCCGTAAGCTCATTCAGCGACCCTTTTTTTCCTTTTCCTCTAGGACTCCTGACTGTATCGTAAATATATGCCTCTTCCATCTTTTAATCCTTTTCCATTTAAAATTGATTTGCCGCCAAGCTCATTACTTGCTTCTCTCCAGTTAAAATCTTGTCTAATCTAAGCTTGGTTTCGGGGAGTTGTCGGTTCATAAAATAGGACCCTGTTAAAATCTTTGCTTCAAGAAAGTTTTTATCAGTTGTAGGATTTTTGAGTTGCTCTACAGCGGACTGAGCTTTTTTAGACCAAATAAACCCTAGAGAAACTAGTCCTACAAGGTGGAGAAAATCGGTTGCACCAGATACAGCACTGAGTGGGTTCTTTAACCCATTCTCCATGAAAAACAACAGAGCAGCCTGCAAATGTTCGATAGATTTTTTCAATGGGGCAATAAAATCATTTTCAAAATCTTTAGAATGCTCTTCTTTAATAAAATTCTGGACTAGTTTAAGATACTCTCGCATATGTTTTCCACCATCCATAGCTAGTTTTCTCCCAACTAAATCAAGAGCCTGAATGCCATTCGTGCCCTCATAAATCATCGCAATCCGACAATCTCTAGCGTATTGGCTCATACCCCATTCCTCAATATAGCCATGTCCACCAAAAACTTGCTGGGCGTTTATAGTATACTCAAAACCCTTATCTGTAACATAACCTTTGATTACCGGAATTAACAGACTTGCAATCCCCTCAGCACTTTTATCCCCGTCTCTTTTTGCTCTATCTAGAAGAACGGCAGCCCAGGCGATAAAGCCTCTTGCCCCTTCTATAAATGATTTTTGCTCCATGAGATTTCTTCTAACATCTGGATGAACAATAATTGGGTCCGCGCTCTGGTCTGGGTTGGCTTTCCCTTGAATTGCTCGTCCCTGTATTCTGTCTTTTGCATAAGTTAGTGCCGCTTGATAAGCTATTTCAGCTTGGGCTAACCCCTGCATTCCTACCCCTAGCCTAGCCTCATTCATCATTGTGAACATTGCTTTAAGGCCTTTGTTTTCTTCGCCAACGAGATAGCCCGTTGCGCCATCATAATTCATGACACATGTAGCGTTACCTTTAATACCCATCTTTTTTTCTATCTTTCCAACCGATAATTTATTTCTTTCCCCTAATGAGCCATCATCATTGACTAGAAACTTTGGTACCACAAATAATGATATACCTTTTACGCCCTCTGGAGCATCTGGGGTTTTAGCTAGGACTAAATGTATAATATTTTCAGATAAGTCATGATCACCAGAGGAAATAAAAATTTTCTGGCCCGAAATTTGGTATGAACCATTCTCAGTAAGAATTGCTTTAGTCCTTATCAAACCTAAGTCTGTACCACAGTGAGGTTCGGTTAAATTCATTGTTCCAGTCCATTCACAATTGGCTAATTTAGGCAAATAAATTTGCTTTTGATCCTCCGAGCCGTGAAGAAAAATTGCAGAATATGCTCCCCTAGAGAGGCCGCTATACATTGTTAGAGACATATTTGCACTTGTAAACATTTCGTTCGTTACTGTGGAAAGTATCAAGGGTAAGTTTTGCCCACCAAACTCCTCTTCAATATCAAGAGACAGCCAGCCGCCTGCTCTTAACTTATCAAAAGCTAGTTTGAAGCTGTCTGGTGTACGCACTATTCCATTTTCTAATTTACATCCTTGCTCATCCCCATCTTTGTTTGATGGAGAAATCACCTCACTTGCTAATTTACCAGCTTCTTCAAATATAGGTTTAGTAAATTCAGGTGATAAGTCTTTATAGCCCTCAATATCCTCTTTTTCTATTTTAAGAAAATGGTGAAGTATAAAATTGTAATCTTCTAATGGTGGTTGGTATAAATGCATAGTTTTTCTTCCAAATATTAAATTATAGATCTCGTGGGTCCGCGCCTCTTTTAAGAAGCAAGTCTTTACAAAGCTGAAGTTGAGTTTTTAAGTCTTTTATAGCTAGTCCTAACTCCTTCTTCTGTTGTTCCATTGAAGATAGTCTTTTCAAGCCAAGTTGGTAGGTTTGCTTGATTTGTCTGGTACGATGATCTCCAAAATTATACAAATTAAGTAGCTGTCTTATTTCCTCCAAACTAAAGCCAAATCTCTTGCCTTGCATTATTAATTTCATTCTTCCTCTATCGCTCTTAGTAAATAAACGATGTTGACCTCTTCTGATTGGAAACAAAAGCTCTTTTGATTCGTAAAATCTGAGTGTTCGAGCACTTACTTTGAATAGTTTGCACATCTCAGTGATAGTGTTAACTTTATCTTCATTGCTTTTTGTGGAAATTATGTTCATTGTCCTACCTCCAGCTGATAATTCTTTTGACGTTGACGTCAAGTATAACGCGTTAAACATATTATTAAAATGTTTAGATGGTCAAATAAATTTTTATCGCTTTATTTTTTGGTGAAACAAAAAATGTCCAGCCAGCTATTAAATAAAATCGATAAAAAAATATTGCGGCTGGCTTACCCAATAATCTTAGCAAACATATCTATACCGTTACTGGGTTTAACGGACACCGCTGTAATTGGTCATTTGGGTGCTCTGGATATTCTCGCCGGTATCTCTATGGGTGCGGTTTTGATGGGCTCTATCTATTGGTTCTTTGGATTTTTAAGAATGGGCGTAACGGGACTGGTGGCACAAGCAAGAGGCGCAAATGAAAAGGTTGAAATATCTAGTATATTATTTAGAGGTCTACTTATCGCTATAATTGGCGGAATTGGTTTGATAGTGGTTCACTCGTTTTTATTTTCTTCTATTTTTTATTTTTTAGCAGGTGACATAGGCGCTGAAAAATTGGCCATGGAATATATGTCCATAAGAGTTCTTACGGCACCTTTTGCTATTTCTATATTTGTTTTTGTTGGCTGGCTTTTTGGTATGGGAAAACGTTTCATTCGCTATGCTTATTGGCTGTAGTGAACGTTTTAAACATTCTATTGGACATTATCTTTGTAAAGTTTATTCACTTAGGAATAGCCGGCGTCGCCTATGCCACGATCATATCGGAATTCTGTGGCTTTTGTTTAGGTGTCTATTTGAGTAGAGAATTTCTGCTGAATAAAGAAAGGATAAAAGTAAGAGGACTTTTTTTATCAAATAAATGGAAACTTTTTATTCTTTTGAACATAAACATTGTTATACGTTCAATACTTTTACAGTCTGTTTTTTTATCTTACCTTATCTTTGGGACACTTTTTGGTTCTGAAATTTTGGCAGCTAACCACATTTTGTTACAAACAATTTTTCTGTCAGCTTACGCCCTTGATGGTATTGCGTTTTCTTCTGAGATTTTAGTAGGAGAAGCGATCGGTCAACGAAGACAGGAACTATTTAAAAAAGTAGTTAAGGCTGCTCTCAAGCTTGGCTTCATACTTTCAAGTATCATTGGTGTTTGTTTCTATTTCGTGGGGTTTTTGGTCGTCGATTTGATGACCTCAATAAATTCAGTAAGATTAATTTGTTATGATTTTTTAATCTGGATTTCAATAATGCCAATAGTCAGTGTCTTTTCTTATGTTTATGATGGTATTTTCCTTGGTGCAGCTAGGGGAAAAGAAATAAGAGTTGCGATGATTCAATCATTTGCAATTTTTTGTATTTGCGTAACTGTCTTTGTTCCGTTGATTGGAAATACAGGACTGTGGACTTCCATTGTAATTTTTAATGCGACCAGAGCTATAACTTTATGGACAAAAATAGAGAGAATCCATAGTTCTTTCTCATCTAATTAAAGCCCCTACTGCATGATCAATTGAGCGATATCCGTCATGTAATAGAAGATTTTTGAGTTCTATTTCCATCTTTTTAATATGCCTAGGGCCACGATAAACAAATCCCGTATATATTTGAACAGCTGATGCTCCAATTTTTATTTTTTCATATATGTCTTTTGCTGACAATATGCCGCCTACTCCTATAAGTGCTGTTGAAGCGTTCTTTCTTTTCGCAAGTATTTTTAATACTTTGTTTGCTGGTTCCAAAAGCGGTTTGCCAGATAAACCTCCTTCAAAACATGTGGGTTTTTTTAAATTGTTTGGATTTATTGTAGTGTTAGTCGCAATTAGTCCGGACACATTATTTTCTTCACAAACATTTAGTATTTCAACCACATTATTTTCGTTAAGATCAGGCGCAATTTTAATAAAGATGGGTACTTGCCTTGTCAAAGAAACATTGATGGTGTTGACGCTCTGTAAGATCTTTTCCAGCTTTTCAGGTTTCTGTAAGTCTCTAAGATTTTTTGTGTTTGGTGAGGATACATTTATTGTTACATAGTCAAATAGATGAGCCAAAAACTCAAAAACATTAGTATAATCCAAAATCTTGTCTATGCTTTTTGCGTTAGCCCCTAAGTTGACGCCCACAATTCCAAGCTTAGGCTTTCTTGCAATTTTTGATACGTATAACATGCCTTTATTATTGAAACCCATTTTATTAACTAAAGCGGTTTCTTCTAAAAGTCTAAATAGACGTGGTTTGGGATTACCGAATTGTGGATCTGGAGTAATTGTACCAACTTCCACAAACCCGAAACCCAAGGAGAGAGTAGCGTTAAAAACCTCGGCATTTTTATCAAAACCTGCAGCCAATCCTATGGGTGAAGGCACCTCCATCCCAGCTATTTGAGTTTTTAAGATAGAAGCCCCAATCTCTTTTTTCTTAACAAACTGGTTTAAAAGCCGAAGGTAACACAAGGCTATTGCGTGGGAAATTTCTGGGTCGATTTTATTCAAAAGTTTTGTGCCAAAGTAATGATGTAAAATATTTAGCATTTTAGGTAATGGTTTAATTTTTTGGCTCGTTATCTTTATTTATACGCTCAATCTTTCTATAAATTGCTGGATCCCATTTGCAGGCAAATCCATCGCCATCGACATCCATATTATATAAGTCGTTTTTAGGCCCCCCATTTTCGAGGAAAAAAATTTGTGCAGCGTTTTTATTAAAGAATTTTTTACAGCCTGAGGCAGCATTATTACTTATAAAATTTCTGTAATAAATTTTTTCGCCTAATTTGTTGGACACGCTTCGGGCAAAAACTGCTAAATTTACCGACTGGCGCTTTATTTTTTCTTTATTGGTTGCTTTTAGAACCACTCTTCCTGCTTTTAGTTCCTCTCGACGCTTAGCTGCTTGTTCTCTTTCAACTTTTTGCTGTTCTTGAGAAAATTGAGAGAGATCTAAGACCCCGTCACTAGTTTTTAGATCAGAGTTTCCTTTCACTATTTGATCTTTACTGGAGATGTCTGTTTGACAGCCAGCAAATAACAAAATACACAAAAAGTAGATAAGCCTGGCCATTATGCCCACCATTTTTTTGGATTATTTTCAAACGCTAATGTATTTTCAAGATTGAATGCGGTATTTAAAAGCAATGGTTCTTGCCAATTATTACCAATCAGTTGCACTCCTAGTGGGAGTCCAAGTTCATCTAACCCTACTGGCAAGCTGAGGGCTGGGAGACCAGCAAGATTGGCAGGTACAGTAAATATATCGTTCATATACATTTCGACGGGATCTTGTGTACCTTTCGAGCCTAAAGGAAAGGCGGAAGTAGGCGTCGTTGGTGTTAATATTATATCCACTTTTTTAAAAACTTCGTCAAAATCATTCTTGATTAAACTTCTGACTTTTTGCGCTCTTTTATAGTAAGCATCATAATAACCAGAAGAGAGCACATATGTTCCTATCAAAATTCGTCTTTTAACTTCCGTCCCAAAACCCTCTGATCTAGTTTTCTCATAAAGCTCTAAAATTGAGTCATTTGTATCAAGTTTGGCTCGGTGCCCATATCTCACGCCATCATATCTTGCAAGGTTTGATGATGCTTCAGCGGGCGCTAAAACGTAATATGTAGGCAAAGCAAATTCGGTATGTGGCAATGACACCTCAACTATTTCTGCTCCCATATTCTTTAAAATTTTGATAGATTCTTCCAATTTTTTAGTTGCTTCTGAGTCACCATTTTGGAGACTATACTCTTTAGCAAGTCCTACACGTAATCCCTTTATATCCTTTCCTAATTCCTGCTCATAATCTGGGACATCAATCTTTGCCGAAGTGCTGTCTAGAGGATCAAAACCTGACATAGCTTTTAACATAATTGCACTATCCGTCACGTTCTTAGTAATAGGTCCGGCTTGATCAAAAGAAGACGCAAAGGCTATGATTCCCCATCTTGAACATCTACCATAGGTAGGTTTTAGTCCAACTGTCCCAGTAAAAGATGCAGGTTGACGAATAGATCCTCCAGTATCAGTGCCTGTCGCTCCAGTACATAGGTTGGCAGCTACAGCAGCTGAAGAGCCTCCTGAAGAACCTCCTGGTGTTAGAGAGTCATCTGAGCTAGTAGATTTCCAAGGGTTAATCACCGGCCCATAGGTTGAAGTTTCATTTGATGAACCCATGGCAAACTCATCCATGTTAAGTTTGCCTAACATTATAGCCTGTTCGCTCCAAAGTTTCTGTGTAACTGTACTTTCATAAGGTGGTATGAAGTTTTCCAAAATATCTGATGCGGCCTGAGTTTTAACATTTTTACAGCAAAACAAATCTTTTATACCAAGAGGTATTCCGCATAGAGATTTTTGGGAGTCAGTGCCTATGATTTTGTCAGCCTTTGAGGCTTGCGTTAAAGCTTTGTCAAAAGTTGTTTCTATAAATGCATTCAGTTTAGAGCTCTCTTCTATATTTTGGATATAAGCGTTAGTTAGCTCCGTCGCACTTATTTCTTTTTTATTCAGTAAGTCTCTTGAATCCTTTATGCCAAGTTGTGTTAGTTTCACGCCGTTCATTCCACTATTTTCGGAACTGTGAAGAAATCTTGATTTTTATTTTTCGTATTTTTAAGTATGTCATCGGTATTATCATAAATTGTAACACTATCTTTTCTCATATCCTCAATGTTTGTTTTGCCAAAGTTGAATTCATCAATTCCGTCAATATTAATCTCACCTAGTTTTTTTACAAATTCAACAATTCTGTTGAGGTCTTTCTGGATATCAGCTGACTCGCCTTCATTGATCCTTATTCGAGAGAGTCTTGCGATTTTTAACACTGTTTCAGTATCTATTTCCATTGAACCTTACCCTTCTAAATTCAAAAAATTCTTTCATTATTTGTGAGATCTCCCGTTGGTAAAACCCACCATAAACTTCAGTAGTTTTAACAGCTCTTTCTATGTTTTGACAAGTTGAATGATTTGAACTGAAAGCACCATATTTAGGAGACGGTAGCCCATATATTAACTTCTTTAGCCTTGAATTAACTATAGCGGCTAAACACATTGAACATGGTTCTAGAGTTACATACATAGTGCAATCAGATAAATAAAGGTCTTTACGTGCCAGGCAGGCTGTTCTTATTGCATTTATTTCTGCATGGGCTGTGGGGTCGCATAATTCTATTGTTTTATTGCTTTCTATAGCAATTATTTCTCCTGAAGCTTCTTTGATTATTGCTCCTACAGGTATTTCATTCCTTTGAGCAGCGTTTTTTGCTTCTTTGATTGCTAATTCCATATTTTCGTCTTTTATCATAACGTGTATAAAGATGAGAATTTTTATATCGATTTATGTTTAATTTGTAATTATGTCAATTAAAAGTGAGATAAGGATAACTAGACGTCTGGCCAAGGCTGGCTTGGCATCAAGAAGAGAGGCTGAAAAATTAATCCTAGACGGCAGGGTAACTTTAAATGGAAAGACTGTAGTGGAGCCCTGGAGAAACTGTACTAAAAAAGACTTGCTAAAATTAGACGGTATAATTGTAAATCAGTCAATCTCTACAAGTTTACATGTGCTTTATAAACCACGAGGTTACTTAAGTACGTCAAAAGATGCACTGGGTAGAAAGACCATATTTGACCTAATTGATGGTAGATTACAACACTTAATGATTATAGGTCGGCTGGATTATAACTCTGAAGGTTTGATGATTTTAACTAACAATGGAGAATTGAAAAGATATCTTGAATTACCAAAAAACAAATTTGAAAGGGTTTATAAAGTAAAAATAAGGGGCCACTTAACGAATTCAAATTTAACCGAGATAGAAAGAGGTTTGTCATTGGAGGGGTTAAACTACAAACCGATAGTTGCAAGAGTTTTAGAGAGTAAAAAATCATATTCGTGGATTGAAATGGTCTTAACCGAGGGTAAAAATAGGGAAATCAGAAAAATATTAGCCAGTTTCAACCTAACTGTAGTGAGACTGATAAGAAATACGTTTGGACCATTCAAATTAGATAATTTACAAACCGGAGAGTCAAAAAGATTAAAGCTAGAGGATTTCGGAGTTTTAAAAAATTTCTGGACTGAAATTGATTGAAATTGATTTTTTTTTGCTGTAAAGGCTATCAGTGCGGATGGTTAGGTGGCTGCAGCCTAAAAGCTGAGGAAAGTCCGGACTCCATGGAAGATGGTGCCAGCTAACAGCTGGCCAAGGCAACTTGAGGGAAAGCGCCACAGAAAATATACCGCCTAATTATTAGGTAAGGGTGAAAAGGTGAGGTAAGAGCTCACCGCTTTTTTGGTAACAAAAAAGGCACGGCAAGCCCCACCAGGAGCAAGACCTAATAGGGACTCGTGAGCAAAGCTCGGTTATTCCAGACAGAGTCCGGGTTGGTCGCTAGAGCTTATTGGTAACAATGGGTCGAGATGAATGGTCACCAAACACAAAGTGTTTACAGGATCCGGCTTACAAATCATCCGCACAAATAAAAAATTTTTCCATTGATTTCCATAAAATTCCATGATATCCCATATGATGGCAGACGCGATATAAAAAATGAGGATAATTTCCAAGGAAAATAAGCAGGTTTATACAGGCATCGCGTCTGCACCAAACCAACAACAGCTTGATAACAAGAATATTAGAACAGATATGACATCAGGCCTCTGGGGAGATTTTTGTTGATAAGGCGATTTAGAGGTGAGTCATTACATAAGGTAGATTCTAAAGGACGTGTCTCAGTCCCTGCGGCCTTTCGCCGTGTTCTTGAAGAGGGTGATCCCGACTTCAGTAGAGGGATGACCCCAAACTTTGTAATTGTATATGGAGGTGTGAGAGGTGATTGTTTGGAGGGTTATACTATTAGCTCGATTAGCAAAGTTGATAAACTTATTAGTAAACTACCAAGGTTTTC
>CACBBC010000032.1 GCA_902537415.1 uncultured Alphaproteobacteria bacterium | reverse complement strand
GGCAGCAATACCAATATAGCACTGCGCTTTAATAAAAATGGTTCTGTTGAAGAGGTAGAAGCACCACCTCTGCAACCTATATCAAAAACAAAATGGCTCATTAAACGGGTTGCCAGATCGGATGGGGAATTTTCACCCTATCAAAGCCGGGCATTGCTGGATGCACCATTTTATTCCAGAAGTGAGTTAGTTACCCAAATTGATAAAGAAAAAACTACCGGCGTTCATGAAACCTTGGATATGAAAAGGTTTACAAACCCACTAATAAAACCTTTGCTATGCGCAAAGATACCTCGAATTTTTTAGGAATTCTCCTTATTCAATTGAATAATAGAAAAATTTAATGCCCCTGCGTAGGAACCCCAAACAATATAGGGAGTAAGTAGAAGACCTGCTATTAAATCAGTATAAAAAGCTAGGACAACCATGATAATAACCGAAACCCAAAGGCATAGTAGAATTATAAAACCTAACTTTATCCTGTGGAGCCCAAAGAATACTGGAGTCCATAAAGTATTGAATACAAGTTGAAGAGCCCAAAAAATCAGGAATAAGTCATTGTTAGAAGCTCCGTAAACTCTAACTAAAGAATATGACATGGCTATATATAAATATAACCATGCAATAGGAAAAACCCAATCTGGAGGTGTCCAACTAGGTTTGTTGAGGGATTTATACCAGTCTCCTGTTGGGAATAAAGAACCGGTAGACCCAGCTGCGAGACACGCCAAAAAACCTAGCAAAAAAATGAATATCGACTCTGTCATAACTCCAATTCTCTATGTTGATAAATAAATGCTTTTCTTATCATTTTTTTCAAGTTCCATCAAAACGTCCATCAATCTTTTGCCAGAAAAAAGAACCATATCATTGCCATGATTTTTCTTCTGTGCGCTATTTACGAGAAATTTCACTTCTCTTAAAGCGGGAGCATGTACAACAGCTGAAACTGGCAAAATTTTAGAACTAAGAGTTTTTAAAAAAGAAAAAGCAAGCAAAGTTATCTTTTCAGATTTTGAGGTTATTGCTCTCTGGTTAATGCTATCGTATTGAACAGACTCAATATGTGCTCCGATACCTTCATAAATGTAGCGGGCTGCATATATTCCTGGCTGACAGGAAGTTGGGAGGCCAAAAAGACCAGATTCTGAACGCTTATATAATCGTCTCGCTTCTTCTAATAAACGTTTTGCGATTGAAGCTAACTCTTTGGAAGGTTTAGGGCTTGTCAGAAAATGTTTCAAATCTATATTTAAGTTCAGCAAGAAAGAATTTTATGAGAGAACATAAAGCGGTTTTTCAAGTTCTTGGTGCTATGCAAAACGCATATTATAGATCTGATGACCGAAGAGAGCGCTTTGTAACTTTATGCAAAGACATAGACGTTCAAAGAATAACTTTTGAATCTTATATGCATAAAAAACTATCTCGATCGAGGCCAATAGCACACCTAAAAATAATGTTCAAAAATATTGCCCACCTGACCGGTATGGTTAAAGCAACATGAATATTAATTTTATTCCTGCATGGGATCAAGGGGTCCTAAAACCATTGGAAAAGCTGGAAGTTCATAAAAAAGGTCTAAGGCATAAAGCGGTCTCGGTATTCTTAATTTCAGATAATAATGTACTTATTCAAAAAAGAGCATCAATGAAATACCATACGCCAGGTTTATGGGCTAATACCTGCTGCACACACCCCCTGTGGTCAGAAGATCCCAAGGAATGCGCTCACAGAAGACTAAAAGAAGAGTTGGGAATAGAGGGGCCAGAGTTAGTGTATAAAAACAAAATCGACTATAAAGCGGATGTTGGCAATGGCTTAATCGAAAATGAGAATGTTGATGTCTTTGTTGGCTCAATAAAAGAAAAAGATAATTTAAAAATTCTTCTTAATAAAGACGAAGTGGCAGAGGTGAGGTGGATTTGTTTTGACAGGTTAAAAGAAGAAATATCACTATCGCCTGATAAGTTTACACCTTGGTTGAGGATATATGTCCAAGATCATTTTGAACAAATTATAAACTGACCAACTTATTTTATAATCTTAATTTTATTGCTTCGTATATCAGCTATACCCAAAACACCAAGAATTGTTGCCGTAATTCCTGTGACATCGAGTCCTGCTTCCTTATACATTACGTTTGGTGAAGCTTGATCTATAAATTTATCCGGTAAAAATAAACTTCTGACCTTTAGATTGTTATTTATCATGTTATTTTTGAGTAGCCAGTCAACCACATGGGATCCGAACCCACCAATGGATCCCTCTTCTAGGGTAATTAATAACTCATGGTTTTCTGAAAGCACTTTTATTAAATTTACATCTAACGGTTTAGCAAATCTAGCATCTGCAACAGTCACTGAAATGCCTAACTGCTCCAACTCCTCGGACGCGTCTAGTGCTTCTTTGAGATGTGCTCCAAAACTTAAAATTGCAACCCTATTGCCCTCTTTACAAATTCTTCCTTTCCCTAGCTCAAGAACTTCACCTCTTTCAGGAAGTTCTACACCTATCCCTTCACCTCTTGGATACCTAAATGATATGGGACCCTCATTATACTCTGCTGATGTTCTGATCATATGCATTAGCTCTAACTCGTCTGATGCTGCCATTACTACAAAACCAGGCAAATTAGAAAGGTAAGCTACGTCAAAAGAACCTGCATGAGTAGCTCCATCAGCACCAACCAACCCAGCTCTATCAATTGCAAATCTTACTGGCAATTTTTGGAGAGCCACATCATGAACAATCTGATCATATCCTCTTTGGAGAAAAGTTGAATATATTGCGCAGAAGGGTTTCAAACCTCCAGCTGCCATACCGGCACAGAAAGTAACAGCATGTTGTTCTGCGATTCCAACATCAAAAGTTCTACCAGGGAAACTATCTTGAAAAATATTTAATCCTGTTCCTGAGGGCATTGCTGCCGTAACAGCAACAATCTTTTCGTCAAGAGCTGCTTCTTTTACAAGTGTTTGACCAAAGATTGATGTGTATGATGGAGCGTTTGATTTGCCTTTGTGCTGCTTTCCAGATGCAACATCAAATTTCGACACACCATGATATTTATCCGCAGACGTTTCGGCTGGTGCATACCCAGCTCCTTTTTTTGTAACACAATGTATTAGAACTGGTCCCTCCGATCTAGTTTTGACCGTCCTTAAAACTGGTAGTAGTTGGTCTAAATCATGTCCATCTATTGGTCCGACGTATGAAAAACCCAAGTCTTCGAAAAAAGTATTACCCGTTCCACCAGCTAGTCCTGTTATCAAACCTCTAGCACGTTTTGCCCCTTCTCTAAGTGGCCCTGGTAGTGAATTTGCGAAATTCTCTGCTAATTCCTTAAGAGTATAAAATTGTTGGTTTGCATATAGGCTGGATAAATATTTCGACATAGCGCCAACTGGTGGAGCAATAGACATTTCATTGTCATTCAAGATCACAAAAAATCTTCTCCCTTCGGCACCCGCATTATTCAGTGCTTCGTAAGCCATTCCAGCACTTATAGATCCATCACCAATGACTGCAACAGCATCTCCCGTAGCCATTCCCATATCTCTAGCTACTGTAAACCCTAAGCCTGCAGAAATCGACGTAGATGAATGCGCCGCACCGAAGGGATCATATTCACTTTCACTTCTCTTTGTGAAACCTGATAGTCCTCCCTCTTGCCTAAGAGAACTCATTTTTTCTCTGCGACCAGTAATTATTTTATGTGGATAACATTGATGTCCAACATCCCATATCAACTTATCGTGCGGTGTGTTAAACACTGAATGTATTGCAACTGTCAGCTCGACAACTCCTAGGCTTGATCCTAAATGCCCTCCTGTCTCGGAAACGGCTCTAATTGTTTCATTGCGCAATTCTATAGCAAGTTTTTTGAGATCTAAATCTGAAAGATGCCGAAGATCAGCAGGGTAATTTATTTTATCAAGAAGTGTAGGTTTCATAACTGAGATCTGTAACTTATTTTTCACGTGGAGGAAACATTTCCCCCACGTGATTTTAGAATAATCTAACTGGGCCCGTTATACAAGCCACCTTCAACAGCAAAACCGTGAAGAACTGCCCAACTAAACCAGTCGTCGACAACCGTTCCAGTTAGTAATATGCCTATTCCACCGGTGATAGGACAAAGAATTGCAAACCACCAAGCCCATCTATGAATTCCTTCCATAGAAGCGTTAAAGCCCATGGTCCATCTCCAGAACAGAGCAGCACGCTCAGAGGCTGTGCCACGATCATAGATTTGCTCGAGTTCCCTGTCTCCTCCCATTCTAGAGGTAGCTAATATCGTTGCTCCATGCATTGCGAAAAGTAGAGCAGAGCCATATAGAAAGACGATACTCAGCGCGTGAAAGGGATTATAGAATAAATTGCCATGATTTAAAGAAAGGTAATTTGTCCAATCTAGATGTGGAAAAATCCCATAAGGAACCATTTCCGACCAAGTGCCCATAGCCACGGGTCTAAAAAGACCAATTACAAGAAATAGCCATATTGCTGCAGCAAAAGCCCAACAAACATGTTTTCCCATTCCCAATTCATTGGCCCGCAGGTATGATCTAATCCACCAGCTTAAAACCGCTATTAAGAGACAAGTGCTTGCAATTAAGTACAATCCGCCTTCCCAAATGGGTGGAAAGCCAAGGCCATATTCCTCACCAGGAGGATCAAGAGAAATCCACCATAAATCCCTCCATAAGGCTTGCCATGACCAATCAACCGATTGGAGCATGCCTACTCCTGTCAGAAAGAACCACGCCGTTCCCAAGAACAACGCTATCGTTCCAAACATGCCGAGATGAATCGGACCCAGCTGGGCATTTCCAATATACCCCAGTAATGAGGAAAATCGTGGCTCGACACCTCTCTCTTTTGCCACTATTCCTCTTTCGTCAAGACCCATTTCTGCAGGGCCACGGACCTGAACCTGTGTTAAAATATTATGGTACTCTGCCATCTTAACCTCCTATACTTGCGAATGTGAAGAAATTTGGCCACCAATCCCACCATTCAATCCAGCTTTCACCATCTGGCATTAACCAAGAAGGTCCAGATATAATGATACAAATTCCAGACCACCAGCCGGCACTAAGGGCAACGAATAATCCAATTCTATGAATACCCAATGTACCAATAGAGTAGCCAATAAAATCTCTGAAGTACGTATCTTCATGGTCAGGTGTTTTTGCATCTTCTCCTTTTTCAGGGTTAGCAGCTGACAAAATTAATGAACCGTGTAATGCAAGCAACATAGTAGTTGTGAAGAAACACGCAATTGCGAGCATATGGATTGGATTATAATGGAAATTACCATACTGATACCCGGTGTAAGACACCCAGTCCAAATGGGAAAAAATACCATATGGAAATCCATGCGCCCAGGCGCCCATTAAAACAGGTCTAATGACAACCAAAGAAACATAAGCAAAGATTGCAAAAGAAAATGCAAATGGTATATGATAGTCCATTCCCAATTTTCGCGTGATTTCGACCTGTCTAAGCATCCAACTACCAAACGCTCCGATGGCGCACAAAGTTATTACTTGCCATAAACCACCGTCGTTCATAGGAGCCATTTTTAATCCATATTCTAGAGGCGGTGGCTCTATGCTTATTAACCAGGGGTTCCAGACTCCCTGCTGAGCAGCGCCCCAAAAAATCATAATACTACCAAGGGCAGCAAAGAAAATAGTCGAGACTCCAAAAAAGCCGACATAAAACGGCCCGACCCAAAAGTCAAATAAGTCCCGACCTATAAGAGTACCGCCTGGAACACGATACTTTTTTTCAAAACTGAGTAATGCCATTCCATGACCTCCATTCAAATTACTCTGCTGACTGACAAATAGTCAGTCAGAATGCCACGGGCGAGATCCTAAGGGGGGACTGGTTCTCGCCCACAGCGTCTCGTAGGTTTTTAGCCAGCTGCTCTTGCTGCGGCCTCAAACCAATTAAAGTGATCGGTGCTTAGCAACACTAAATGAATCATTGCTGCTAGCAAGAAGAGAAAGACGCCCTGTGCGACAAACACTCGTCTAGGATCAAATATCAGCCATATTTTATAAAAGTGACTCATTTCTTTCTCCTCAACCGAAATAGAACCAAGGACGCCAGATCCATGTCGCTATGTGAGCTAATATGCACATTATTGTAAATGTCCATAGTCCACTCATATAAACGCTATGTAATTCTTGCGCCTGTTCATCTGTTAGACCTGATAAAGACAGGTCGTTATTTCCAGCCATTATACATCCTCCGGATTAAGTGACTGTTGCGCTGCAAGCACCTTATGCGCTAGCAACGATCCTTCCGCCAAAAGACGGTAAGAATTCTTTAAAGCCCTCATGAAAAAATCATGGGCGTAATTGTTTTGGCATTTGCCCATGCCTTACTAAACATATCTTTTTCGATTTTTCCTTTTATTAGACTCTTCATGCAGGTAAGCAATGCCCCTGGTAAGGAAAATATAAATATTACTGTGAAATAAATTCGATACTCCCAAATTGGTTTTTTTCTTGTTCTTCTCATCGCAGTCCCTCCTTATGCAACCTTATTACTTTTATTAACTTCTTCATCCTCTGGATTAAGCATTTTTAGAATCTCTTTCACTACTTTCTTCTCTCCTTTTTTAAGCGCTATTTTTTCGGCTTGATCACGAAGCGTTTTAGTGGCAGAGATTCTAGTTAGTGGTGAATGCTTGGCCACAATTTCTTCCAAAAGATCTTTAGCTTCCTCATCCCATGGTAGCTCTTTTCTCAATTTAGTTAATGTCGCATCTACTTTGTCCAAATCAGATCCAAGGGGCAATATGTGAAAGAGCGCATCAAACAATCCATTGCAGATTTCTTGCAATAAATAAGTTGATCCAGAGTAACCCATCATCGGCGTGCCTACAGCACGTCTAATTGCTGCTCCCGGAAAACTAGCCGGAATGAATGATGCTTTTGGCCCAAAGCCTTGGCCTGCCTCTGCAAGATACATTTTTTCATTTATGGATCCCATCAATACTAGAGGTCTAGTTTGCTTTATTAGATTTCTAATTTTTTCATTATCGGTCTTCTTCCCAGCAACTCTTGCCACTGCAAATTTACAGGGCAGACCTAATTCATTCTCCAAAAAGTTTCTTATACCTCTTGTATATGTTTCATTTGCGACGATTCCGAAACTGGCGGTCGCAAAAAAATCCTGTGTCACAGATCGCCAAAGATCCCATACAGGTTTAATGGTTGAATGCTTTTCTTTTTCGATGAAGCGTTCAACATCAATATTTAGTATCTCTCCCAGTTTCCTTAAGAATTTAGTTGTACTATCAATACCAATTGGGGCCTGCAAATAAGGCTTACCTAATAGCTCAGCTAAACCTCTACCAAACTCTCTATACATTACAATATTTGCATCAGCATTCACAAGCTTCGACATCTCTGCTATGTGAGCACCCATTGGCATAACCATATTTACTTCTGCACCGATGCCTTCTACAAGTCGTCTGATTTCTGCTAAATCGGAAGGCATGTTAAAAGTCCCGTACATAGGGCCCAAAATATTTACCCTAGGTTTAGAATTTTCTTCCCTTTTTGCTTCTTTCGGCATTCTGCCTTTGGTCATTCCAAAGTTAGTAAAAAGCCATGTCATAGATCTATCTGCAGCCTGCCATTGGTCTTCATCAATCGTCCTTGGCAAGAACCTTTGAATATTTGTGCCTTGAGGTGTCACACCTCCTCCTATCATTTCTGCAATTGACCCTGTTACAACAACAGCCGGCAATACCGGATCTAAGGTATCCCATGCACGTTTCATAGCTCCTTCCGTTCCTTCTCGTCCTAGCTCCTCCTCGCCTAATCCAGTGACCACAATTGGCAACTCGTGTGGTGGCAAAGCATCTGTGTAGTGAAGAACTGATGTAACTGGTAGGTTTTCACACCCTACTGGACCGTCTACAACAACTTGAAGGCCTTTAACGCCACAAAAAGCATAAACCGACCCCCAGTATCCTCCCGCTCTATCGTGATCCTGAATTAACACTAAATCATCTCCTCTGCCTTTGCGGCGATCTTTCTTTTCTCTATTTTCTTTGCCTGATGGGCTCGGAACTGGGGTTTAAGGTTTGGCTCACCCTCCCAAACTCCTGCGGTATCACCTTCCCCAACACCCTCAAAGAAACTCTTCATTTTTTCCATTCGTGAACCATTGCTTATGGCCTGCAATATTACTTCAGCTAAACTCCCTGCACCAGCAACACCCATTATTGGCCTAGCTGAAATTAAATTTGTGTAATAAAGAGAGGGAATACCTAACTCTTTAGCTTTTTGCACTACCGGGGTCGTTCCAATAGCCAAATCAGGATTAATGCTCTTCACCGCTGAGATATCATCTTCCAAACTCGCCCTAAATTTTACAAAAACGCCTCTACTCTCCAACCAATCTTTGTCTTCAGTAGACCATTTAGTCTTGGGACAGGCAGTTCCTACATAAGGGACTTCAGCGCCTGCCTCGATGAGTGTTCTTGCTACTATAAGTTCCGAACCCTCATAGCCGGATACCGTAATTTTTTTGTTAATTTTTTTGTCATCAAGAGATTTTTGTATTTGCGGCAGAACCTTCTGTTTTGCTTTCTCAATGATCTTTTTAGCAATGTTAAAGGTATCGCCTACGCTATCAATCCAAGAATTAGTACCTTCAACACCCACTGGGGCCGATCCAATAATTGGCTTACCAGCGTCTTCAAACTCTCTTACAGCAGCTGTATAAAAGGGATGGATAGCTGCAACGGCTCCGCAATCAAGCGCTGCATACAACTCCCGCCACTCTCTGCAAGGTACAACCTGTCCCGCAGCCAACCCCAATGGCTCCAAAATTGCCCCAATATTCATGGGATCTGCCGGAAACATTTCTCCCAACAATGTAACGGTTGGTCTATCTAATTTCTTTGAAGCTGGAGCAGCTACTGGCCCAGACTCGATTTCGTTTTTTGCATAATTCAGTAACGCACCGGCCAAGACATCTTTTGCCTCTGCGTGCGTGGGAATACCAAAACCAGGCACATCAATACCAATTATCCTAACCCCGTTAATTTCTTTTGGGAGAAGCCTCAAAGGAACGCCAGAAGCGCTAGGAACACACAGATTTGTGAAAACAACCGCATCAAACCTATCGGGATCAGCCATTTCATGTGCAGACTCTAAAATATCTTCATATAGTTTTCCTGTTACAAGGGTCTCAGAGGAAAAAGGTACATAACCGACAGATCTTCGGGCTCCATAAAAATGTGACACAAAGGTCAACCCATAGACACAGCATGCAGAACCTGACAACACAGTTGCCACTCGCTTCATTCTCAAACCAACCCTTAAAGATTCAAAAGCAGGGCACATGCTTTGTGGCTTATCATGGGGACCCATGGGGTAATCTTTTCGCATATTTTGTATAAGCTCTTTGTTGGCGCCTCTTTCTGCACTACCCTTAAGAGATGAGGACCCACAAAGGCCATCAGATGTGGTGCCTACGCCCGCAGAATGCTTGTCTTCTAAATCAACATTGACCTCATCATTCAACTTAACGTCGTCCGCTGCATCATATTTTATTTCTTTCTTTGTGCTCATTCTTCTTAATTTTTCTCTTTACACTTCGTCATATACGACTTCTAACGACTCTTTGGGTTTGGCAAATTTTCCTCTCATGTCAGCATCGGTAGCTGGTTGCAACACAAAGTCAGCTCCTGTCTCACTAGCTGCAAACAAATTGAGAAGGCCATCTTGGTCGAGTGGCTTCGGTCTAAGTGGTGGGGCCTCAGCTGTATTGGTTCCTAGTTCAGCAAACAGTTCTCCCCACTTTGACTCTTTTGTTCCAACAATGTGATAATTTGCGGACTTCTTTCTAAGGTCATCATCTTGAGGTATACTTGCAAGAATTGGTATTTTTACTGTCTCGGCAAAAGCTGCTGCTTCACCCGACCCATCGTCTTTGTTAATTACTAAACCTGCCACACCAACGTTTCCACCTAATTTTCTAAAGTACTCAACTGCTGAACAAACATTATTTGCTACATATAGAGATTGAAGATCGTTTGATGCCACCAATATAACCTTTTGAGCCATATCCCTTGCTATTGGCAATCCGAAACCGCCGCAAACCACATCACCCAAAAAATCCAATAATACGTAATCAAAATCCCAATCGTGAAACCCTAGCTTTTCCAATAGCTCAAAGCCATCGAGGTAAGCGTTTCCTTGCCAACTCCATCCTTTCTTATTTGTTTTAATCTCTATACGCGAAATTGGAGAGAATGGTCTCCATATGTGTGTCCCGTCAGGCTTCAATAATACTTCCAAATCATTTACACTTTCTGGTGTAACAGTGATGTAACCTTCAATTTTATCGAAATGTGGAATTGTTATTTCACTAAACTCTAGAACAAGCTTCTTGCCATCCCATTCTAATTTGCTAGGCCCGACCCTAAAAGAATTTTCAGTGAGTTTAACGTGGCGTTCCCTTCGCTCAGTCATCGTCCAACGTCCCCCTTTCCCATATGTCACAATATTTATTGAACAAAAGTCATGAGGGTTTTTTCTACCAGACCAACTATACCATGGGGAGAAGACCGAACCTATGAAGGCTATAACTGAAACTGCTTTTGTGCCGTCATCTGAA
>CACBBC010000031.1 GCA_902537415.1 uncultured Alphaproteobacteria bacterium | reverse complement strand
TTAAGGTCAAGCACTACATTTTCTAAAGTCCTTGATGAAGAAAAAATGCCTGGAGCCTCGTGGTTTAAAGGGGCAAATGTAAACATAGTTGACGAAATTTTTAAAGATTATCAAGAGATTAGAGATAATACTGCCATTTCCTTTCGTTCTGAGACTCTAGGTGACGGAGTATTGACCTGGGAGGAGTTAATATCAAAGACAAATTCGCTTGTTATAAAGTTTAAAGAACTTGGAGTCCAAAAAGGGGATCGTGTTGTGGCAATACTTCCAAACACGCCCCATTCCTTGATTTCTTTTTGTGCAACTGCAAGTATAGGTGCAATTTGGTCTCTTTGTGCTCCAGATATGGGCGAAAACGCAATTTTAGATCGATTCAAGCAAATAAAGCCCAAAGTTCTTATCTGTCAGGACAGCTATGTATATGCAGGTAAAATTATTAATAAAGTCAATAGTTTACGGAATATAATTAAAAAATTACCATCACTATCCAATACAATTCTAGTTAAAATTAAGGATAATTCATTAACTAAAAAGCAATTAGAATGGAACAATATAATGCGTCTCAGGGGAGAAACCGAGATAGAGACGCTACCTTTTGATCATCCTCTTTGGATAGTATATTCCTCTGGTACTACTGGTAATCCAAAACCTATAGTTCATGGTCACGGAGGGATATTGATAGAGATGACAAAGCAATCTCTCCACATGGACATTACTAAAAATGACCATTTTTGTTGGCTTACATCCTCAGGTTGGATAATGTGGAACGTTCAGTTATTGGCTTTACTTAGAAAATGTTCCGTTGCAATGTTTGACTTTGCTCCAAATTATCCAGATTTTTTTGAGGTATGGAGAAAAGTTGATGAAGAAAAACTCACTTATTTTGGGGCTGGAGCAGCTTTCTTTACGGCTTGCATGAAATCGAACATTATACCTAAGAATAAGTTTAATTTTGATAAACTTAGATCTTTGGGCTCAACTGGCTCGCCATTAAGTCAAGAAGGGTATAACTGGATATACCAGAAAGTTAAATCAGATATTTGGTTAGCACCTTTATCCGGAGGAACAGACTTCGCAGGCGCATTTGTAATCGGCAACCCGCTTTTAGATGTTAGAGAAGGAGAAATGCAATCGAAGTCCTTGGGTTGCTCAGTATATGCGTTTGATGACAATGGAAATTCTGTGGTAGGGGAGGTAGGAGAGTTAGTTTGTACAAAGCCTTTGCCTTCCATGCCTCTCTATTTTTGGGGTGATAAACAAAATAAAAGATTAACAGAAAGTTATTTTGAAACATTTCCAGGTGTCTGGAAACATGGAGATTGGATAGAATTCACTGATAATGGAGGTTCAGTAATATATGGTAGATCAGACGCAACAATAAATAGGAGAGGTCTTAGATTAGGGTCATCTGAGATTTATCGAGCTGTGGAAGCACTTTCAGAAGTAATGGATAGTGTTGTTGTTGACCTGGAATACTTAAATAGAGAAAGCAATATGACACTGTTTGTAGTTTTATATCCGGAAATCGCATTGTCTGACACTTTAAAAGAAAAAATCAGTGGTGCGATAAAGAACTCCATATCAGCTAGGTTTGTACCAGATAAAATCGTAAAAATTAATGAAGTACCAAGAACCTTATCTGGCAAAAAGTTGGAGGTTCCTATTAAAAAACTTTTACTTGGTTCGGACCCAAAAACTGTTGTAAACAGAGAATCCATGGCTAATCCTTCAAGTTTTGAGTTCTTCGTCACATATGCCAAAAACCAAACCACTAAAGTTTAAAATTATTGCATGTAGGTATATGTCTTACTATTACACTCTTAATATTGGTCGTGTTAAGCAGGTAGGACCTCCTTCACAACCAATGCACAAAGCGTCTCCGTCAAACGTATAAACAGTAACTCCCTTTTTTTCTAGAGCCTCTTTTGTTCTAGGGCAGCCAGAAATCATTACACAAATTCCAGGTTTAATAGCAAGCACATTAATATTTAGGCCTTCACTGGAAATGAATTCATCTTCTGGTGCTTCAATTAGATCGTAACCTTTTTTTTCAAGTAATTGTACTAAACCTACAGGCAGAAGAGAAAAGTACGCAAGAGCTTTTTTTTCATCAACTATACTAATAAGAGACATCATGTGTAGACAAGCCTCTCTTCCTAAAAAAAACGGAAGATCAAAGGATACAACCTCCACATTAATTTTGCTTAACATGCTTGTGATTTGTTCAATTGCAATTTGATTAGTCCTAAAGCCTTTTCCTATCACTAGGGTCTCCTTATCTAACCAAAACATATCTCCACCTTCAGCAATAGCCGATTCAGATAATTTTCCTATTATCGGAATATTATTATCTTTGTAGAACTCCTCATGGATTTTTTCTTCCCCTTTTCTAAGTGATTTCCCGGGTGATAACAAAATTGCACCCTTTTGTGTCATAAATGATGGGTCATAAGTAAATATAGAGTCTGCGTTTTCATTGTTTTTGGGCGTCATCCATAAGATTTCTACATCCAAGCTATTTAAGATTTTTAAAAACGAAGAGTAGTTTCTTTCTATCCTTGAGGGGTCAAATGCTTGACCATAATGCCATTTATTAGGATCGGCTCTTTTTAGAGCCTCCATGGGTTTTAACATCCCTACGGTTTTAAGCCTACTTACCATTGAAGAGACTCCAAATTCAATTTTTTTGGTGGAATATTGAGTTTTATTATTTTTCTTGCCACGCAGCATTTAAGCGACCTAAATTCTCGTATTTGGTATTTCTTAATACTTGTTGGTTACAGTCTAGCATATGTGCAACTTATTTCTGCTGCTGATTTATTAGACTCAATATCCTTTATGGTAATTCGACCTACTACGAGTCGTTGGCCAAGTTTTAATATTTCTGTTTCAATTGAACCTCCACCTCGAAGCAAAGGCCGTAAATATTTACAAGAAATATCGACAGTGGTTATGTCTTGGTACTTTCCAATTGCACTGATAACAGCTACAATCATAGCTGTATCTGCTGCACTAACTATAGCTTGGCCACAAATAATGTTACCTGCTCTTACTAGTTTTTCACTGTAATTCAGAGTAAACTCACACTTTAATTCAGAAATACTAATAATTTGAAGATCTAAATCTTGGATCCACGGAGCAGTTACGCTTGACAACAAATTTTGTGCCTCTTTAACCCCGAAAGTTTTTTGTTTTTCCAATGTTTTTAGCCTGATCCATATTAGATAGTAAGTGTAGACTTTAAATTATCACTTCATTTATTTTTTTTTCAATATAGTTGTGAAGGGAGGATAGCGATATTAGTCAAAAAGAGAAACAAATTTTTTTGAAAATCTATTGCAAAAAAACTTTTAATCTTGCATAAAGCGTTATTGGGTTGGCAATTATTACTTTATAGGTTTTTTATAGCAACCTGTCTATACAAGAGCTTGAGGCAAAAATGAAATTCAAAGAAATTATTAATGAAAAACTTAAAAGAAAGTACGAATTCACGCTAAAAGCGTCAGATCTGAATAAAGAGGTCGATCAGCAGTTAGAAAAAGAGCAACCGTCTATTCAGATGAAAGGTTTTAGAAAAGGAAAAGTTCCCATAAGCTTATTGAAGAAAATGCACGGTGAAGCCCTTTTATCAGAAGCTATGAAAAGCGCTACTGACACAGCGGTGAAAGATCATTTTGAGAAAAAAGGAGATAAGCCAGCCTATGAACCAAAGATAGATCTAATTAATAAAGAGTGGAAATCAGGAGATGATGTAGAGCTATCTATCGAATACGAGTGTATGCCAGAGATTCCAAAGTTTGACCTATCAAAGTTAGTTCTAGATAACATAGTTGTAGAACCAGACAAAAAGTCTTTAGATAATGCAATGAAGAGTGTACAAGAAAGTAGTCCTGAATATCAAACAGGAAAGAAGGGGGCAAAATCTAAGAAGAAGGATCAAGTTATTTTAGATTTTGAGGGATTTATAGATAATGAGCCTTTCGAAAATGGTTCTGGCAA
Organism: uncultured Alphaproteobacteria bacterium; assembly: GCA_902537415.1. Classification (GTDB taxonomy): domain Bacteria; phylum Pseudomonadota; class Alphaproteobacteria; order Rhodobacterales; family Rhodobacteraceae; genus CACIJG01. The sequence goes on along the minus strand of CACBBC010000031.1, from coordinate 9,919 downwards.
AGACTTTCCCTTGGTCCTGGGCTCAAATAGTTTTATTCCCGGCTTCGAAGATCAATTGGTTGGTGTTCAGAAAAACGACGAAAAAAATGTGAAAGTTACTTTCCCAGAAAATTATGGGAACCAAGAACTTTCAGGCAAAGACGCAGAGTTCAAATGTAAAATTAAAGAAATTTCAAGCCCAGTTTTGCCCAAGGTTGATGACGAATTAGCAAAGAAATTTGGACTAGAAAATCTTAAACAGCTTCAAGAAAACCTCGAGAAGCAAGTCAAGGACGAATTTGAACAAGGTTCAAGGGTTTTACTGAAAAAACAATTAATGGATAAGCTTGAGAAAGAGCTAAAATTTGAATTGCCCGAGTCACTAGTGACAACTGAAGCCAATTCAATAGCTATGCATCAAGATAATAATCAAAAGAACGATAACACAGATGAAATACCCAAGGTTTCAAAAGAAGACAAAAAAATGGCAGAGCGTCGGGTTAGGGTAGGTTTATTTTTTGCTGAGTTTGGAGTGCAAAATAAGTTAGATTTAACCGAGACTGAATTGAATGCAGCATTTGAAAATGAGTCTAGAAGATATCCTGGTCAGGAACAAGAGTATCTTAAGTTTATTAAATCCAATCCCCAAGCTCAGCAAGCCTTAAGAGGGCCCCTGTTTGAAGAAAAAGTGGTAAACAGCATACTTGAAGCTGTTACTCTAAAGGAAAAAAAGCTGTCTGTAGTTAAGTTCAAAGAACAAATGGAAAAGCTTAATTAAATTTTTGAGGATAATTACAAGGAGTAGTAATGAAAGACATTAACGAGACATACATGAATACATTAGTTCCAATGGTTGTTGAACAAAGTGCAAGAGGTGAACGTGCTTATGATATTTTTTCAAGACTTTTGAAAGAAAGAATTATATTTATTTCCGGTCCTATACATGATGGAATGTCCACTCTGGTTGTAGCTCAGCTGCTGTTCTTAGAAGCAGAAAACCCAAAAAAAGAGATTTCTATGTACATTAATTCGCCTGGAGGAGTGGTGTCATCTGGCCTGTCTATATATGATACTATGCAGTATGTAAGACCAAAAATAGCTACGATGTGCGTAGGTCAAGCAGCTTCAATGGGGTCTCTTTTATTGGCTGCTGGAGAACAGGGTATGAGGTTTTGTTTGCCGAACAGCAGGGTTATGGTTCATCAGCCTTCAGGAGGCTTTCAGGGTCAAGCATCAGATATTGCTCTTCATGCTCAAGAAATACTGGATCTTAAAAAGAGACTTAATATGATTTATGTAAAACATACTAATCAAAAGATAAGTTCAGTAGAAAAGGCATTAGATCGAGATAATTTCATGACGCCAGAGCAATCTCTTGATTGGGGTATTATTGATAAGATTATTGACCGGAGAGAAACCGATTCTTCAGATAGTGCGGAATGAAAATTGCATTTTGATAAAAAAACTTGGCAGAATATATAAACGTATTAATATATTAAATTATGAGTAAGTCTGGATCAACATCTAATAAAAATACGCTCTTTTGTTCCTTCTGTGGTAAAAGCCAGCATGAAGTTAAAAAGCTTATAGCGGGGCCAACAGTCTTTATATGTGATGAATGTGTAGAACTATGCATGGATATCATCAAAGAGGAAGTTAAAACAAATGAAGGTAAGGGCGCAAGGTCATCAATTCCGGCTCCAAAAGAAATCTTTGAAGTATTGAATGATTACGTAATTGGACAGACTGCAGCGAAGAAAATTTTATCTGTTGCTGTTCATAACCACTACAAGCGAATAGGGTATTCACCCAAAAAGGGAGACGTTGAGCTTCAAAAATCTAATATTATGCTAATAGGGCCAACAGGTTGTGGCAAAACGCTTCTAGCTCAAACATTAGCTCGAATTTTAGATGTTCCTTTCACTATGGCAGATGCTACTACCCTTACAGAGGCGGGCTATGTGGGAGAGGATGTAGAGAATATTATTCTCAAGTTATTACAACAAGCTGATTATAACGTAGAGAAGGCGCAAAGAGGAATCGTCTATATAGATGAGATCGACAAGATAAGCCGTAAGACAGACAATCCATCAATTACAAGAGACGTATCCGGTGAAGGTGTCCAGCAAGCTCTATTAAAAATTATGGAGGGTACTGTAGCCTCTGTGCCACCTCAGGGAGGACGAAAACATCCCCAGCAAGAATTTTTACAAGTTGATACAACAAATATTTTATTCATTTGTGGAGGTGCTTTTGCTGGTCTTGAAAAGGTTATTTCCTCAAGAGGAGAAACTAAGAGTATAGGTTTTGGAGCTGACGTTAGTGGCCCAGACAGTAGAAAAATTGGAGATATTATCTGTGATGTAGAGCCCCAAGACCTTTTAAAATTTGGACTTATTCCTGAGTTCGTCGGAAGATTACCTGTTGTAGCAACATTGAATGATTTGAATATTGAAGCTATGATCAAAATACTAAACGAACCAAAGAATGCGCTTGTAAAACAATTCAAAAAATTATTTGAATTAGAGGGTGTAAAGCTTACGTTCACTGATGAGGCTCTTAAAAGCATAGCAAATAAGGCAATAAAGCGGAAAACTGGTGCTAGAGCTTTACGTTCGATATTAGAAAAGATTCTGTTAGACTCTATGTTTGATCTGCCCTCACTACAGTCAGTAGAAGAAGTAGTGGTAAACGAAGATGCTGTTGATAAGGACTCTGAGCCATTAATGATATATAGCAAAAGTTCTGAGGAACCCGCTTCGGCCTCTTAGGATCAAAAAAATGGTTTTAAAAAGATTATTAAGGTTTTTATTTACTTGGTGGAATGGGATTACCGTTGGGACCAAATTATATACCTACTTTAACGGTAAAAAAGTTGGGGAAGATTATTTCGGTAATTTTTATTATGAGAGTAAAGATAAAAAAAATCGTTGGTGTATCTATTCTAATGAATCTGACGCCTCAAAAATTAGTCCAGAATGGAACAGTTGGCTTAGATTTATTTCAGTTGCAAGTCCAAAAGATAACAGTACGACCCATAAGTGGCAGAGGCAATTTAATGGTAACTTAACTGGCCTAGATAGTGCCTATAAGCCTCGCATAGTGAGAACCAATAGTTCAGAGGAAGATTTGGATAGTTATCAATCCGACTATAAGGCATGGAAACCAGAGTAAATCGAAAATGAAAGTTAATTTTCTCGATGCTTTTCTTGGATTTTTGGTTTTGTTAATTACCGGCTTATTTATTTTTTACGTATATGTAACAGTTGATAGTAAACTTTTTAAGAGCGATAGCTTTCGATTACACGCTCGCTTCGATAACGTAGACGGTATAATGACCGGTAGCAAGGTAAAGATGTCCGGGGTAGATATTGGAACTGTTAAAAGTGTTTCTTTGGAACCAGATAATTTTTACGCCTATATAACGATGGACTTTGATAAGGAATATAGCTTTCCAGATGATACGGAAGCTTCTGTGCAACTGGAAGGTCTACTAGGAGGGAGCTATATATCGATCCTGCCCGGAGGATCAGATGTCTTGTTATTGAACAATCAAGAGATCATTTATACTCAAGGCTCGACAAGCATTTTAAATTTGATGCTTAAGTTTGCTAATACCGACCAGTGACTTCATTTCTGCTCTGTTAATAAGCATTTCATCGATTATTGCGCTACTAGGTTCATTAAATTCAACTTTTTCAGAAGATGATTTTTTAATTAAATTTAAAAATAAAGCTCTCGATATCTCTTTTGCTCCCATAGTTCTAAGATGATTAGTCATAAATTGAACATCTAACAGTAAAAATTGATTCAAAGCTAACGTCCCCATTAATGCTATTAATGCTAATTTTGATCCATTTGAACTTGTTGAAAACATACTTTCTGCAAAAAAAAACCTTGCCAATTGCTACCCCATATAGACCTCCTTTTAATTCTTTATCTTCCCAAACTTCTATTGAATGAGCGTATCCGAGATCATGCAAGGTATTATAAGTAGATATAATTGATTTATTTATCCAAGTTTCATCTCGTTTTGCGCAGTTTGAGATAGTAGATAAAAAATCATGATTAATGGAAAATTCAAATTTCTTTTTGCGGCATAGTTTTTTAAGGCTTCTTGATATATATAATTTTGAAATGGGTATTACTGCTCTGACTATTGGATTACACCAAAAAATCTGATTATCATCATTATGATCTCCCATTGGGAAAATACCATTTCTATAAAGATTAATTACGGCACTTGGGTCTATTTCGTTATGAGAGCAAGTAAGCAATTATTGAACCTTATCGGAAAGCCAATGCTCAAGCCAATGTATGTTATACTCCCCACTCTTAAAGTCTTCTTCATCTATGATTTCTTTGAAAAGATCCATTGTTGTGTAGACACCGTCTATAATAAGTTCGTCGAGAGCTCTTGATAGCCTACTAATGGCCAATGACCTACTATCAGCATGCACAATCAATTTTCCTATTAGACTGTCGTAGAATGGGGGAACCTTAAAACCATTATAAATAGCGCTATCCATTCTAATCCCAATACCCCCTGGAGAGTGGAATTCTTTTATATTACCAGGTGATGGTGAAAAAGATGGAAGACGTTCAGCGTTAATCCGACATTCTATTGCATGACCTTGCGGCCTAAGAGTTTCTTGAGATAGGGACATATCCATTCCGGAAGCGACACGTATTTGTTCTTTTACTAAATCTACACCAAAAACAGCCTCTGTTATTGGGTGCTCAACTTGGAGTCTAGTATTCATTTCAATAAAGAAAAACTCTCTATTTTCATATAAAAACTCTATTGTTCCTGCTCCTTCGTACTTCATTTTACTCACTGCATCGGAACAAATCTTTCCAATTTTTTTTACCTCGTCTGGAGTAACCCCTGGGCTTGGTGTCTCTTCAAGTACTTTTTGGTGTCGCCTTTGAAGGGAACAGTCTCTTTCTCCTAAATGTACAGCTTTTCCTTTTCCATCTCCAAAAATTTGGATTTCAATATGCCTTGGTTTTTCTAAGTATTTTTCCATGTATATTGTATCATCATTAAAACTCTTTTTTGCTTCTGATTTTGCTTGCAAAAACAAAGTCTCTAGTTGATCATCACTGGATACAATCTTCATTCCTATTCCACCGCCCCCGGCTGCGGCTTTTAGTAGAACAGGAAAGCCTATTTGTTTTGCAGTAATATGAGCATCATTAACATTTTTGACTTCACCATTAGAACCTGGAACACAAGGAACATTGAATGTTTCCATTTGGGCTTTTGCATTTATTTTGTCGCCCATCGTATTTATGTGAGAAACAGAGGGTCCAATAAATTTAATTCCATGATCTACCAAAATCTCTGCAAAATTTGCATTTTCTGATAAGAATCCATAGCCAGGATGTACAGCCTCACTTCCAGTTATTTCACATGCAGATATAATTGAAGGAATGGAAAGATAACTTTTCTTGCTCTCTGCTGGTCCAATACATACACTTTCGTCAGCCATTCTTACATGCATTGCATCAACGTCGGCTTGGGAGTAAACCGCTACAGTTTTTATACCCATTTCCTTACAAGTCCTTATTACTCGAAGTGCAATTTCACCTCTATTGGCAATCAAAATTTTCTTAAACATTTATGGTTCTATAATTACTAGTGGTGTATCAAACTCAACAGGACTTTCGTTGTTTACTAATATTTCTTTAACCGTTCCTTCAAATGTTGAGGGAATTTGGTTCATTGTTTTCATGGCTTCAATAATTAAAATTGTATCGCCTTTCTTTAACTTTTTCCCAACTTGAATAAAGGCGGGCTCTTCTGGCGAAGGCGACAAATAAACTGTCCCCACCATAGGAGATTTAACAATGGAGAGATTTTCCGATGAACTCTGAGATTTTTCCTCACGAATAAGTTTCTCGCTTTGAATAGTATTATTATCGACTTTAAGCGTTTTTCTTTCCTGTGTGTGAGCACCAGAAAAGGAGTTGTTGATCTTTATTTTGAGTCTGTGTTTATCTGATAAAGTGCGTGTTACTTCTAAAGACGCTAAGTCTTTATCTTTAATTGTTTCAACAAGGTAATCAATAAAAGATTTTTCAATTTCCAAATCATTTTTTTTCATATCATGAGCTCGCAGTAGTGTAGAATGTGGGATGAAAATAACATGGTTGATTAGATTATCAATATAATCTTTACAAGTATGGATTTATCAATTTTAAAGATTAACGGTCCCACCAACCCTTCTTACCCATTTTTGTATTTTTAACATTATCACCATTTTCTATTGATTTGTTATCATTAGTTTTTAGCCCCTCTATTGTCTTTTTTGCACTAGCTCTAGTACGCGGTTTTGCCGCTTTTTCCTTTTTCACTTCAAGTGTGGTATCGGTAGTCTCTGTTGGGGCTTCATTGCCTTTGACATTAGAGCTTTTCAAATTTTTATTCCCGATTGGAGTTGATATCTCTGGCTCTTTTTCATTCGCTGAAGGTTGTAGAAAGCTTGTATTGTTAGCTTGCAGCGGTGTCTCTAATTCTTTAGGGTGTCTCCTTTTTCTTTTTCTTTTTCGCTTTTTGTATTCTTCAGAATCTTCTCTATCATTTCCGTTAATTTTGTTATTTAATGTCTTTTGATCTTGTAGACTTGCTGAATTTTCTTTTTTATTTTCTTTTTCTTTCTTTTTAGCTCTTTGTTTGTTGTTCTCTGTATTTTTCTTTATTCGCTCTTCATCTAGTGGTGCTTCTATTAAATAATGAGGAGAAATTAAACTAGACTCTGCGTGCAATTCTATTCTAATTTGATATCGATTCTCGATTAAAATTATGTGATCTCTTTTATGATTAATCAAAAAATTTGCTGTCTGGACTGGGGCCTTTACTGTTAGAACATCCTTTATTTTTGCTACCGACCCCTCTTTATCGAGGTCTCTCAATATTTGGAGAGCTAACGACTCATCAGAACGAGTGGAGCCAGTGCCATGACAAAAGGAACAAGGCATTGTAGTGGACTCTAACATTCCTGGCCTCAATCTTTGTCGTGACATTTCGAGTAGGCCAAAAGACGAAATTCTTCCAATTTGTATTCTTGCTCTGTCAAGGCTAATGCAATCTTTTATCTTTTTTTCGACGGCAATATTATTTTTTCTTTCCTCCATATCTATGAAATCAATAACGATTAGGCCTGCTAAATCCCTCAATTTTAGTTGCCTAGCTATTTCTGAAGCGGCCTCCATATTTGTTTTAAGCGCAGTTTCCTCTATACTCCGTTCCTTTGTTGCTCTCCCAGAGTTCACATCAATTGCTACTAAAGCTTCCGTTATTCCAATAACGATGTAACCTCCTGATTTTAGCTGCACAATGGGATTGAACATTTCTTGAAGATAATTTTCAACTTCATAAAAAGAAAATATCGGCACCTTGCCATCATATTTTTTGACATACTTTGCATGTGATGGCATCAATAACTTGAGATATGATTTGGCTTCCTTGTAAGCATCTTCTCCTTCTACAACTATTTCTTTGACATCTCTATCATATAAGTCTCTGATAGCTCTTTTTATCAGGTTTCCCTCGGCATGTATAAGAGTTGGAGCTATAGAGTTTAATGTTTGCTCCCTGATTGACTCCCAGCCTTTAAGTAAAAAATCATAGTCTCTTCTAATTTCAGTTTTTGTCCGCTTCCCGCCAGCTGTCCGTATAATTAAACCGCTATTAGGTTTTATATTTAAATCTTCAATAATTTTTTTAAGCTTTATACGATCTTTAAGTGCAGTAATTTTTTTTGAAATTCCTCCACCCCTAGACGTATTTGGCATCAAAACGCAGTACCTTCCAGCTATAGAAAGATAAGTTGTTAAAGCGGCACCTTTGTTTCCTCGTTCCTCCTTTGTTACCTGTACCAGTAATATTTGACGAACCTTGATTACCTCTTGAATTTTATATTTTCTTTGAAAAGGCCTTTTTGCTGGGAAAGGGTCTTCTTCTAAAATTTCAGCCGAATTGTCTTTATTTCTATTATTACCTGCAGAAGTATCATCTGAATGCAACTCGATTTCCGTGCTGAGATTGAAAGAACCCTCTAGGCTAGGAGCTTTATCCATACCATTATGAGGTTCTTCTTCTTTAATTGTTTCCATCTCATTATCACTAAAACTTTCTTCTGCCGCTAACTGTTCTGCCAATAAGGCCTCTTTGTCAGCTAACGGTATCTGGTAATAATCAGGATGTATTTCTGAAAATGCTAGAAAGCCGTGCCTATTGCCACCATAATCAAGAAAGGCTGCCTGTAAAGATGGTTCAACTCTAGTTACCTTAGCGAGGTATATGTTGCCCGTAATTTGTGCTTTTTCATTGCTCTCAAAATCAAAATCGTGAGTTTGAGAAGACTCTGCAACCACAACTCTGGTTTCTTCAGGATGCGCTGCATCGATAAGTAGTTTCTTTTCCATTGTGAAATCTCGCCCTTAAAGGAAAGAAAATAAATTTTTATTATTTTTTCCTGTTTAAACAAATGTTTATCCTCATGCCTTCTTTTCATTTATCTGAAAAATACAGACCTAAAAAATAGACATTATTTAATTCTTAATTTTTGCCAAATTTTGTAATAATCATTACTCTGGCAACTATAGGTAAAGTAAACAATTGAGACAAAATATACAAGTAGTTTAGTTTTATTTTTAATTTTTGTATTAGAATATGAAATAGACAAATGATAGATTTTTATTTTTTTCCATTGTAATACTGAAGTCTATTGACTAATCATTCTTATAATTATTTGCTACCGAGCTTTTTTATGAGTGCAGAAATACAAAAATATATTTCAGAGATCTCCAACTCCTTAAATTTAATCTCAAGAAGGATTGAGTTTGAGACACTTGAAGATAGGATATCTAGTAAGACTTCAGAGTGTGAGAACCCAGAAATATGGAAAGATCAAGCCTTGGCCAAATCTTTAATGAGAGAGAGACAGGGATTATTGGAGCAGTTTGAAACCTTTAGTAAATTCCAAAATGAGTTCAATGATATAAAAACGCTTTTTGAGATCGGATCTGAAGAAAAAGATGAGTCGCTTATGATTGAATTAGAAACTTCGTTTTCCAAATTGAAAAATGAGGTTGCAGAGATAGAAGTACTATCTTTGCTTGATGGAGAAGCAGACACAAATGATGCTTTCTTAGAAATAAACTCTGGCGCTGGAGGTACCGAAAGCTGTGACTGGGCACAAATGCTTGCTAGAATGTATTTTAGGTGGGCTGAAAAGAAAAAATACAAAATTGAGCTAATTTCTGAGAGTCAAGGTGATGAAGCTGGTATTAAATCATGTTGTTATAAGATTATTGGAAATAATGCATACGGCTGGTTAAGAGCAGAAAGTGGGGTCCATCGTCTGGTTCGTATTTCCCCCTTTGATAGCTCATCAAGAAGGCATACTTCATTTTCCTCCGTATGGGTATATCCAGTGGTAGATGATAACTTCGATATAGAAATTAATCCCTCAGACCTTAGAATTGATACTTTTAGATCTTCAGGACCTGGTGGACAGCATGCAAACAAAACAGATTCTGCTGTTAGAATAACTCATTTGCCGACCGGAATCGTAGTGACAAGTTCTGAGAAATCTCAACATCAAAACAGAGCAAATTGTATGTCTGCTCTAAAGTCTAGATTATATGAATTAGAGATGCGTAAAAGGAATGAAAGTATTCAAGAAAGTCATAACCAAAAAGGTGAAGCTGGCTGGGGAAATCAAATTAGATCTTATGTTCTTCATCCATATCAAATGGTTAAGGATTTGAGAAGTGGTGAAGAAAGTAGTGATACTCAAAAGATTCTGGATGGTGATTTAGACAGTTTTATGTCCTCAGTCTTATCTTTAAATTTTTCTAGATAGTTATTTCTTTTTGTCCGGTACATTTTCAAACGGATTATCTGAACGCTGAACTGTTCCCTCAAAAT
>CACBBC010000030.1 GCA_902537415.1 uncultured Alphaproteobacteria bacterium | reverse complement strand
CACAATATGATTGAGTTAATCGAACATTTATGTGATCGATATGATGAGGAAAATGTTTGCAAAGCATACTCAGGAATAGTTATTCATGAAGAGTTAGCTAAGTAATGTACTAAGCCGTATTTTTGTCTTACCTCAATGCTGCACACTCAAAGAATAGTATAAGTAACACCCCAAGTGGTCTGGCAAGGGGTAGACAAATAAGTGCGTCTTGACATGAACTACTCTTTACCTGACATACCGGTATTGCTTACTTTGATGTAGTCATTGGTGCGTGTACGGATCAATTAACTCTCTCCCTGAGCACCATCATAATGAATTTATCTCTATATTTAGTGGTTTTGATAAAACTTAGTTACGGTGGGTAGACCAAAATGAAGTTTATAAATGCAAAAGACGTGTGATTTTTTATTTTAAAAGCGAGTATCAAATTATTTAATAGAATTCCACAAAGTTGATTGTCTTAACTTTTTGAGAAGTTTTTAAGTATCTGGTGATATAGTTGGAAAGTATATTTTAAAAATAAGAAGAGCATAAAGGAAATTATCATGATTGATGATGAGGTAACAATGTCAATAAGAAAGTTCCTGAAGAAAGTGGGGATTACTTCACAACAGGAAATAGAAAAAGTTTATAGTGGCGCGGGCAAGGTAAAAGTAAAAATGGTTTTATCTTGTGAGGAACTGAATTTAGAACACATAATAGAGGGTGAGATAGGAAAAGATTAAAAGGCTTTATCAACTTTATAGCAATTCGATAATTAAGAAAATTAAGTATAATAATGACAAAGAAATATATCTATAAGACAGAGTATCTTCAATGGGATGCAAGTGATGATATCTTAAACGCACTTGGTCAGGAAGGGTGGGAACTAGTCTCTGTAGTTTCCAAATCTTTAAACTATGTGGAGCAAAGCTCGGGAATACCAAATCCTCTCGATTTTTTATCTCCGGATAATCAGGCAGTTGAAAAGAAAGACCTGAAAACTATAAAGGCGTTTTTCAAGAAGGAATTAATAAATTAATAAAAAATTTATTAAAAGTAGAAACACAAAAATTTAGATAAATATTGAATAGAAATATTGTAAAAATTTTAGATAAAGGGTTTTCCGATATCTCTGCTGGCGAGAAAATGCTTATCTCATCGCCTGAGAAAATTTCAGAGTTTATTTATGCAATACCTAAAGGGGTTTTTTTGAGCATAAAAGAACTTAGGCAAGGCTTGGCAGTAAAGGCAGGTGCTGACAAGACTTGTCCAGTTACAACTGGAATATTTCTTAGAATGGCAATTGAACAGCATAAAGATGATGTTAATTTTCCTTACTGGAGAGTGGTTGATGAAAAGCATCCGGTAGTCAAAAAGTTAAATCTTGATGGAAGTCAAATTAAAAAGAAGAGAGTTAATGAAGGATTACCGCGATGAGAAAAATTCAGCTAACTCCGCAACCTCTTCACTCTCTGATAGATTATAAGCATTATTGAGTGACTGTTGGTTTTAAGAAAAATCATATAATTGAATTATGCACTATTTGTTAATTATACATATTCTGGCAGGGACGTTGGCTTTAATGGCTGCAGTTTCCGCAGTAGTATCTTCAAAGGGTAAAAAAGTTCACATTATAGCGGGCAGAACATACTTCTGGGGAATGACTATAATTTTTTTAACAGCCATACCCATGTCTATTGTTAGTGGTAAGGTTTTTTTGTTTCTTATTGCTATATTTTCATTCTACTTAGCTTATGCAGGAATGAGGTTTGCAAGAAACAGAACAGGAATAGCAAATATATTTGATTGGGTTGCCGTCGGTTTAATGATTTTATCAGGGACGTTAATGTGGTGCTTAGCGATATACTATTTCATAAACAATAATTCTCAGTACATCACGCTTATTATTTTCGGGTTTATAGCAATTAGTCTGGGGTATACTGACTTTAGAGGTTACAGACATAAATCAGCTATCGGTAAGCAAAGAATTGCTAGACATCTAACGAACATGTTAGCGGGTACGATAGCAGTAATCACGGCTGTATTAGTAACAAATATATATATTGAACCAGTCTTTATATTATGGATACTTCCAACAATAGTTATCACTCCGATAATTTTTTGGTGGAACCGAAAATATACTGTCTCAAACAAAGCTATTTAGGAAAAAGTCGATTGAAGATAGCAGATATTATTTTTTATCTCATGAAATATGGAGACTTAATCTTTAGGAAGTATTGGGTTTACTCTTATATATTTGGCTTCCTATTATTCTTTAATATTGTTTTGATGTTATGGATAGATAACTTTTAAAATATAGTTATATAAATATGTTTCTTGTGCGCTCTAATTTAGAAGATAAAGAGAAGTATAAAGAAATTATGTTCTTGGTGTAACATCATCCACAAGAACAATACCTCTATTTGCAAACACCTTTACTGCTTGCTCCGCTTTCATATTGCTTTCAATTTCTTGCCATATTTCTTGACAATCTTTATACGCCTTCTCATTCTTATATTCGAACAGATATCCTATTCTGAATACGCCTTCTTTATTCCAAACCCTAGTAATTGTGAACCTCAGCATGCCCTTTGCTTGGAGTTTAGGTAAGTACTTTTCTCTCTGCTCCTGCCATCTATATATCCGGATTTCCATATCAGCTTTAGTAGAAAAATCTGCAGTGGTATAATTCAATAATGTTGATTCTGTCATAGCAATCGTGAAATTATTTTCCGGACTGATGTTAAGGTTACTTATTTTTTAAGTCAATATAGGTGCTATCTTTTATAAGTATTAAGGGTGGAGCATCATGCTCGAGGGGCAATGAGAAACACCTAAAGTTAACTACTATCTTTAAAATTATGCAATCGTGTATTTGTAAAAAAGCTCTCAAGGCATTAATTGGTTTAAATTGATGCTACAATAGCTTTACCGCTCACCCTGGCTCAATATTGAGTTTTGTCACGTCTCATGCTAGAGATAGATAAGCTGCCTCTATTTATTATCTGTAGTCTCTTTTTCCATCTACTCTTACGCGCTGATACAACGTTTCAGGTAGATTGTAGGCTTGGTAGATATTGTTAGATATTGATGTTCTGTTTTGGTAAACAGTCTTCACAATCCACTTGGCTCCTTTGAAGCCGAGATATCCCAACATGCCGAGAAACATTAAACTTGTCATTACACACATACAATAGAAATAGCATTATTTTGTAATTTATCAAATGCGACATTTTGAATTACCAGGAAATACCAAAAAAAACGAAGTCTTTCCCAAATAGAGCATTTTTATTTCAAAAGTTGGAAATTATTACTTTTCAAGGCGTTGAAAGCAACAAACAATGGTTACTGTGGTTGTATTAAAATCAAGGAGATATATATGAGTGTAGCAAGAATAAATATGGTCGATTGGCGTTCTGAGGAATTATTTATTGAAAAGACAAAAAACACAGCGTCAACAATGCGTCAATCTTTTCCAAATGCTGAGATAATGCTGCGCATTAAAACTACTCCCACATCGGTGGTGGCTATATCTGTCTATCCCAGTCAAGAGAAAGCTGACGAGGCAAGAGCGGAGTTAGACAAAAGAATGGCAGACTATGGGGATGCCGTCAAAGACCATTGGTTTCTAGAGGGGGAGGTTATATCTGCTCATATAAATGAGGAGTGGGTGAAGAATAGTATTAAAAGATAACTGGTATTTTTTACTTTAAAAATAAAAATACTACCATCCAATTACACTTTTCTGCTGGATACTCTAAAGAACATTAATATGACTTCCTTTTGCTTTCTTCAGTGAAGGTTGGGGTAAATAAGTTGAATAATTTTAAACAATTAGTTGTGTGACGAAGGTTATTGTAATACTCATCGGGGTGAGTTCAGTTTTTTTCCTTATTTAGAGACACTAGGAAATTTATTTTCCTCAAACAATTTAAAAACAATAAGGATAGAAATTATGACAAACGGAATGGTAAAATGGTTCAATACAAACAAGGGGTATGGTTTCATACAACCCGACAACGGTAATAAGGATGTCTTTGTACATATAAGCGCTGTCGAAAAGTCTGGATTGAAAACCCTTCTAGAAAATCAAAAAGTTTCTTTTGAAATAAACCAGGATAAGGGTCGGTCATCTGCTGCTAACATAAAAGTTATTGGTTGATGAAAAAAGTAACTTTATAAAAATCCTACTTTTGCACAACAAATAAACGTATGAGCTCACCCCTTATGTTCTAGGCGTGAGAGAAGTACCTATATGATAACAAAAACAGTTCAGTTTAGATACTAATTGTATTAGAGTTTTATATGATACAAAAAGGGGGGAATTATGACAGAGGAAATAGTGAGAACTGGAGGATGTCTTTGTGGGAAAAGTCGTTACCAAACGAAGGGAGACTCTCCGAGAGCAATTATGTGTCATTGCCGATATTGTCAAACATACACGGGAAGCGCTTTTGGAACGCAAGTCTGGTTTCCAGAAGATAAGGTCACCTTAACCTCTGGAGAATTATCGATATATGAAAATAATACTGAATCTGGGAATGTTGTTACGTTAAATTTTTGTAAAAATTGTGGCTCGACTATCTTTTTGAGACTTAATGTTTTCCAAGGTATGGTAGCTATTCCTGGAGGAAGCTTTGACCCTCCAACATTCTGGTTTGAACCACAAGTTGAAAATTTTTGTCGCACAAAAGCACCATTTATTCAGACTTCTACTGCTGAAAAGCACGATACACATCCAATGTATAACCCTAAGACACCGGATAATCACCCAGTGAAATAACTAGTTAAATATTGTAAATCATACACTTAGCCCTCTTGGGCTTCTCCGAGACTTAAAAAATTAAGAAGGAAATTCTAAAATGAAAACAAAAATACCACCACCAATTATAGCACTTATAATGATAGCCATAATTTATTTATCTTCCCTCATTATTGAACCTATTACTTTTGGTTATCAAACAGTAATCAGTATATTAATTGTTGTTATTGGATTGGCATGCGCCATACCTTCTTTTCGATTGTTTGCAAAACATAAAACAACGATTAGTCCTTTTACCCCTTCAGAAACTACTGTACTTGTAACGGACGGCATGTATCGTTATTCAAGAAATCCCATGTACTTAGGGCTTGTCTTATTAACTATTGCAGCAACAATTTTTTTCGGAACTTGGTTGGGAGTTGTAATCGTTGTAGCATTTATTTTTCTTCTTAATTTTTTGCAAATTTTACCTGAAGAGGAAGCCCTCCTAGATATTTTCGGCGAAGAATATGTGGAATATCAAAAAAAGGTAAGAAGGTGGATTTGATAAATACTTTTAAGCATACTTAATGACTACGAAAATATAGAATGGTGAAGGGCTATTTATTAGGACAAATCACTATTAGTGATAAAAGCCAATATAAAATATATGACTCTAAAATCGGAAAAGTAATCGAAGATTTTGGAGGAAAGTACCTAGTGAAAGGCGGATTGCGGATGGTTAAAGAAGGCAATCCTTCCTTTCAAAGAGAGGTCTTAGTTGAGTTTAAAGATATCAAAACTGCTCAACGTTTTTTCTCATCGCAGCAATTTAAAGAAATTAGTAAATTTAGAAAGGCTGGCTCGAGTGGCTTTCTAATTTTGGTGGAAGGCCAGCTTAATTCTTAATTAAAAAATAATGTTTGATTAATCAATGACTTCTAACATCTCTATCTGCAAAAATTTTATAAACATTTCAACCCAGTTGTTATTTTTCAAATTCTGCTGAATAAGGAGGTCCTCCAGTAAGTTAGTGGACCTCCCGATTAAAATTGTTTAAGCAGGAATAGACATCCAAGCTCGATAAAGTTCTCCAAGAGCAGCGCCCTTTCTCACCATGGCTTGATACTCTTCAGACATGCCCATTTCATCCATCCCTTTTCCAGCATGGTTCATGGACTCAGCTCCATAGCCTATTACCATTGAGCTCATTGGTTCACCGGTTACAGGGGCTATCAACACTGGCTTGATATCAACCTTATTACACATTTCCTCTACTGCAGGGAAG
The DNA here is from genome assembly GCA_902537415.1 of uncultured Alphaproteobacteria bacterium. GTDB lineage: Bacteria > Pseudomonadota > Alphaproteobacteria > Rhodobacterales > Rhodobacteraceae > CACIJG01. The sequence continues at coordinate 11,494 of CACBBC010000030.1, read as the reverse complement.
AGTTCCATAGCTTCAGGCATCTTATCTCTTTTAATTAAATACCATCTCCACATAAAAAATCTGTGAGTGGCATGCATACCTCCTGCAATGGTCCTTATGAGGTTTAGAGGTACTACAATATCGCTAGATGGATTATCATCTAGTCTCATTTGTATTTTTGCCCACCAGTCACTCGAAAAAACTTTCTCAAGGCCAGTCATTGAGTCTGTGAAGGTTTCATGAAAAGAAGAGAAAGTAAGGCATCCTGCATCCGGCCCAAGCATATCACGCGATATTCTTGCAGTCATGCCCATCTTTTCAAACTCAGATGCAACATCTTTCATATTTTGTAATACTAGACTCGCTTTTCCAGCGTGTGGTCTAAATTTTGACATAGCAATAATAGTCATTATAAATCTCCCTTAGGTTCACTATATGAACAATGTAATCACATATTTTTTTTATGTTAAAGAATTTTTAAACATTTTCAGCGAGTATTCCAAATCTACTAGAACTTAGAGAGGTACACAGACTTTCAAAACATTAGTAACCTTTTACAACGGTCTTTGAGGAACTACTACACCATGCCTGGTCCATTAAAACATGTTTAAAATTGATTGCGTTAATTTATTTTTCATTACCTTCTTATACGTTTGCTCAAGTGGAGGTTTCCAGTGCGAAGTGGAATAATGTATCGGGTTTTCAATATTGTGTTGCAGATGAGTGTGAAACATTCAAAAAAATAGAATTGAGCGCAAATGCCATTAAGGTAGGAGAGAACATTTCGATTATGAATTTGGATACAGAAACCGAAATTACGAAATTTTTGGTCAAGAGCATAAAATACGGTAGGGAGTTAAAGATGTGTTGGATTGGTGACGGAGAACCGATGCTGTCAACATATATCACCGTTGGCGGCTGTAGTAAAAACCGAAAGTCCCAATAAATAAGACATTCTAATTTTTTTATAAGAATAGGAAGTTAAGTTAAACTTTTTAAAGATAATTGATGGCACAAATAGAACAGAGATCCCCTCTCTCCATTTTGTGTGAGGGCAGACCAAATGGTATACCAAAATGATTAATTTTATCAAAATTTATTTTAGATTTGAGTCGTAGTGGTCGCGTAAATAGCGTTTTTTTTATGGTAGACGCAGCGGACTCAAAATCCGCCGTTAGTGATACCGTTAGAGTTCGAGTCGCTCCTTGGGCACATTTAGAATAAAGCATTATCATCTCAGAAAAAAGCTATCAGTACTCATAAAAATTCAACTAAAGCGGTTAAAAATTTGCTTCTAACGTCGTTTGTATTAATTGTACTCGAGGACAAACTAGAGTAGGCGAGATCAAATCATGCTACCGGTTTGTTTCTTTCCACCATCTCATACTCCGTTGAATCTTTGTCGCTTGCAATTTGATGTTTACAAAGGGTAGTGGACTTATCATTTATGCTTTTGAAATGTCATTTTGATCTGGAACACAGGGAAGAGAAAAATGAAAGAAGTCCTACTAATATTAAAAAATAGCATACAAAATCGATTGGGTTTGTTTCTTCAATATAGATACCGGTTAAAAACGCTGCAAATGAAGACATTAGTGTCATTATAGCTGAACCCAAACCAGAGGCGCTTCCTGCCAGATGTGGTATCGCCTTCACTATTTCAGCATTTGATGCAGGCCAAATAATCCCTGATCCAAAAGTCATTATAAGTATGGGTAGATAGAAGCTTAAAGGATGGAGGAAAAAGTTTGACAGCAATAAAGAAGAACACGGCCCCAAAACTAGTATTAAACTGCCAGATACCATTAAATTTTTCGTTGATACTAAATTAGCGATTCTGCTGACCAATATATTACCTAGCACATACCCAAGAGCAGGAGACGCTAGGTATATTCCCATAACTGTTGGAGATAGGTTAAAAACTTTTACTGCGATATATGGCCCACCAATAAAAAAAATCCCGAAAATGGAAAAACTTAGAGCGAACGTAGACGTCGGCAACCAAAAGTTTAAGCTAGTGATTAAAGTGGGATATGTTCTTATTTGAGAAAATATATCTTTGCTTTTATGGAAATGCGTCTCTCTAAGATCAATCATTATTAATGTAAGAAGCAAAAAACTAAGGAAAGTAAGAAAAAGGAAAATACCTCTTGGACCAAAATAGTCATTTATTATTCCACCTGTTAGTGGTGCCAGGGAAGGGGCAATGCCCATTGCAATTGATAATAATCCCAACATCCTCACAGTATCATCTTTCGTTGAGAAATCGCCAATAATGGCTCTAGATAGAACCAACCCCGCTGCGGAAGAAGATTGACAAAGTCTGAAAAACATAAAGCTATTAAGATCTTCTGAAATATAACACCCAAGCGAGGAAGCAAAAAAAATGGAGAAGAACGCCACCATTATTGGACGCCTTCCAAAGCGGTCGGATAGTGGACCTGCTATAAAATTTACAAACGCGACACCCAAAAGATAACCAGAAATAGTATATTGGATGGTTTTATAATCTGTTTTAAACAGTTCTTGCAAGTCAGTAAGAGAGGGAACAATTATGACTTGAACTAGTATATATGTTCCCGCTAATAGAGAGAGCGTTAAAAGATGAGGTCTTTCTTTAGTCATAATAATGGGTTTAAGCAATTGCAAATTGCTAAACGCCTATCATCCTTGTAAATTCATGTAAAGATTTTGTTTTGGGTTCATGAAGCCTTAAAATTTTTATTTCATAAAAATACCTATGAAAGCATATGGATGAGTCCTCTTCACTTTAATGACTATTATTTTAGTTGGCGTGGCAGCCAAAATTTTCGACTAAGGAATATTAATTTTTTTGTATGATAAATTTCAGGATTAAACAGATAGAGAAGCTTTAAGTTTTTCCATAAATAAAATAGTCTGTAAATTATCTGTGATAGAGAAGGATAAAAAAAAATGAAAACATCTAGTGAATATTTGAAAGAAGCGAATGCGTTAGTTGAAAAAATTGATGTTGAGATGGGAATTGACCGCCATAAATCGGGGAAAGCGACTTTCATTGATGTTCGAGACAGTGCCGATATCGCGTCAACTGGAACGATAAAAGGTTCGTTGCGAATTCCACGTGGATTTATTGAGTTTGCTGCCGATGAATCAACGCAATTTTACAATAAAGCACTATCCAAAGATCAAGAAATTATTCTGGTGTGTGGCGCAGGTGGTATGGCTGCACTCACTGGAAGAACCATGATTGAAATGGGTTACAAGAATGTAAAAAACGTTGGAGGGATCGGAGACTGGATCAAAGCTGAAGGACCTCTTGAGAAATAATTTCATGACTTTTTGATTAGTGTTTAAATGTATAGGTATAAAGTAGAGAGTTCTCCTGGTTTTCTTCCGGGAAACTCCTTTAAAGGAGTTTGCATATCAAATGAGTATAGATAGTTATTCCATAGCTTTTATAGGTTTGGGAGAAGCCGCATCTTCAATTATCTCAGGATGGGGAAACCTTCGAAATAATCAAATAAAAGCCTACGATATTAAATTGCATAAAGTTGAAACTAAAGAAGAGATACTTGCCAGGGCAAAGGAACTAAATATCCATATAAAAGCGTCTATGCAAGAACTTGTTAAAGATTCTGATCTAATTTTTTCTACAGTTACTGCTGATCAAGCTTTAAAAGTAGCGAGAGAATCATGCCAGTTTATAAAAGATGGGGCATATTTTTTTGATCTCAATTCATGTGCCCCTTCTTCGAAAAAAAAGTGCATTTGAAAGTATTGAGACAAATGGAGGATGGTACCTAGACGTTGCAGTTATGGCACCTATATATGCAAAAAAAAACCTTGTTCCTCTATTAATCTCTGGAGATAAAGCATTTCAGGCACATGCTTTATTAGAAAAGCTTCCAATGGATGTAAAAATTATTGAGGGGCCGGTTGGTAAGGCATCTACCATTAAAATGGTTCGTTCTATAATGGTTAAGGGGTTAGAGGCTCTTACCGCCGAGTGTGCTCTCGCAGCAGTCGAAGCAGATGTCTTAGATGAAGTATTCAATTCATTATCGGCTGAGCATCCCCACTTTGATATTATCAAGCATTCTATTTACAATTTCGAGAGAAGCATTTCTCATGGCAAGCGTCGAGCAGAGGAGCTCAAAGAGGTATCAAAAATGCTTGAAGACTTGAGACTTGCAAATCATATGTCAAAAGCAACTGCTGTTTGGCAAAGCAATATTGGTTCATTAGGAAAGACGAATTCAAACTCTGAAATAAAAGAAAATTTTGTTTCTTTTGCTAAACAGTTATCCTCTGAGCTTAGAGACAGAAAAGAGTAATAATATTTTTAGACCTTTTCAAAATTATTATTTAGAATTAACAGGAACTAATTAATAAGGGTCTCTATTATAAATGACTGAGAAAGAATACGACAACATCCCTGGCACCATTGTCTTTGATGCAGATAAATCAAGAGAGGGGTATCATTTAAACCAATTTTGTATATCACTCAGGTTACAGAAAAATAGAGACGCCTTCAATAAAAATGAAGAGGCTTATCTTGACGCTTACCCTATGTCTAAGGAACAGCGCGAAGCTGTTTTGAAAAGGGAGTGGAATCTACTATTAGAATTGGGAGGTAATATTTATTATACCTCCAAATTAGCGGCTAATGATGGGATTAATTTCCAAAATCTTGCGGGACGAATGACCGGTATGGGTGTAGATTCTTATCGAGAAATGATGCTTAAAGGAGGACGTTCAATAGAAGGCAATAGAGATAAGTCTGAGTGGGGAGAAGATTGATGGCTAAGATTATGGCGGGAGTAGGATGCTCACATGTACCGGCAATTGGTGTTGCAATGGACACAGGTATAACACATGAGGAATATTGGAAACCAGTTTTTGAAGGATTTAAAAAATCTAGAGAATGGATGAAAAAACAAAATCCTGACGTAATATTTCTTATTTACAATGATCATTGTACCGCTTTTGATGCAAGATGCATTCCTACCTTTGCGCTTGGATGTGGGGCTGAATTTCAACCTGCAGATGAAGGATGGGGGCCTAGGCCAGTACCAGCAGTAAAAAACCATCAAAAAATGGCTAGCCATATAGCACAATCTTTAGTGCTCAATGAATTTGATATTACAATCATGAATGAGATGGAAGTTGATCACGGTCTTACCGTTCCTTTGTCGGTGATGTTTGGAGATATAAAGCAGAATGATGAATGGCCTTCTTTAGTCATTCCACTTTGTGTAAACGTTGTTCAATACCCAGCTCCCACTGGTAATAGGTGCTATAATCTGGGTAAAGCTATACGAAGAGCCATTGAGAGTTATGAAGAAGATTTAAATGTTATTATTTTTGGCACAGGCGGGATGAGCCATCAGTTGCAGTATAAAAGGGCTGGGCTTATTAATTCTGATTGGGACAAGCGTTTCCTCGACCTTATGACAGAGGATCCAGTTGGAGCCAGCCAAATCACACACCTTGAGTATCTGAGGGAAACTGGTAGTGAAGGAATTGAAATGGTGATGTGGTTAATTATGAGAGGCGCTTTGAACGAAAATGTAACCGAAATTCATCGCCACTATCACGTTCCTGCCTCTAATACAGCTGTTGGCCATATAATTTTAGAAAATAATGCATGAGGAAAAATAAATGAAAATTTGTGTCGCGGGAGCATACGGTGCATTTGGCCTAAAGCATTTAGATGCCTTAAAAAATATTGAGGATATAGAAGTTGTCTCTGTTATGGGGCCAAACAGAGATAAAATAGCGGCTCTTGCAAACGAGCGGCATATAGAGCACTTCAGTAATAGTCTTGAGGAGTGTATTTCTTTACAAAATGTTGATGCTGTTATTCTATCAACTCCTACCCAGATGCATGCCAATCAAGCGATTAGGTGCATGGATGCTGGCAAACATGTTCTTGTAGAAATTCCAATGGCTGACACATTAGCTGATAGCAATCGTATTGTTGATAAGAAAAAAGAAACTGGCCTCGTCTGCATGGCAGGTCACGTGCGGAGGTTTAATCCATCCCATCAGTGGATAAACAACAAAATTAAAGCTGGGGAACTTAAGATCCAACAAATGGATGCACAAACCTACTTCTTTCGAAGAACAAATACTAATGCAAAGGGTGAGCCTAGATCTTGGACCGATCATTTACTTTGGCATCATGCCTGTCATACGGTTGATCTATTCCAGTACCAAACACAAAGTAAAGTGGTGCGCACCTATGGTTTGCAAGGACCTTTACACCCAGAACTCGGCATTGCTATGGATATGTCTATCGGTATGAAAACCGAAGATGAGGCAATTTGTACTCTTTCTCTTAGCTTTAACAATAATGGGCCTTTTGGTACGTTTTTCAGATATATATGTGATAATGGAACATATTTAGCGAGATATGATGATCTTTATGATGGGGACAATAAACAGATTGATTTGAGTGGGGTTGATGTTTCAAACAATGGTATAGAGTTAATTGATCGAGAATTTATTTCCGCTATCAAGGAAAACCGCCAACCAAACGCGTGTGTTACCGATGCTATTTCAGCAATGCAAACTCTTGATAAAATAGAGAGAGATTTACACAGTGACTGAAAATAAAACAGCACTGATACTTTCAGCACATGCCGCAGATTTTGTTTGGCGTTGCGGGGGTGCTATAGCATTGCATGAAAAGCTTGGATATAAAGTTACCATAGCTTGCATGTCATACGGTGAGAGAGGTGAGAGCGCTAAGCTATGGAAGCAAAGTGGAATGACCTTAGACAAGGTAAAAGGCAACAGAAAAAGTGAAGCAGAAAAAGCAGCTAAGGCACTAAATGCTCATGATATTATTTTTTTTGATCTTGGTGATTATCCTTTGGAAATTGACAAAGAAGCAAAGTTAAAAATAGTCGACCTCATTCGAAGTATTCAGCCAAATTTCATGATGAGTCATTCTAAGTATGACCAGTATAATACAGATCATATGCTTATGACTAAGATAGCGATCGAGACACGTATGATTGCGCAGGCTTGGGGACATAACCCAGGGGAAAAGGTGCTAGGCGCCCCTCAACTATATTTATTTGAACCCCACCAAACCGAGCAAATGGGTTGGAAACCTAATGTATTTTTGGATATCACAGAAGTTTGGGATAATAAACAAAAAGCAATAGAGTGTATGGAAGGGCAGCATCATTTGTGGAATTATTATACGAATTTGGCAGAAAACCGTGCAAATCATTTTAGGCGCAATTCAGGAGGAATGGCCGGAGGTCGTGTTGCTAAATACGCTGAAGCGTTTGAGTCAATGTATCCAGTCTGTAAGGATGAGCTTTGATGGGAGGAATCGTAGTTCAAAACTTTGAGCGAGTAGAGCAAGAAATTATTGATGGATTACAATCCAGCGGAGTATCTACCATCCATGAAGCACAAGGAAGAAAAGGTTTGCTTGCAAGTTATATTTCGCCTGTAATTCCGGGAAAAAGAATTGCAGGATCAGCTATAACAATATTAGCTGCGCCTGCCGATAACTGGATGGTGCACGTGGCAATCGAACAAATAAAGCCTGGTGATATAATGATATTGGGTACGACATCTCCCTCAGATGCGGGGTATTTTGGAGAATTGCTAGCGACATCCGCAATTGCCAGAGGTTGTAGAGGTTTCGTGCTTGATGGTGGCTGTCGAGATATTGCAGAATTAAGAAAAATAGATTTTCCAGTTTGGTGTAAGGCTCACAATGCGCAAGGGACTGTGAAAGAGGTTGTTGGTTCAGTAAATATTCCTATTGTTTGTGCAGGAGCGTCTGTTGATGCAGGTGATGTAATAGTAGCTGATGATGATGGAGTGTGTATTGTTAAGAGAGACGAAGCAAAAACGGTTCTCGGACTAGCACAAGAAAGAGAAGAGCTCGAAGTGGAAAAACGAAAAAAATTAGCTTCCGGTGAACTAGGATTAGATATTTATAATATGCGAGAGAAGCTAAAGAAATACGGTTTAAAATATGTCTGAAGGCACCCCAGCGATGTGGATGAGAGGAGGAACATCAAAGGGGCTATATTTTTTAAAAGACGACATTCCGAATGATATTGCGAAAAGGAAAGACTTTTTACTTTCTGTTTTTGGTTCTCCAGATAATTTACAAATAAATGGTGTTGGAGGAGGAAATCCCTTAACGTCTAAGGTTGCCATTGTTTCAAAATCAAAAAGGTCTGATGTTGATGTTGACTACCTATTTCTTCAGGTTGCTGTCGATGATTATGTGGTATCCTCTACCCAGAATTGTGGCAACATACTCGCTGGTATTGCGCCCTTTGCAATAGAGCGAGGATTGATAAAACCGGAAAAAGATAAAACATCCGTAAGAATTTTTATGGAGAATTCAAAACAAATTGCTATTGCCACTGTTGACACACCTGATGGTACGTTAACTTATAATGGAAATACATACATAGATGGTGTTACTTTGCCAAGTTCGCCCATTTCATTAGAGTTTCTGGATATTGAGGGATCTCTATGTGGTGAGCTTTTACCGAGCGGTAATATTAAAGATGAAATAGACGGATATACTGTAACAATGATTGATAACGGAATGCCATGCGTAGTTATTGAAGCAAGTCAACTAGGTCTTAATGGCAACGAAAAAGTCGAGGAACTGGAACAAAATAATGCTCTGAGAGGAACTCTTGAATCCCTTCGACTTAAGTGTGGAAAGATAATGAATCTTGGAGATGTGAAAGAGAAAACGGTACCGAAAATGACAATTGTGAGCAAACCTCTAAACGATGGTATGATAAATACGCGAACATTTATTCCGCACCGGTGCCATCGCTCTATCGGTGTTTTTGGTGCCATTTCAGTCGCAACGGCTTGTCTGATAGAAGATACTCCTATCAATAAATTGTCGATAATTCCTAATGGTGAAAAAAAATTATGTTCCATTGAACATCCCTCAGGACAGATGCATGTTTTAGCAGAGTTGGGAGATAAAAAAATCAAATCTACAGCTATTTTAAGAACGGCCCGAAAGCTATTTGATGGTATTGTATTCCCCCATAAAGAAAGTGAGAAGGCTAATTGAAATCATGGATGCAGATTGGCTACCTTTTCACCCTAATCCTCGTAAACCAAAGTTCAAGGTACCCCAAGGTGCAGTAGATGCCCACTGCCATGTTTTCGGTCCAGCTGCTCGATTCCCATTTGCTTCAGAAAGAAAGTATACCCCCTGTGATGCATCCAAAGAGCAATTATTTGCACTTAGAGATTTTTTAGGTTTTGAACGCAGCGTTATAGTGCAGGCGACTTGCCATGGAAAAAATAATGATGCCTTGGAGGATGCTTTGCTGAATTCAAATAATATGGCTAGAGGAATTGCCGCAGTTGGACCAGAAATCGATCATCAAACCTTAAAGCGCTTGGACCATGCAGGTGTCAGGGGTGTGAGATTCAATTTTGTAAAAAGGCTAGTAGATAATACGCCGAAAGATATATTCAAAGATATATCGAATATGATCGCAGAATATGGATGGCACATTGTTGTATACGTCGAGTCACAAGACTTAGAGGAGCTGATTCCCTTTTTACAAGCACTTCCAACATGTGTAGTTTTTGATCACATGGCACGACCAGATGTAGCGAGGGGCACCAATGGTAAGGACTTTAATTTATTAATGAAGCTAATGGAAACAGAAAAGTTTTGGTGCAAAACAACTTGTCCTGAAAGACTGACTAAAGTCGGACCAGAAGAAAACTATTCCGATGTTTTACCGTTTATGAAAAAACTTGTGGAAAACTTTCCTGACAGAGTTTTATGGGGCACGGATTGGCCTCATCCGAATATGAAGTCGCATATGCCTGATGATGGTCAGCTAGTGGACATCATAGAACTCTTTGCTCCAAAAGAGGAAACACAGAAAAAACTCCTGATTGATAATCCATTAGCTCTTTACTGGAATGATTGAACCAAATTAGCACTTTTTGACTTTTGCTTTGAAAAGCATCATGCTAATGACGGTAACCAAAGAACAATGCCTGGAAAAGAAATCAAAACGGCAATGGTAAAAGCATCCGCAATAAAAAATGGAGTTACTCCTTTAAAAACATCTTGCACACTTAGGTCATCTCGGACACCAGCAACGACGAAGCAATTTAATCCAATAGGTGGCGTTATCAAACAGAACTCTGCCATTTTCACAACCAGTATACCAAACCATATCGCGCACATAGTGCCAGACATTCCAAATGCACTATCAGCGGCTGATACAGTTTCACCTCCATTTAGTGCCATAACAGCTGGGTAAACAACTGGTAGTGTCAATAGCAACATACCTATGGCATCCATGAACATGCCGAGAACAGCATATCCAAGTAATATGCAAACCAATATCAGCACAGGAGACATATCCAGCGATGTAATCCAAGATGAAAATGCATCTGGAAGCTTCGCAAAACCGAGGAAGCGAACATAGATTAGCACACCCCAAATAATGGTAAATATCATTATAGTTAATTTTGCAGTTTCTAGAAGAGCTTCCTTAAGCTGTTTTACTCGCATGCCTCTGTAAATAGCCATTAAAAACACAATAAAAGCACCTATGGCGCCTCCCTCTGTAGGTGTTCCCCATGCATCACCGAATGGGTTATAAACGAAAAAGATTATTATTATTATAACGGCAACAATTGGAAAGGCTGGTGCTAGGCTTTCAAAACGCTCTTTCCAAGTAAATCCGCTAACGGGAGGCCCAACGTTCTTAAAATAAAGAGCAATGCAAACAATTAATCCGCCATAAACTAATGCTGAAACCGCACCTGGAATAAACCCAGCTAGCAATAATTTCCCTACATCCTGTTCGACTATTATAGCATAAATTACAAGAATTGCAGAGGGGGGTATTAAAGACGCTAAAGTGCCACCAGCAGCAACAACACCAGCCGCAAATTGTTTGTTGTAACCTATTTTTAGCATCTCTGGAATTGCAATTCGTGCAAATACAGCAGCTGTTGCAACAGAGGCTCCTGATACTGCAGCAAATCCTGCGGTTGCAAAAACAGTTGATACTGCCAGACCACCTGGCACCCAAGCAATCCATCGTTTGGCAGCCTCAAACAGAGCAGATGTCAACTTTGCATAATAGGCTAAATATCCAATTAAAATAAAAACGGGTATTAGACTTAACACGTGGGCGCTTACTTTAGAGTGAGGGGTGAGACCTGCAACCTTGACGCTTATCTGAAGTGCTTTAAAAAAACGATTGGGATCATAATCAAACCCATTCCAACGAAGCCAAACCAAACCAATAAACCCAGCTAAACCCGCAGCAAATGCTACACGCATACCTAGAACAACAAGAAGCAACATTCCTCCGCTCACCCATAGACCTATAGTTATATTTTCCATCAACTAGATCTATCAATTGCATCGGTCTCAAGTTTTGCTTGTTGAGAGGCACTTAAGACTAAAGGTACTGCTGATGGTTGATCCAATCCTAATACTAAAGCTCTTGTATAGCCAATAGCTTGCAAAAATAGCCGC
>CACBBC010000029.1 GCA_902537415.1 uncultured Alphaproteobacteria bacterium | reverse complement strand
CCATCCAGGGCTAAGTCTGGAAGAAGCCCTTCAAATGATAAAAGAAGGTGGCTTCTAAAAACCCAAACATAAAGGCACTTTAATTTTCAACTTGTGAGCCTTGCATAACGCTAAATCACTAAAGCGGAGAAACACATGACAAATGTAATCAAATTACCTGAAAGAGAAAAACTAACTGTAGGCTCTCAACATCAGAGAGTCTTCTATCTAGGCTTTGTATACAGAGGCCCTCCATTAATGCAGGAAGTTCAGGATGTATATCTGAAGCGACATGGGAGGAAGGATGGTACCAGACGATGGTCGATTATCACCTATAGCAAATATTTTGAATGGGATGTCAGAAACTATTCACTGGAACTAGCAAATTGTGAAGAGGACGATGTGCCTGACATGATTGATGAATGGTACAAACCCGATGAGGTTACTTTTGAAGACCTTTGGGAAATGGGTTGGGATGGAGACGTTTCAAAATGGAGGGACGCAAAGATGTATGACTTTAGTTCTGGGCAGTTAATAAAGCGAGAAGAATATGAGGATTAAAATCTACTAACATCTTTCAAATAAAGGGGGGGTGGGTCAAAATTCCTGCCCTTCTTAATGCAAGGGATAGTGGTCTCACATTTTTTTTTAAAAAAGTTCATGTTATTATGAAGCTCTAGAGGTTTTAAATGGCAAAAAGTAAAATAGATAGTCTAATTTCTGGTTGTAAATCTTGGTCAGACTTTGTTGCTCTAGCCAATGCCCAAGAAAATGAAAAGGATAAAGGCGACCTTTTTGAAAGACTGACACAATTGTATCTTCAAGTTTTTCCAACTTATAGAACGAAATTTAAAAATGTTTGGTGGTTAAATAATGGGGAACTCCCTCGTAAAGAATTGAAGAGGCTAGGTCTTCCCGAAAAAGACCACTTTTCCGTCATTGACCAGCTAGAACAACAAAATAGTCCACTGACAGAAAGCATCATTAATTAACAAAAACTTCATATAATTTTTTTGATAACATCACCAACATTTTGACTATTGAGCTCAATAGGATTTCCACCACAACTTGGGTCCTTTAGAGCTTCCTCTGTTAGTTTTTTTATATCTACGTTTGTTACGCCTAATCCGCTTAGATTTTCCGGTATCTTTAGAGAGGTATTGAATTCTCTCACAAAAGCACAAAAACCGCTAAATCCATCTTTAATGCCTAGGTAACTTGAGACTTGATTAAAGCGATCACTAATTTTGTCTGCGTTCATATCTAAAACAGCAGGCATGCAAACTGCGTTTGTTGTCCCGTGGTGCGTATTGTAAATCGCTCCAATTGGATGGCTGAGTGCATGTATTGCCCCCAAGCCCTTCTGAAATGCGGTAGCTCCCATCATTGCGGCAGACATCATATGTGATCTTGCTTCAATGTTGCCAGGATCATTATAAGCTATCGGCAGGTTTTGTATAACCAACTTCATCCCTTCAACAGCTATTCCCTGACTCATTGGATGATAGTGAGGGGAACTAAAAGCCTCAACACAATGAGCAAAGGCATCAAGTCCCGTTCCAGCAGTTATGAACGATGGCATTCCTACAGTTAATTCAGGATCACAAATTACTGCTGAAGGTAAAACTTTTGGATGAAAAATAATCTTTTTTTCATGTGTTTCTGAGTTTGTAATCACACTTGCTCTACCAACTTCGGACCCTGTTCCCGCTGTCGTTGGCACTGCTACAATCGGAGCTATTACATTGCTATCTGCACGGGTCCACCAGTCACCGATATCTTCAAAATCCCAAATTGGTCTAGTCTGACCAGCCATGAAGGCAATCATTTTTCCCAGATCAATTCCTGAACCGCCACCGAAGGCAATGACTCCATCATGGTTTCCTTTTTGGTAGTCAATAATACCTGCCTCCAGATTAATTTCATTTGGATTAGGGTCTACATCACTAAAGACTCTTCCCTGAAACCCCGAAGATTTTAAAATATTCACGGCATTTTCAGTAATCTCGAGGCCCGCCAGACCCTTATCTGTAACCAGCAAAGGGTTTTTAATGTTTAATGCCAGACAAACTTCTCCTAATTCTTGGATACGGCCTGGGCCAAATTTGATATTTGTTGGATAAGACCAGTTTACTGAAATCGTCATGATTATGTGACCTTTTTTAAATGATACGATTTGGGTCGGGTGAGATTATGGAAGCCTATCTCAGAAAGGCTCCCACCGCGGCCTGTATTTTTACAACCAGTCCAACATAACGACGGATCTAGATAATCTGCTCGGTTCAGAAAAACAGTGCCCGTTTCAATCGCATCACCTATTTTAATTGCTCTTTGCAAATCACTGGTCCACAAACTCGCTGTAAGGCCAAACTCACTATCATTCATTAATCGAATAGCTTCATGATCATCTTTAACAGGCATTATTCCAACGACCGGACCAAAACTTTCCTCTGTCATGATTTTCATACTATGGTCGACATTTGTCAAAATTTGAGGTGTTAAATAAACGCCACCATTATCCTCTTGAAAAGTTTTAATGTGCGCAATAGCGCCTTTTTTCTGAGCATCAGAAATTTGATCTCTGACATGATTGGCAAACCTTATATTTGCCATTGGCCCCAAAGTAGTAGCCATATCTAACGGATTTCCTAGTTTATAATTGCTTACAATGGAAATTGCCTTTTTCAAAAAATCATCGAAAAGGCTCTCCTGCACGTATATACGTTCAATTCCACAGCAACACTGACCAGAGTTAAACATTGCGCCGTCTATCAAAGTTTCGACTGCCGCCTCAAGATCAGCATCTTCCATAACATAGCCAGGATCTTTTCCCCCTAGTTCCGTGCCAACTCCTGTGAACGTCCCAGCTGCTGCTTTTTCAATTGATGCACCTGCTGGAACTGAGCCAGTAAAATTTATAAAGTCAAAAGAATTTTCAGCTATCAGCTGCGTTGTGGTTTCATGATCTAGAAAAACATTTTGGAAAACATCTTTTGGCACACCTGCAGAATGAAAAGCATTGGCTAGCCTTTCACCAACCAATAAAGTCTGCGTTGAGTGTTTCAAAATTACAGTATTTCCAGCTATCAATGCAGGCGCTATTGTATTGATGGCGGTCATGTATGGATAATTCCAAGGAGCAATGACAAAAACCACACCATGCGGGACACGCCGAATATATCTTTTAAAGTCTACATCTTCTCCCGCATCAATGGCTTTTAACGATTGTGATGCAATCTTTGCCATATATTGGGCTCGTTCCTCAAATCCTTTAAACTCCCCACCATATCGCACAGGGCGGCCCATCATTTTTGCCAACTCTGGAACAACATCATCGTTCATTCGTCCCATTTCAGCTACGCCCGCCAAAACTAAATCAATTCTCTCTTCAATTGGTCGTTGAGACCACACTGGCTGAGATTTTCTTGAGGTTTCTATAACTTCTTGAGACTTGGATATTGATAAAGCTTCTCTTTTTGCAAAAACTTTTCCATCGATTGGCGAAACACAGGTAAGCATCGTCATGCTTTCTCAAACCCTCTCATGATCTCGTAATCAGTTACAACTTTATTAAACTCTTCAATTTCCCACTCTGCTGCCCTCGCATAGTGTTGTACAGTTTCCTCGCCAAAAGCCTCATTTAGCATCTTTGATGACATCAAAGCGTCTCTAGCGTCCCGTAAAGTCTTTGGGATTTGATTATCTGTATCATTTTCATAAGCGTCGCCAGAATAAGCAGGAGGTAACTTTAGTTTTTCTTCAATGCCTTTTAAACCAGCAGCTAGCATTGCTGCCATACATAGGTAGGGATTCATATCAGATCCAGGTATTCGGCACTCAATACGTACAGACTTACTGCCTTCGCCAACCAATCTAAAAGCGGCTGTCCGGTTATCGACGGACCAAACTGTGCGGGTTGGCGCAAAAGTACCTTTGGCAAATCGCTTATAACTATTAACATAAGGGGCCATAAATACAGTGATGTCTGACGCATATTTCAGCAAGCCTGCCATATAATGGTCCATTACTGTTGACTTAGATAAAGGCTTTTTAGCGTCAAAAAAGACATTTGAACCGTTACTAAAGAGAGACTGGTGAACGTGAGAAGCAGAACCAACCCGGTCTTGATGCCATTTAGGGATAAAAGTTGCGGCATAACCTCTTTGGTGAGCTATTTCCTTTATTCCATGCTTAGCGAGTGTATGATGGTCGGCTGTTGCCAAGGCGTCAGCATATTTTATATTCAACTCTTCCTGACCTGCCTCCGCCTCTCCTTTTGAACCCTCAACTGGGATACCCATTTCTCTAAGAAAGTTGCGGATAGGCCTCATCACGTGCTCTTCTTTGGACGTCTGAAAAATATGGTAATCTTCATTATAGTTTGAAATTGGCTTTAGCTCTTTAAAACCATTTGATGCTATTTCATCATGAGTTCCTTGGAATATAAAAAACTCCAGCTCTGTGGCCATGACGGCTGAAAATCCCAGTTGTTCCGCCCTTTTAATCTGAGCCTTTAAAACTTGCCGGGGAGAAAATTCTACCGGCTTGTTGGTATGATGATCCAAAATATCGCAAAGGCATAAAGCCGTTCCATCAAGCCATGGTACCATTCGTAAGGTGCTTAAATCAGGTTGCATAACGTAGTCACCGTATCCAGCAGACCAGCTTGTTGATGCATAACCATCTGGGGTTGCCATCTCCAAATCTGTGGCGAGCAAATAATTACAGCAATGCGTTTCACTTTCCGCTATTTCTAGAAAGGCTTCCGCATGAAACCTTTTACCCATCAATCGGCCCTGCATATCGACCATGCAAACCAAAACTGTATCGACTTCTTTTTTAGAAATCTTTGCCTTAAGTTCATTGTAGGTCATTGTTAGTCCCCAGTTATTTACTATCCTAAAACTCAATCCCTAAACAGGTACATCACTTATTAAGCAGTAAAAGCATTAGTGTTCATTTTTTTTAGGCTTTCAAGTAAATTCATTAACAAAACTCATTAAATTCAAATGTATTTGTCTGTAAGCCCAGCTTAGACATCTGATTTCCTGTTTTTACAGCATTGTTTTCGACACCGAATATACAAAAACTTTTTACACTTAGACTAAATCTTCTATGCTCCATCCGTAGCATTGTAAATAATTTATAAGTTTTGAATAGAGTTTTATAGAGAGGTATCTGAAACTTGGGTTTGCTACTTATTTTAGAATTTAAAATCACATTTAACTGAAGAGACTCACCATCACGATAAAGAACACAACCGGTACTACAACACTTATAACAACGAAAGCTTGGTCTGATATTATTCTTTTCTTTTCTAAATTCATATCCATCTTTAATGCATCTTCTTTGCTAGCCTCTGAAGCCTCTTTGACATATCGCTCTACCATTAACTTCATGTATAATAACTCAGTAGCTGTTGCGTCACCTTTTGAGTCAGAGAATGCTTTTGCCCAAACACCGCTATCTTTTTCTCCTGCTTCAATTTCCTTGGAAACTCTGTCATAAATAGAATACACACGCTCTCTATTTTCGAATTCTTCAGCTTTGGACATCTTTTTGTAGAGCAACTCAAACATACTCATTTCCCCTACTGCACCAAGTACACAAACAATTGAAGCAACAAAATTAACAAGACCAAACCCAATGCAGTGAAAATAGTAAACAAGAAAAAGGCTCTCCAACTAAGTGGGTCTTTTTGGTTTTTTCTTTTTGAAAAATATTCATCTCTGTATGCTTGCGCCTCAATTTCTTTAGTGGCTTCAAGCATCTCTAGCTCAACTTCCTGAGCAAAAATACTTCGTTCAACCATTAGTTCTATATATCTCGCTTTGGTAGCCTCTTGTCCTCCTTTTGCATCAAGATAGGCCTTAGTCCAAACTCCATTATTCTTTTGTCCTTGTTCTAATTCCTTAGACGCATCTTCAAAATGCTTGTACAAGACCTCTTTGTCGACACCTGAAAGAGATGAACTCGAATTAGCACTTTCAAATTTTTTAAAAAAGTCCTCGAACATATTTTCATCATTTCACAGAGAAATCTTAAAGTCTATAGAAGCACCCCCGTTTTCAAAACTCAATTTACCTCTTAAAGTTCGCCAAAAATTGCTGAGTAACAAAATAAAAAGCAAAGTATTTTTTCGCATTTTTAGACTTAAGGTTTCTGTGTAAAATAAAAAGATGTACAATCTATTTTTAGTAAACTATCACGGGAACTTTTTTGAAGGGTTGTTAAAGTGATTAACTTTTTAAGTTTGATAGCAATGCTAATTGATCCCTTTTTAATAATAGGACTATCACTTTTTTTTCTCAAAATAGTTCGCAGATATTATTATTTTCTATTTTTTATCGTCGCAGGCATCCATATCTATTTTCTGAATTTTAATTTGGTGAAGGATGATTTTTATTGGACGTTTTTGTTCATGAGAGTTTTTATTGACGCTTTAGCAATAATTGGACTTGGAGTGGGACTTAAATATTTGAAATATGAACACCTCACTTTTTTGGATAGTCTAAAGAAAAAAATGTTTGAGGGTAATAAGGAAAAAAATATTTTTTGGATAGCTCCATTAGTCGTAATGGCCATTGGTATAGCTCCGATGCCTATTGGTTATTATACCCTTTTAAGGCTTGTAGTGTGCGGTTGTTCTATATATTACGCCTATCACTTATATGAGAGGGAGGATAGAACCTATGTATGGATTTTTGGCTTCTTTACTGTGTTATATAACCCAATTATGCCCATTTATTTATATGAAAAGTCATTATGGACAGTAGTTAATGTTATTACAGCTTTTGTATTTATTCTAAAGAAAGACGCTATCAATGAAAAAACAAAGGACTAATCTAGCAATTTTTTTTGTAATTATAGCCTTTGTCTTTGACTATTCGATTGCTTATTCAGATAGCTGTAAACCAAACAGAATTAATTTCGACGTCTGTAAAGAAGCAAAAAAAATACAAAAAGAGATTGCTCAAAACCTTCCACAAAATCTTAGTCGAAATTTGAGTTTAGTAAGCGTCTTGTCTAATGGACCGGAGATTTCCATGACCGCTCAGTTGACATATACAAAAGCTTTTTTAGAAAATAATGTGAAAGCAGCCGGCCAAACGATGTCACAGATAGATGCCAAGATGCAAAGCTTCACAAGAAACTATCTTTGTAGCAATAAAGTCACTAAAAGTTTTATTGGGTTAGGGGGAAGACTTATAATGAATTATCGTTACAGCAATGGTGAAAATGCTTTTAATATTGCTGTGAAGCATTGCTAATAAACGTGAGAGGTTACAAAAACATTTATGACTAATTTTTTAAAACCTATTGTTTTACCAGTTTTCTCTATTTTACTAATTACAAACGCAAGCAATTTAGCTGCACAGACCTCTTGGAGGGCGCCAACTTTTGAAGATAGATTGTATGCTTGTCTCGGTTTCCAATACAAACCTTATATTAATGCGTCGTACATAGATAGTAGGTACGGTGATGTTCCTTTGGAGAAAGGTCTTCGAGTTAAAGAAAAAGTAAAATTTACAAAAAACGAAAAATATTACGCCATTCTTAAGGATGCAAAAAACGCCAAACATCTTGCTGATTTAATAGTTCAGATAGAGTACGAGCAAAGAAGAGCACAAATCTTAACTCGATGAAACTTGAGTTTGCTAATCTTTACTTTCTAACTATACAAGGCTCTATGCACCCCTTTTCATTTGTTGATTTAGTATCCATTAAAGGAAATTTCCCAACTTCAAAAATCTGAAAATCGTGAATAAAAATTTTGTCTTTCTGCACAATTGTGGCTTTAGTCATGAGGGTAAGCTCGGGTCTTAACTGTCTCTGAGCTTTTGCAATTAAATCACGATGTTCTTTATCACTTAATTTAATCATTAAACCAGAGTATTGAGGGTAGTAAACTATTGATAATGAAACTTTCCATGGCCTCGTTAAGTCATTTTCTGAATAGGATGGAGTGACCACAATTTTACCTACAGGTGGATAGGAAATTAGTGTCCATTCTAAGTTATTATCAGTATCGTAATCAAACGCTCCAGCAGCTTTCCCCGTTAAGAGGTTTTGTTTCCACTCCTCTAAACCTATAGCAAACATAGCTTTAGCATCATCTTTTCCTATAATGTCATCACTCTGCGCATATAAAAAATTTGAGAAAAAAAGGAACGTAAGAATAGTTGCCAATCTGATTATGGTTTGCATACAGTTAATTCCTTAAATGGATGAACAGGCCTCTCAGTCACAAAAACGTAAACGAAATATTAAACATTTAAAAGAACCCTGTCCACATTATCCACTTTGTCCACTATTTACTAGAAGATGGACAATATGGACAGTATGGACTGGTCTATTTTAGGTGGGGAACAAGCAACCATCTTTATCTTGCACTAAACCTTTTATACATAACTTCTGTATTATCTTAGTAAGATAACTTCCATCAAGATTTAAGTCTTCTTTTAGTTGAGAACGATTTTTACCAGGGAACGCTTTTAGATGGGATAAAACCTTCTGCTGGGTATCTCCTAAAGATGCCTCAATCTCCAGCCCATCTATTTTCCAACTCACCTCTTGTCTTATTAACCTATATTCTTTTTCTTCTACATCTTTGCCAGTTACACTCAGCACCGCCCCATTTCCATCTGATGCCTTTCTCATAATCATCACAGTATTAAAGCTAGCCATTATTCCCTGACTTCCTAATATAGAATTAAATGGGTTATGGTCTGCCTCATTGTTTTCTTTTCTGGTATGATGGACCATAAAGATTGAAAGATTATAGTTGTCTGCTAAATCGGACCATGGCTTAAGCTCATGAACAAAATCATCATAATGTTTAGGGTTTGATTTGCGTGGCAAAATCAACGTCATGTGGTCAATGAAAATCGCCTTGATTTTGGGACGCATGTCAACCATCTCTTTCATCATATCAATAGGTTTGTTCCCATTTGCAGTTAAAGGAGCGTCTCGCCCAAGATGTAGAAATATTCCATTAGAATCTATGCCAAGCTCGGTCATTCGTTTTTGAATACGACGAGCGTCATCTTCTCCTGCATAATAAAAGACCTCATGGTTTTGTTCGGATATCTGTTTGATTAAG
Source organism: uncultured Alphaproteobacteria bacterium (assembly GCA_902537415.1). Taxonomy (GTDB): domain Bacteria; phylum Pseudomonadota; class Alphaproteobacteria; order Rhodobacterales; family Rhodobacteraceae; genus CACIJG01. The sequence continues at coordinate 9,308 of CACBBC010000029.1, read as the reverse complement.
CTTAAAACAAAGTATGATTTTCCAAGCTTGGGGGGTCCCGCCAATATTGCTGAACCGAGAGGGAGAAAGTCTTCAATCAGCCATTCCTGTGGTGGGAAATCCATAGCCAAAACTTCCCTTCCCGTTCTTACATTGGGAAAGCGCTTTCGAAAGTCTAGTAAGGAAGTTGTTTCCATGTTAGCTTTTCCTTTTTGAAAATTGATGCCGGATACAGGACTCAATCCATTTATTTACATCCTCTTCAACCCATCCACTCCGGTTCTCACTTATCTGGACTGGCTTTGGAAACTTATTCTCTTTTGCTAAACGTCTCAGATGGGCTGTTGAAAAACTGGTTTTCTCTGCTACTTCCTTAGCTTTCAATATTTTCATAATAGCCCCCTTCTATCTTTTGCTTCCATTCATCAATGGATTTCTCCGGCCAGCCTATTGCCCTTCTTCCAATCTTTATAGGTTTGGGAAATTCCTCTTTCGATAAAGCTAAATAAATACTGGATCTTGACAACCCTGTTAGCTCTATGACCTTTGGTAGTCGATAGATTTTCTCTTGCATACGTACCTCCTTAAATCTCTCTAGATTATTTAAGATACAAAGACTGAATTTTTTTTCGTAGCTTATTAAATGCCCAATTTTCAAGACACATAAAACCAGGTATGTTAAAATGTGCTCCTTAATTAAGGAAACCTAGTGAATGTCCAAAGGTATATTATTTAAGCTTGTTCTTTCAATAACCTTTTGTTTTCTATTCATAAGTCAGTCTAATTATTCGATTGCTAAGTCCGTTTTTAATAGTGAGACAAAGGTTGTATCCTGTGATGAGCCGTTGCCAATCTTTACTCTAGATGAGAAATCTCAGCCCTCAAACAAAGAGATAAGCAATCTATGTTCTTGTATTTGGAAAAAAATCCCTCAGAAAAAATGGAGAGAAATATCAAAGAAAGCTCGAGATGGTTCTGTTAAGAGCGAAGAGGAAAAATTTCTAGCAGATCTTTTTGCTACTCCATTTAGAGAAGCTTTCATTGCATGTGGTGGACAGAAATTTCTTGCGGAAACTCTTAAGCCAACATGGAGGGATACTATTTTTGTCAACAAATATACAGTCAAGCAAATCTTTAACACAAATCATAAAGCATGGGTCAAACAAACAGAGCGAGCAAACAAAATGCAAAGGCAAAAAGGCACTTTACCTTGTCCTAGCGATCCACCATGGAATGCTTTGATTTGTGTTGAGAATGAAATTTTTGCGAGCTTTGTATTACCCTATTATGGCCCTCAGAATATTGATAAGCCCGTTGGTTTGATAATTCATTATTCATTCAAAGATGCAAATTCAATTGATAAAGAGGAATTACAAAAAATATTTAATGATGTAAAAAAAGATCTGCATCCTGAATACATCCTCAATGGTAAGGTAGCGATTGAACCTACTCCACAGATGACTTTTGAGATAGTTGAAAACTATTAGTAAAGATTTTATTTGAGCGATGGTAGAGCTGCCTCAACTCATTAAATGAGGTTGGCTTAATACGATTAGATTTTTCAGTATCTCTATTAATCTTGTTAATTGCTATGCTCAGAGCATCACAAATGCTTGTCTTTTTTCCTTCCTGATTTCTTGAGACAGTAAAATTGAATTTTTTGCTAGCAGTATCAATCAGCAACCAAAGAAAGTAGTCTCTTCCAAATGATATTTTTCTTGCACCTTTTTTTTTGGGAGGTTCATCTATCAACTCCTTTAGTAAGTTAGAAAGCCAAACCTCTAGCAAAGGGTCTAGCTTCTCTCCTCGATTAATAGCTTCACCACAATGGAGCTTCAAATCTCGGAAGGTATCTGGATTTGTCTTTGACTCTTCTATAAGAGCAGACCAATCAGTTTTTCTTACATCAATATCTAATTGCAAAGATCTCCCCTTTCTTTCAGCGACATCTATGAGATTGGATTCTACTAACTGTGACAACCTCTCGGTGAAAAAATCTACTACTTTCCCAAAGTTATCCAACGGAGTTTCCTTTTAATGGAATAATCTTATTATGAGACACTCCAACAAAAAGTCCCCATGATTCTAACAATAAGTTTCTTTTCTCCATTAACTCAGAGCGTGCATAGGCTGCCTCTGCTTTATCATTCAGAGAGTGGGCTAATTGTTTCTCTGCTACCTCTCGAGGATAATTTGTTTTCTCCTGTGTCCATGTTTTAAATGATGTTCTAAAGCCATGGGTATGAACATCATAACCAAGTTCTTTTATTAATTTGTTAAAGGTATTTTCTGACAGAGGCTTGTCTTTCTTATAACCGCAGAAAATATAGTTAGACCCTTGGCTAATTCTCTCAGCCTCTTTCAATATTTCTAGGCAACGTTCTGTAAGGGGAGTTCTGTGCGTAATCTTTGCTTTCATTCTTTCTGCTGGAATAGTCCATATCTTCTCTTTTATCTCATTCCACTTGGCAAATCTTACTTCGCCAGACCGAGAAGCATTAAGTATAAGAAATTCTAAAGCCAACTTTGTAGTCATTCCAGCTGGGGAGTTTTTCATTTCTTTTATAAAAGCCCCAACCTCTCTATAATCCATACTCTTCATATGATTAGACCTACGTCCCTGCTTAGGTAAGACTTCAATTATTTCTCGGTCAGCTGGGTCATCACTTCGCCAATTTTGAGCCTTACAATACTTCAGAACAGTCGAAAGCCTTTGTCTTACCCTTAAGGCTGTTTCTGACTTAGTGAGCCATATAGGAGTCAGGATGGAGAGTATATGGCTTGTTTCTACCGTATTTACTTTCATCTCGCCTATTACAGGAAAGGCATACGATTTAAGAGAAGAAATAAACTGAGCGGAGTGCTTCTGATTACTCCATGATGGTCTGTTTAATTCATAAACTTTTAGAGCAGCTTCTTCAAAAGTTGGAATAAAGCTTTTAGTCCTATTGAGACTAATTGGGTCAAGACCATCGTTTACTTGTATTAAAGCCTGTAATGCCTTTTCTCTAGCTTTAGACAATTTTATTACTTTTGCATTACCAAGACCCATCTCGGGTCTTTTTCCATTAAGAGAATATCTGAATACCCATTTCTTTGAACCACCTTCTTTGACCCGTAAGAATAATCCATTCTTATCAAAGTATTTCCCAGGCTTATTAGTTGTGTCTACAAACCTTTGACTCAATAATTTCTGGTCCCCCATTTGGTCCCCCAATTGCTTTTAAAACTGTTGAATTAAATTAAACATTATTAAACATATTATAACACATAAGCTATTGAATCTTATATGTTAATTACACTTTTATGAACTTTTTTGGACTTATGAGATGGGGACACCTCCTCCGCCATTCACTTTCATAATTCCATATAAAAACAATAACTTAGTTTTTTCATAGCTAATCCATCCCCCATTCCATCCCCCAATCGGCATGAATTCAGACCAAAAAAGATATAATATTTCCCAGAGATTAAAGGGGGTGGGTCAAAACTCCTGCCCTTCTAAATGCAAGTGATAGTAGTCACACATTTTTTTTAAAAAGCTAAAAGAATTTATCGACTAGAGAAATTAGTCTTTGTCCCTCCGGCTTTTGTCTGAAGTTAGAATTAATATTTTTTAGAATTGAATATCTAACTTTTTCATAAATAGTGCTATCATAATTATCTATTAGCCACTGCTTCGTCTCAGGAAACATTACCTTGCTGATGCTCTCCATATTTAACCAATTAACTTTCTTATCATACCCATGGTTTGGATAACAAAACCAAGCGCTTGAGCATTCACTTCCATCGAAATGTGCCACCAGCTTTGGGTAAGTATACACAGCTCTGAAATCCTCATAAATTGATTTATTAGCTTGCGAGCTGAGTCCATCGACGGCTTGGTCAACAAGCATCCCTAAAATTAAGAACGAGCGGGCCTCAGTAGGATTTCTCGTTTTTTCGATTACTTTCTCAGACTCGCACTGACAAAAACCATCAAAGCCTCCAATATGAGAAATAGTTTTTTTTATACCCTCAAAATCAGTCCAAAATTTATTTATAAAATTGAAAGTATTTTCAACCATTTTCAAATCTTACATCAATAAAATCTACCAGACCTTCTTCAATCAACTTGTTCTATTTCTTTCTAGCAGACCATCCATTTTCTGCCATGCATCCCTTAGTGCAATTCTCTACTTATCACTTTCCTCCTAGCATATAGTAGAGTAAACCTTTCCATTCACCAGAGCTTTTCCAATCTACTGCCCACCCATAATGTGCCATGCAAGCCTCTGCTTCTAGTCTTCCGGCCCTTATTCCAGATTCTCTTTCGTCTAACACTTGATTTAATCCGCCTGCCCATCCACCACCTGTGGACCTTTTAGTAGTACAACTGTAACTACTAAAGCCATATTTGTAGCAATTAGAAGAATAGGTTTGGTTTTTGGGCACATATCTTGAGCTTGCATTATTTGCCGCAGCCCTACCTGCTGCTTCACAAATCTTAATAGCTTGTTTTGCTGAAACCTGAGGATTTGACACTATTGCTGTGATTATAGAATTTTTTGTCTCGTATCGTTTTTTGCTAGCAGTAGTCACTTTTTGTTTTGGAGGCGTATAGTTGTACTGGTCTCTAAGATTTTTAAACAATTTTGTAGTAGATTCATTTTGTTTGAGGCTTGGAACAATCTCTCTATCAGAAACGTACTTTAAAATTCCAGCAGAGGTTTTGCTACCCCAGAGGCCATCGATAGAGCTACTGTAATAACCTAAAAATTTTAACGAAGCCTGAACATGTTTTCTATTTGTTGAGGAAAGCCTGCGAAACTCCTCAGCAATAATTTGAGCATTCCATTCATTTCTAGTCAAAACGCCACAATCAAATTTTCTTACATTTTGTGCGTAACTTACTCCTTTTTTGAATGAATCATTCCATACTACCCGACCATTTTCTACTCTTGTCGAAAGTGCACAAAGTTGATTTTCTGTACAATAGGCTAATGTGCCTTCTCTAGAACAGAGAGATTTTTTTGGAATCATATTTTCTGAAATTCTTTGCATATTTTCAGAAAAACAATTTTTTGAGGAGTCTTTCCAATATAAATCTAGTGCGAAATCAATATGCCTTTTTGCAAGTGGGTTTGTACTCCATTGGTTAATCACACCATCACTCTCAGTTGCAAAAGCACATAGCTGAGAAAAACTACATTTATTTGGGTAAAGCGCACACTCCTGATTTCCTTGGGAGCTCTTCAATTCTTGACTTGTCGCACACTTTTCAAAAGAGCTTTTTATTTCTTTTTTACTTTTATCAAATAGAGTTCCACAAATCGCAGGCCTTACCGATACAAACTTTCCAGTAAATGAATAACCCGGTTCATATTCATCATCATTACCAAATACCATAGTCCCAGAATAAGGAACATCGTCTTTAAACGTGCCTTCGAAGATATTGCCGTTTTTAAATGTAGCGGTTCCTAAACCCTCTGCTTTATTATTCACGAAATTCCCAGTTATCACTCCCAGATTGGTGAAAAACGTTCCCTCTCCATTAAACAAGCCTTTTTTAAATTTACCAACATATGTGTATGAACGTTCAGGAGAAACGAAAACAAGCGTGCCTTCGCCCTCAAATTGATTGTTCATGAAGTAACCAGTATATTGCAATGATATTTTATCATCTGATGCTTCTCTGAATCCAAAACAGTCATGTTTTTCTTGTTCAGGATTAGCCGGGCAGGGTGTCTGTGGAAATCCTAATGAGATATTCATTGTAAATATCATTAAAAGAAAAAGTGTGAGGGCAGTTTGGGGTTTTACCATTTCAGACTTTCAATATGCTTCATTCGTAGTATTTTAAATAATTTATAAGTTTTGAATAGAGTTTTATAGAGAGGTATCTGAAACTTGGGTTTGCTATTTTTTTTCTGATGGAGCTTTGGATATGACTTCAACTAAAAATCCAACCGAGTAATAGATAAATCACCGATATTAATCCTGTAACAATGGATTTGACTTATTGTGTACTATGTAGTACACAGTACTTATGAAAAGATTCGGTTCTTATATTCGAGACTGTCGAGAGAAGCTCAATAAAGAAAGCAAAGGATACAGTGTCCGTAAAGTTGCCGATAAAATTGGTGTGGAGCCTGCATTCCTAAGTAAGGTTGAGAGAGACATAGTCCCTCCTCCCTCAGAGAAGAAGATTATAGCTATAGCAAAAGTGCTGAAGGAGGACCCTGACATTCTTCTTGCGATGGCTGGCAAGGTTTCTACAGATCTATTAAAGATAATTCAAAAGCGCCCTGTAATCTTTGCTGATTTAATACGCAAGTTAAAGAAAGAGCCGGACCATGCTGTTTTAAAAATAGTAAGAGAAGTAACAGACGGAGATTGGTAGAGGAGACCTAACATGATAAATTTAAGCCACAATCAACTCGAAATTCGCTTTCCTGAAGTTCACAAACGGGCTGGGGTCAAAATTGATTTTCAAAGAACACTCAGAGTGCCTGATGACTCGGAAACTCACTACTTACCACCAGGCTTAGGAAGATTTCCTCTTCGCCATATTGAAGACTTCGACTTAAAAAACAAGAGTCATTTGAAGAAGCGTGGGGGAGTGATAATGCCAATGTTTCAAGCTGATGCACTTTGGTTAAACTTCACTCCTCTTTATGAACAAGGTTTCGACGAAGAATACCCAATAGCTATTAAGATAGGTACAGGTAAAATCTGTGCAATATCTGGAGATAAATGGAATTCAAGTCTAAATAGGGACCCTCAGGATTACATTACCGTGCCAGGTCAACCATGGCTCGATGGATATAATGCTGACCAAAATGGCACTGTAAGGCAATTCGTTGCTGCCCCTCTCGGAAAGGGCTACACGGTGGAAGAACAGTTGACAGGGTCCGCTACCGTTGGAGGTATACAGATTCAAGCTTTTCCAATGAAAGTAAAAACATACAGGAAATTAATGAAATCACGTTCTTTCGGAGCAGAGGTGGAGGCATGCTACTCAGCAGCACCAAGACTTGAACACAAAGAGTCATTTGATATGGGTTTAGCCCCCGGAGGCTCAATTAAACAGGATATCTACGAAGATGAGTATAGCTTAGAAGATTGGGACTTGCGAAATAGTCATAGGTGTTTTGTAACCTTAGCAAATGCTACACAGTGGATGGACTTGACAGGAGAGGCTCCTCCTCTTTCTCCGAATACGGAGTATCGATATAAACAGCAAGGACTTCCTTGGTTTGATTATTATGATGAGGATAGAGATGCAATTAATACTGCTGTAAAACTTGGGAAGGTTAAATCTCCAAAAGAGTTAGGAGCTGCGGAAAAAGACCCGAAATGGGACGAAGAACTCGTGCATCACCCTAATACAGGTAATTCAATAATACCGCAGTTCTTGTCAAAGGAATCGAAAAACAAAGATAAGAAAAAATGGTGGTAATGGTGAGTGAAAAAATTAGTGAATTGAAAATGTGAAAGTTGAGCGTGATATTGTTAAGAATTTTTTTCAAATATCATATTATTACTTGAACCGTCTAAATTTGCAGTGAAGTTGAGTAACTATTTTTGAAGTAAAAAAAGACTTGCTCCGTTAACTTGTGTAGCTCTTTGTCATCATATGATGTTATTGGCACTCCGGTTTTATCATCATATAAAAAGTCATATATTTTTTGTCTAAAACCGTCAGATGTATTTTGTTTCGAAAAGGTCTCCTGTACATTTTAAGGTATTTCTCTAATTCCTTAAGTAGGTCCACAGAAACAGCCTTAATCTTCTTTATTTCATCATTCTTTAAATCAGATTTTTTTAACATATCAAATATAGCAAGCTGTTTTTCACTCGTTAAACCTTCTTCTGCATAACGGTGCTCTTTGTTTTGGTACTGGGTTTTAGTCTGATGATAGGTTTGGCACTAGTAATAATGTTTTTACTGATATCTGGTTGGAACTCAATGATAGAGCCTATGGTTTTGTATGGATAGATTTTCTAAAACGTGTTTGTGTGTTTGCACGTAGTATGTTCTTGAAGTGTGCAGCATATGGGGTAAGACACAAACACGGTTTAATACGTTATTTAGCTAATTCTTCATGAATGACTGTTCCTGAGTATGCTTTACAAACATTTTCCTCATCATATCGATCACATAAATGTTCAATTAACTCAATCATATTGTGAGGACCATTTACGTAATCCATAAAAGCATCTAGCGAGACCCACTCATTAATAACAAGTAACTGCTCTTCTCTAGTTAATACGATACTATATTTTTCTAAACCCTCTATACCATCTGCTCGGCTATCTACTATTAATTGCTTCACATCATCCGCTGAACCCTCTTTTGGAGAGATCGCTATTACGCTAGTCATTTTCAACTGAATTTCCTCCTTTTACTCAACTAGATTTATTATAAAGTCATTGTCTTTTAGCGCTTATAAAAAAATGCTCTATAGATAATTCAGAATTACCCAAGATAAAACAAATTATCAAGCCCTTGTTCATCCATGAGATAATGGGGGTAATCACGCAGTATGTTCTTGGAGTGTGCAGCAGATGGGGTATAAAACTAAATTTACTTCAACTGGGATTGATTAGTTTAATTATAAACTAAATTAAAATATTTTTCTAAATTCCTTTATATGTGACATTTAATTTTTATTGCTTACGTTAACGTCACGTTATACTTGCAACCTAAATTATTTAGTTTAACGTCAAATCATTGTCCTAATAGGACATTTCCTCCCCACTGGGCCATACAAAGTGTGGCCCTTTTTTTTTAGAAAGAGGAACAGTCTGTTTTAATTTCAGAATAATGTATAAAAATTTTGTTTCTGTGGAATTTTCCTCCCCAACTGGTACAGCATTCTCACAGACTTGTTCCATTTGTATTATCCACAGAAAACTCTAAATTGTCAAATTTATGAAAAAATGCTAGAAATAAAAAAGTAGAATGATTTAATGTCGCTTACTCTAGTTGGTCTTCCAAGCACATATTTGACTACCCTTATGCAGATTACTATGTGTGTACAGGTATTATGTTTTTGGAGTGTATAGCAAATGGGGTTTTTAACTTACTTATTACAGACTGTTTGATAGATAGTAGAATAATCCGCTGCGACTGATGCGTAAAGCGCTCCCTTTTCCTCACTCTTTTTTTTCCACTGTTTATCGGCAAGAGCTGTGAAAAACCCAATTGCTTTATATAAATCGGAACACTGTTTAGTTGACCATTTTTTATCGGATTGTGCCGAAGCGAGAGGAACTACAAAAGAAAATAAAGCAGTAAATATAAACAATCTCAGAAATGTCATAATCTCTCCTTTGATATATGT
>CACBBC010000028.1 GCA_902537415.1 uncultured Alphaproteobacteria bacterium | reverse complement strand
GATAGTTATTGCTTCAGGTACTCAGGCTCTTGTTAGATTGATGCTCAATCAGGCTGTTCGTGATAGGGATAATGGAATAAATTCAGCGGGCCTAGTAACCGGATATAGAGGCTCACCACTTGGCGGCGTTGATGCAACATTTACTAAGGCTGAAAAGTTTCTTAAGAAAAACAATATAAAATTTCAATATGGTTTGAATGAGGATTTAGCCGCAACAGCAATTTGGGGGTCTCAGCAAACTGAATTGCGTAATGAAGGAAAATATGATGGGGTTTTTGGTCTTTGGTATGGTAAAGGCCCGGGCGTTGATAGATGTGGAGATGTTTTTAGACATTCGAATTTAGCTGGTACATCTAAGTATGGGGGAGTACTTGTGGCAATGGGTGATGATCATTCCGCAGAAAGCTCAACAGAGTTGCACCAGTCAGAATATGCCCTTGTAGATGCAATGATGCCAATTCTTTCACCAGCTGGCGTTCAAGATATTTTGGATTTTGGTATTAAGGGGTGGGCTCTCAGTAGATACTCTGGTCTTTGGGTAGGAATAAAATGTTTGAAAGACACAATAGAAGTCACAGAAGTTGTTGATGCTGCATATGACAGAGTCAAGTTAGTTGACCCTCAAGATAAAGATCACGAAGAGCTCAATATAAGATTGGGCGATACACCTCCAGCTAGAGAAGATCGTTTGCATAACAAAAAACTAAGAGCCGCAAAGATTTTTGCAAGAGCCAATAGGCTAGATAAAGTTGACTATTCACCTGCCGAAAAGAAAATAGGAATAATTTCAGCCGGAAAAAGTTGGCTAGACACAGTCCATGCCCTAAGCCTTTTAGGCATAGATAGAGAGGAAGCGGAAAAATATAAACTAACGACTTTGAAATTAGGAATGGTTTGGCCAATTGATGACGGTTTGGTGAAAGATTGGGCTGACGGACTTGATAAGATTTTAGTCGTTGAAGAAAAGCGAGGTCTTATAGAGAGCCAAGTTAAAGAAGCTCTATATGGCGTGGTGAATAGCCCAAAAATTATTGGGAAGCATGATGATAACGGAGAGTTATTACTTCCCTCAAATGGTGTCTTAGACCCCATTATCGTTGGGAAAGCTATAGCTAATAAATTAATTGGATCATCGAAATCAGAGAAGCTTGAAAATGCACTCAATTCGATGTCAATAGGCTCAAGAAGTGAGGCCAATACACCTGCACCTGACAGGATACCGTACTTTTGTTCAGGCTGTCCTCACAATAGCTCAACAAAAATTCCTGAAGGCTCAATTGCTTATGCAGGGATTGGATGCCATACAATGGCTATATGGATGGATAGAGCGACAGACGGGCCAACGCATATGGGTGGAGAAGGCATTAATTGGATAGGACAGGCACCCTTTTCAAATAGAAATCACGTGTTTCAAAATCTTGGTGACGGGACCTACAACCATTCTGGGCTTTTGGCCATCAGAGCTGCTGTGGCCTCAAGTGCTAATATAACCTAAAATATTATTTAACGATGCCGTTGCAATGACTGGAGGACAGTCGCATGAAGGAGATCTTAGCGCAGATGAAATAATAAAGGAGTTAAATGCTGCAGGTGTCAAACGAGTAGTAGGAGTATTTGATGAAAAGGAAGAGTTTGATCTTAATGACTATCGAAACCTTTGCGAAATGGTACCTCGATCAGAACTTATGCGAATACAAGAGGAACTAGCGTCAACCTTGGGTGTTACAGCAATTGTTTATATTCAAACCTGTGCCGCCGAAAAAAGGCGCCGTAGAAAAAAAGGCTTGTTCCCGGATCCAAACAAAAGAATTTTTATAAACTCTGAAGTTTGTGAAGGCTGTGGAGATTGTGGCATTAAATCCAATTGTGTTTCAATCCTTCCCGAGGAAACAGAGCTCGGTAGAAAAAGAAAAATTGACCAGAGCTCCTGTAATAAAGATTTCTCTTGTGTTAATGGTTTCTGCCCAAGTTTTGTGTCAGTAATTGGGGCTGAGATTAAGAAAAGTACCACTGAACAGTTGAAAATACCTGACATTCCCGATGTAAAAGTACCTAGCATTGATAAAACATACAACATCGTGGTAACAGGGATTGGTGGTACTGGAGTTGTTACTATAGGGGCATTATTGGGGATGGCATCACATATAGAGGGGAAAGGAGCTGGAGTGATGGAAATGGCTGGTCTGGCACAGAAAGGTGGAGCAGTTCATATTCATTGTAGAATAGCAGAAAACCCGGAGGATATTAGTGTTGTTAGAGTAGCATCAGGTGAAGCGCACACTTTGATTGGTGGTGATCTATTAGTAACAGCTGGTGATAAAACACTTTCCCTTTTAAGGCGAGATAGATCAAAAGTTGTTTGTAATGAAATGGAAGCAATTACAGGTGAATTTACTCGTGACACTGAGTTTTCTTTGCCATCAGATGGAATGAAATTAGCCCTTAATGCCAAAGTGGGTCCTGATAGCGTACAATATATTGATGCAAATAAAATTTCATCAAAGTATTTAGGAGACACCATATTTTCAAACACTGTACTGCTAGGAATGGCATACCAATCCAAGTTGTTGCCGCTAAAGAGAGAAAGTTTATTAGAGGCTATTAGGTTGAATGGAGCTGCTGTGGATGGAAACCTATTAGCTTTTGAATTGGGGAGATATTATGTATATCAGCCCAATTTTTTCCAGGAAAGAAAAGCGGAAGAAGTTAACGAGGTAGATTATACTTTTGAGTCAATACTAGCGTACAGATCCAAACGGCTTGAGGGTTATCAAAGTAAAAAACTGGCAAAAAAATATGAGCAGCTGTGTAATAAAGCAAAAGAATTAAGTGAAAACTTAGGCTCTTCTGTTGCTCGCGGTTACTATAAGCTGATTGCATATAAAGACGAGTATGAAGTTGCCAGACTGCATACCGAATACTTGGAAAACCAAGTTAAAAATAGTTTCTCAGGATATAAACAATTGAGATTTAATTTGGCGCCTCCACTGTTTTCCAAGAGAGACAAGAATGGACATCTTATAAAAAAAGAGTTTGGTCCTTGGATGTTTACATTAATGAAGCTACTAGCAAAAGGCAAATACTTACGTGGTACTTGGCTAGACCCTTTCCATTTTACAAAAGAACGTTTGAAAGAGAGAAAATTAATCAGTCAATACGAAAGAGATGTTGATTATATAATAGAATATTATAATGAAAATAATCACGATGCTTGTATCAACCTGGCTCTTTTACCGTTACAAATAAGAGGGTTCGGTCATGTTAAAGAGCAGGCTATAGATAAATCCGATAAGATCAGATCAAACCTAAAGACGATCATCTCTGGTGATCACTCCACTCAAAAGATTTCAGCAGCTGAATAACTGGAATTCGTTCTAACCATTCTATATAAAGGCGTATGTTTGGAATAGATTTATTTTCTTCGTCAATTATTTTTAGCGCGATACTTTGTTTATTTGCAGGTATACTGAGTTTTCTATCGCCTTGTGTTTTACCAATACTCCCTCCGTACTTGGCATATATGGCTGGGACAACGATCAGTGAAATCAAAAATAATAATGAGACTATTAAAAAAGGTGTCTTGCTAAGCGCTATTAGCTTTTCAATTGGTCTTTCAGTTGTCTTTATTCTTTTAGGCTTAGCCGCCAATTCGATGGCATCAATATTTATTCTTTATCAAAATGAACTAAGAATTGGGTCAGGGATTTTAATCATAGTATTTGGACTACACTTTACCGGACTATTAAGAGTAACTTTTTTGCAAAAAGAATTTCGGCTCAACTTTGATATTAAGCAGAGAGGGAATTTTCTACCACCATTTTTTTTAGGGTTAACTTTTGCATTTGGGTGGACCCCGTGCATAGGACCAATACTTGGCTCAATATTGGCCATAATAGCACAAGATACATCAGTTTTAAGAGGTTTAGTTTTAATGATATTTTACTCCTTGGGACTTAGCCTTCCATTCATCGGTGTAGCCTATCTTTTGATTAGGGGAGTATTTATCACAAGATTTATTTCCCAGTACTCTTTATATATCGAGCAGATCACTGGCGGGTTCTTAATAATTATCGGTCTTCTATTTTTAAGTGGATCTTTTCAGTTGATTGGTTTTTTTATTTTAGAGTACCTACCTTTTCTGAGTGTTTTCGGCTAGCGTTACTAAATCATATTTTTGGGATTTACAATTTTAGTAAATTCCTTGTCATCAATTAATCCGGATTTAATAGCCTCGGTTCTGAGAGTTGTATTATTTTTATGTGCATTTTTTGCAATTTTGGTCGCATTATCATAACCGATTTTTGGTGCCAAAGCGGTTACGAGCATTAAACTATTATCAAGGTGCTTTTTAATTTGAACCTCATTTGCTTTTAACCCTTTTACACAATTTTTTGCAAAAGAATAACATGCATCACCAAGTAATTGAAGTGATTGAAGTGTATTATAACTCAATAGTGGTTTATAAACATTTAACTCAAAGTGCCCCTGGCTTCCAGCAAACCCTATTGCGGCATCATTACCCATTATCTGGATGCAGACCATAGTTGTGGCTTCGGCTTGAGTTGGATTTACCTTCCCTGGCATTATAGAACTACCTGGTTCATTCTCGGGGAGGCTTAGTTCACCGAGACCACATCTAGGGCCGGAACCTAGAAACCTAATATCGTTGGCAATCTTAAAGAGGCTTGAGGCAGCGGTTTTCAATGAACCAGAAAATTCGACTATAGGGTCATTTGCAGCTAATGCCTCAAATTTGTTAGAAGCCGTCTTAAAATCTATTCTCGTTATTTTTGAAATTTCCCGAATTACGCTCTTTGGAAAAGTTTTAGAGGCATTTATTCCAGTTCCAACCGCCGTTCCGCCTTGAGCTAAAAACAATATATCCTTTAACGAATAATTTAAGCGTTTCATAGCTTGCTGAATTTGGAATGTATAACCGCTAAATTCCTGTCCAAGTGTTAGTGGCGTGGCATCTTGAGTATGAGTCCTACCAATTTTTATAATGTTCTGAAATTTATCTTGTTTTTCTTTTAGGCATTTATGTAAAAAAGTCATTTTTGGTAGGGTATGCTCCAAAAATTCTGAAGCTATTGCGACGTGAATTGCTGAAGGAAAGGTATCATTTGAACTTTGAGACATATTGACATGATCATTTGGGTGTATTGGGTGTTTTGAACCTACCTTACCTCCTAAATCCTTTATTGCTAAGTTCGCAATTACCTCGTTTACGTTCATGTTTGTCTGCGTACCAGAGCCGGTCTGCCAAACTGAAAGAGGAAAGTTATCTCCAAAACCTCCTTCACGTAATTTTTTGCAAGCTTTTATAATTGCAGAGCCTAATTTTTTATCCAATTTCCCCTCGGCCATATTTACTTTTGCTGCAGCTTGTTTGATTGCTATCATTGCCATAATTAACGGGTAGGGTTGTCTTTCATATCCTATTGCAAAGTTTTTTAGTGATCTTTGTGTCTGAGCACCCCAAAATTTATCAGTAGGTACCTCTAGTTCCCCAAAACTATCAGATTCTACTCGTGTTAGTCTCATTTGTTTCTCCCATTATTCAATTATTTTTTGAAATTTTTAAAATCAATTACATTTTCGTTTTTTTTTCTCAACTCATCTTTTTTTGAAGCAGTTTGATCGTTAGGTTCGTTATCACTTTCAGTTTCGCTAGTTGGCATACTATTAACTTGATTAAAACTTATAGCAAAATCAACTGATGGATCCGCAAATAATTCAAGGCTATTGAAAGGAATAGTTAACCTTTCCACATTATTATTAAAATTGAGTGATATTTCAAATTTCTTATCAGTCACATTAAGGTTTTCAAACCAATTTCTAATAATAATCGTCATTTTATCTGGATACTTTTCTTTCATCCAATCAGGAATAACCACACCTTTCGAGTGTGAAAAAAAGGTTATTAAGAAATGGTGGTTTTTTGGCAAGCCATCTTTTGATATTTTTTTTAAAATATCCCTTACCATATCCAACATAGCGTTTTCTATAAGTACTTTATAATTCATATCCGCCATTAAGCAATCTCCTGTCGCACTAGCGTAGGCTTCTGTTGCCAGGTGCCTACAAACCCCGCCAGTCTGTGCAAACAGATTGGAGTTAAGTTTCGGTATTCGTTACTGCTTACGCTGCAACTGCAACCGGAGCATAATCGTCATTTGCAATTATACAATTTGTGCCGATAACGGTGGCGTCCCGCCGAGTAAAAGCAAACACCTTTAGACGTCCGTCGATCCTATTTCGGCCCCCTAAAATTTTTTGGTGGAGCCGCCGGGTACCGCCCCCGGGTCCGATCCGTTTATTACATGCGCGTTTATTACCATAGTCGAAAAGACGACGTTATTATGCTATAATTTTTGCAAATTATCAACTACCAGTGACCAATATTTTCCATCGTATCCCAAGGAGATTGGATTTCTTTGGGTTCACCCTTTTGCAAAAGTTCTATAGAAATATTATCTGGTGACCTAACAAAAGCCATACGCCCGTCTCTTGGTGGTCTGTTTATAGTTATACCACCATCTAGCAAATGCTGACAGGTTTCATAAATATCATCAACCTCAAAAGCTAAGTGGCCAAAATTTCGTCCCTCTAAATATGTTTCTGAGCTATCCCAATTATATGTTAACTCAATCATTGCATCAGGTTGATCAGGTGGTGCAAGAAAAATTAGTGTGAATTTGCCTTGTTCATATTCCTTTCTGCGGACCTCCTTTAGCCCAAGCAGGTTGCAATAAAAGTTTAGTGATGTGTCAATATCTCTTACCCTTACCATTGTATGCAAATATTTGATTGCCATTCCATTCCTATCCTTGTTAAAACTAATTAAGAGTATATTTTATGAGAAAGCGTGCAAATGACAATATCTGAAGAAGATAAAAAGTCAGTAGAGGAAGAAAGAAAAAAATCTTTCACTACTAAAAGAGCCACTATAGAAGGCCTCGAAAATAGCCTCTTCAAAATCTTTCCTGTTTTGGATCATGGCCTTGTAAGGGTGATAGACTATATGGGGGATGATGACGCAATTGTTCAAGCAGCACGGGTTTCATATGGAGCGGGCACTAAAAAAGCTCAAGACGATAATTCCTTAATTCGTTATTTAATGCGACACTGGCACTCTACGCCATTTGAAATGTGTGAAATAAAGTTTCATATAAAACTACCTGTATTCGTAGCGAGGCAGTGGATTAGACACAGAACAGCTAACGTTAATGAGTACTCAGCTCGGTATTCTATTCTTGATAAGGAGTTTTATATCCCTGACCCTAGTAATTTAGCTGCCCAATCGAAGATTAATAACCAGGGTAGGGGAGAAGTATTAGAAGCAGAGGAAGCACAGCGAGTTCTAGAGATTTTAAAAAGTGACAGTGATCGAAGTTATGCAAATTACGAGCGATTACTCTCTTCTGACGGGAAACCTGGTTTAGCAAGAGAATTAGCCAGAATGAATTTGCCAACAAATATTTATACTCAGTGGTACTGGAAAACAGACCTTCACAATTTATTTAACTTTTTGCGGCTCAGAGCAGATAAACATGCTCAATATGAGATAAGAGTATACGCAGAAATAATTGGTGAGATAGTACAAAAATGGGTTCCTAAAGCATTCCAAGCGTTTCTGGACTATCAATTAAATTCGATCCATTTATCAAGTCAGGCGGTCGAGTGCCTTAAAAAGAAATTGAAAGGTGAGAAGATAGCCTTTGAAAATTCCGGAATGTCAAAAAGAGAATGGAACGAATTTAGAGGGTACTTCCCGGAAATGGAGTAGTGTCAGCGATACACACCATCCCATTTGTCGACCTGTTCTAGTTTGCCATCTGCATTAATTTTTGGTCTATTTTTAGAGAAAATATTTTCTTGACCCACAACACCATAGTCCATATATCCCAATCTTGCTACAGGTCTTGCTTTCTTAGTATTGAACATCCCATTTTCGATGTACTCATCATTAATATGAATTCCAACAACTTCTCCTATTATTGAGTAATTGCCTGTCAAATTAGACCTATCGGTGCCCGGGAGATCAATAGTTTTCCACAATTTACACTCTAAGGCAGCACTACAGCCACTGACAAAAGGAGATTTGACTAAATTACTTTCTTGTTTTTTTATTCCAGCTAAATTAAATTCATCAATTTTCGGTTCGACAGGAACGGATGAAGAGTTCATAGCATCAAACATATCTTCCGTGACAAGAGAACAAGTAAAGTCACCAGTTTCTTCAATATTTCGTACTGTATCTTTATAGGTAATGGAACCAAAGATAACAAAATACGGATTATCTGAAATTGCATTAAAATAGCTATGGGGAGCCAAATTTGCAATTCCATCTTTGTCAATAGAGCCTATCCATCCTATTGGTCGTGGTGTCACAATTGCTTTGAATGGGTCATGGGGAAAACCATGATCATTTGCATCGGTAGTATAAAACATTTAACCCTCTATCAGTGAAGTTATTATCTGTCTAACATTTGAAGGACGGCTTCCATTGTAGATTTTACTCTGTTGACCATCGCTGTCGCAATTTGTTGAATATAATTTGATTTTTGCAAAGAAACAACCGTTTTAGCGACGTCTACATCCTCTATTTTTCCAATGGCAATTTGATCCAAAGACCTTATATGGCTAAGATTGTGCACTGTTTCTTGAAGCTGATTTGCAAGTCCACCAACTTTACTCTGTTCAGCTGCTATGGACTTCATGGAAAACTTTATAACGTCAATAGAGCTTTTTGCAACCTCAAAAGATCTCGCTGCTATCCTTGACAAAGAAGCAAAGTCGAGATTTTTTTCGCGAAGTGAAAGTATGCTATCAGCTTTAGAGGAGTTCAGAGAGAAGTGTTTATGGCTTTTAAAAATAATTTCACCGGCAATTCTAGCCGAGTCATTAGCGTTTACACCGGATGAACTCTGGCTAAGCTTTAATGAAGATGGCGATACTTGCCCAGATGATTTCATCTCATTTAGATACATGAAAACATTGTTGGTATCATTTTTTAAGTTAAAATCCTCTATTAATATGTCAAAGCCCTGCCTCGTCTTTAAATTAATTGCTTGCTTGTCATCAGATATATATGCGGTAATACCTGTTTGGCTTGAGAAATTATTGATCTCGGTTCTAAGAGGACCTAAGTCCATATCTTGATTTCCAGAACCAAAATTAATTTTAGAACTTATATGCTTCTTCGTTCCGTCTATGCCGTACAGATTGAATGAAACTGTATCATTTAAATTCGTATTGTTAGTATTTTCAAAAGATAACATTGCTTGGGTTGAGGATACTGCTTCGACGCCAGTATCACCTGCTACAGTATTTATTTTATTTGCGATTATCTCAGCTATATCACCACTTTTCACATTTATTTGTTTTTTTCCAAGGGTTCCAAATATGCTGACATCTTGTCCAGTATTTATGATCTTCTCTGTTAAGGACGCTGATGACGCGACGGACAGATTGCACTTCGAATTAACATCTACTTCTCCGTATAGCAAAGAACCTATGCTTTCAATAGCTGACCCACTTAGTTTTCTCGCTGCGTTTGTTACTGACACATCATCAATAAATAATTGAGCTCCCAATACGCTGGCCCCACTATAATCATATGAGCCAGAAACAAAAACGAATTGATACGTTCCAGGTTTATTTATATTTACTGTACGTGTGGCCCAATTTGTATTTCCCGAACTTGCATTTTGAGTCTCATTAAGTAGCTCAATTGTGTTACTCGGATTATCTACGTCAACGAGGTAAGCATAGACGTCATAAGCGTCTTGACCACCTTCTGCCCTCCATGCAAAAGATACGGAACTAGTGGTTCCAAGTGTAACTGTAGAATTACTGAATAGGTAAGGACCTCTTATAACTGAGTGCCCGGTAGTGTCCTCTAAATCCGTACTCGTAAGTCGTACTGCTTTGTTTCCAGAATTAACTTGTGTAGTAGTGATCCCACCACTCAATGTTCCTTCATCTACCAGTGTGTCTTTGTCAGTAATTCCCTTTGCCACATTACTCCCATTCACACCAAAATTCGGGTAAGCCGAGTCGATAGGTGTGGGTTTCTGATTTATTCTAAAACTTCCATCTAGGAACGCTCTTTCCAACATTAAACTCCAACCCTCTAAATTATTTGCAGACTCAAAATCACCATTTGTAAAAGAGGGTTCCTCAATATTTATTCTAAGCTTCTTACCATTTGAGCCATCTAGTATACCATCTATCGTGCCTATGTGATCTGCGGTCGTTCCATTTCCAATATACACTTTGCTACCAACAACAGACACGCTATCTATAGCTGTAGATGCCGTTGCGACCGTTCTCAGCTTAGTTGTCTCGTTGTTTAACTCAGCGTCATTTAATGACAAATCTATATATGATCCAGAGAAAAATGCTTTTCCATCTGACGGCACTCGGTTGTCTTCTAAATCTATCAATCTACTAGAATTTGTTGAAACATCTTTAAATATAAAGTTATTGTTATCCGTTCCATCAAAAGTATCTATGCTGAGATCGGTACTAAAATTCAAAGAGCTTTGTGAGTAAAGACCCAAGTTTTTTGTATTTATATTACTTAAATCTAAGGATATTTCCCCAGTTCTTCCTGTACCCATATCGGAGTTAATTTGCTTGATAGAGCTATTTATCAACGAAGTATTGTTAAAGCCAATTCCATTAGTGATATTATCTATTTCATTAATAATATCTTGAATTTCATTGTTGTAGGCAATTCGGTCGGCATCTTTGTAAATCTTATTGGTGGATAGTAGTGCTAGTTCGTTTGCCCTTAATAGCATTTTATTAATATTATTATAGCTTTGGTCAGTCAATTGAGCCATAGACATCATGTCTGTTACGCTTCGGATAGCAGCTTTAGTACTTAAGACTTTTGCTTTTAAGTTATTTACTTTATTAATGTTACCAGCATCATCCGCACCGGTTACCAGCCTCTTTCCGCTGGAAATTTTTTCCATTAATTCAGCAGATTGATTTTGCTGCTTATTAGTAATGTTTGCGGCGTTTAAAGCATTTCCACCAGGAAAAATTGAAGTCATTCAAATAACTTTTATTAATAAAAGAGTATCCTCAATCAATTATCATGCCAAAAAGAACTTTTTTATCCGGATTTACTACTTGTTAGGACTGTGTGAAGTGCTTGCGATCTAATGTATATCAAATCGATCTAAATTCATAACCTTCGTCCAGGCAGTAATAAAGTCACTAACAAACTTGGTTTCGTTGTCATCACTCGCGTAAACCTCTGCAATCGCTCTTAACTCGGAATTTGAAGCGAACATTAGGTCAACTCTGCTGAAAGATACTTTCTTAACACTTTTTTCTAGCTCAAATGAATTTATTCCATTTGGCATTAGATCTGTATTGATGTCTAAAAGTGAAACGAAGAAATCATTGCTCAGCTTATTCTGATCATCAGTGACCAATCCAGTACCAGTTGAACTTACGCCCAAAGATCGTAAGCCACCAATTAATACAGTCATTTCTGGTGCTGATAAATTAAGCAAATAAGCCTTATCAAGTAGCATTTCTTCGGGTGACGTTGTATACCCATCTTTCATGTAATTACGAAAGCCGTCTGCAATTGGTTCAAGAACGTCAAATGACTCAATGTCCGTTTGCTCCTGTGTTGCGTCTCCTCGACCTGGTGTAAAGTCTAACGATACGCCTGATGCTTGCTCTATGCCTAAATTCCCACCCAAAACAATAACGTCTGCTATAGACGCACCCGTTTCAATGGAGATTTTTTCATAGGCAGCAAGAATGTCTTCAAGATCTTGTGGTTTGTTTACTTCCCAATTCTTTTGAGGCAGTAATCTTATCCTTGAACCATTGGCGCCGCCCCTTTTATCTGTATCTCGATAAGTAGACGCACTTGCCCACGCGGTTTCTACTAATTTTGTAACACCAAGATCCAGTCCTTTGATCTTTCTTTTAACATTTTCTATATCATATGATGTTGATCCACTCGGAACGGGATCTTGCCAGATCAAATCCTCACTTGGAACTTCGGGTCCAATATATCTACTTTTGG
Source organism: uncultured Alphaproteobacteria bacterium (assembly GCA_902537415.1). Taxonomy (GTDB): domain Bacteria; phylum Pseudomonadota; class Alphaproteobacteria; order Rhodobacterales; family Rhodobacteraceae; genus CACIJG01. Next base: position 7,661 of record CACBBC010000028.1, on the reverse strand, counting down.
GCCCTAGGTCTCTGTGAAGCAATTTAAACCAAGCTCTAGCAAACTTATCGGCAAACTCTTCGGGATTTTTGTGAAATCTTTCAGATATCTTGAAATACTCTGGATCTTCTCTCATCGCCATATCTGCGGTGGTCATCATTGTAGGTACTCGAATTGATGGATCCTCTACATCGGGTGCCATGTCCTCTTCTTTCTGATTTTTAGCTCTCCACATGTACGCCCCTGCTGGACTCTTTGTCAGTTCCCATTCATACCCTAGTAATAAATCAAAGTAACCGTTGTCCCATTGAATCGGGTTCGTAGTCCAAGCCCCTTCAATACCACTAGTAATCGTATCTCTTCCTAAACCTTTTCCAAATGAGTTCTTCCAACCCAATCCCATCTGCTCTATTGGCGCGCCTTCTGGCTCTGAACCTACCAGATTTGCATCACCTGCTCCATGCGCTTTACCGAAGGTATGGCCACCAGCCGTCAACGCAACGGTTTCTTCATCATTCATTGCCATCCGGGCAAAGGTTTCTCTTATATCTTTGGCGCTTGCTAAAGGGTCTGGATTTCCATCAGGACCTTCTGGATTGACGTAAATTAATCCCATCTGAACAGCTGCTAAGGGAGTTTCTAATTCTCTTTCACCAGTATATCTTCCATTTTCCAGCCACTCTTGCTCAATGCCCCAATAAATATCCTCTTCTGGGGCCCAGATGTCTTCTCTTCCTCCACTAAAACCAAAAGTTTTTCCACCCATCGACTCTATGGCTACATTCCCGGTAAGTATAAATAAGTCTGCCCAGCTTATTTTGTTTCCATACTTCTTTTTGATAGGCCATAACAGTCGTCGTGCTTTATCTAGGTTTCCGTTGTCTGGCCAGCTGTTTAAAGGGGCAAATCTTTGAGCACCAGTGCCTCCACCACCTCTACCATCTCCTGTTCTGTAGGTTCCAGCGGCATGCCAGGTCATCCGGATGAAAAATGGTCCATAGTGACCATAATCTGCTGGCCACCAGTCCTGGGAGTCTGTCATTAACGCAAGAAGGTCTGATTTCAAACCATTATAATCAAGTTTTTGAAACTCCAACCTATAGTCAAAGCTAGGGTCCATCGGATTACCGCTCTTTCCACTCTGTCGAAGTATTCCGGTATTTAATTGGTTCGGCCACCAGTCTCTATTAGTCGTTCCCGCATCTTTTTGTGCTGTTGTTATTGCCCCATGGATTACAGGGCATTTACTTGATCCATCCATTTTAAACCCCTATGTTAGCAGTGTTAGACGATGACAAAATTTAACGTCTTAGTCAACAATATATAAATGCTAATCGAATATTTGCGACACTTTGTCTAGATCTTCAATTCATCTAGATTTTTTAATTTTTGGAGGATCAAAAGCCCTAATTTTTGGGGGTTCCTTTTCGAAATGTTCAATCTCTACTAAGCAAGTATGTGATGAAGGGCCTTGAGCCAGTTTGGATGTGCCTGCGTCCAAAGTTAACACGTTAGGATTTCCATGTATGCAACTTAGCGTATCACTTTTTGAGGGGTCTAACCAGGCGCCGGTCGGAATATTCACAACTCCTTCCATAATATTTTCTGATATTTCTAATACTGCGAGGCAGGAGCCTCGGTCATTAAAAACTTTCACCAGCATTTTATCTGATAAACCTCTAGCATTTGCATCGTTTCTATTTACCTCAATTATTGCTCTCCCATCTGATTTTTCATTGTCTGCAACTTGACCGTTATCTAATTGAGAATGAAGTTTAAATTTAGGTTGATTTGAAAGAAGATGTAGTTTGTACTTCGAGGCTCTGCCTAGATATTCTTTATCTCCATACCATTTGGGATGGCCAACACAATCTGTATAATGAAAGCTGGCGATTTCCTTCGAAAAAAGTTCAATTTTCCCACTTGGGGTTTCTAGCGGGTGTCTCTCAGGAGATTGGATGAATTTTTCTAAAAATATTTGTTGATCGAGCGGGTCTGGGTGTTTATACCATCCCTTTTTTTTAAATGATTCAAAGTCTGGGAACCTATGGTTATTTTCCTGTAAAGCGTTACTTTCATCATAAATCCACTTAATCCATTCCTTTTCAGTTTTGTTGTCAGTATAAACATTTTTGAGACCAAATTTTTCTGCAAGGCCTGAAAAAACTTCAAAATCGGACTTGCTCTCTCCAATTGGATCAATAACTTTTGACATAAAGATCATATATGGGTCTCTTGGCGCAAGTGCGATATCTTCTCTCTCCAATGGCGTTGTAACTGGTAAAACGATGTCACTATGTTTTGCCAAAGCATTCCAACACCATTCGTTTGAAATAACAGTTTCAGGTAGTTGCCACGCTTTTATCATCCTGTTTAAATCTTGGTGGTGGTGAAAGGGGTTGCCTCCAGCCCAGTAAATCAGTTTTATATCAGGATAAGTTAATTTTGATCCATTGTAATCAAAGCTGGTTCCAGGGCTTTCTAGCATCTCTGAAATCCTTGCAACAGGAATGAATTTCTTTACATTGTTCTTTCCCTGGGGCAACGAGACAGCTGGTATTTTTTTGTAATGGTTACCGATGCTATTCATTGCACTATAACCAAATCCAATGCCCCCACCAGGCTTACCAAGGTCTCCAATAATACAAGCTAGAGCAATTGCTGCCCAGTAAGGTTGTTCTCCATGCGATTGCCTAGTTAGTGACCAACTAACTGAAATCATTGTTCTTTTAGAATTTTTTATATTTCTAACCAGATCAAAAATAGTTTTTTCACGTATCCCGGTAATTCGTGATGCCCAATTTGCGTTCTTAACAACCCCATCAGTATGTCCGTTTAAATACGCAGAAAACTGTTCAAAACCCACGGTATATTTGTCTATGAATTTTCTTTTCGTTGCTTTGGCTTTATTAATTTCGTAGCAAAGTGATAATATTAAAGCTACATCAGTATTAGGCTTTAATGAGACCCATTCCACATTCCTCGCTATATCTAGATCCGATTTCAGTGGACTCACGTTAATAAACTTTACTCCTTTCGCTGACGCTTTTTTTAAATAATCTTTTTGCTTGTGTGAACCAACTCCTCCTTGATTTATCTGTCCATTTTTTAGTGGAATACCTCCGAAGGCCACAAGCAGGGAAGTGTGATCTAAAATTGACTCCCAACTAGTAGTATCAAAAAGAAAATTATAAAAATTTCCTAAAACATGTGGAATAATTACTTCGGCAGCTGCATAACTGTAGGTATTTTTAGAGTAAGTATAACCACCTATTAGATTTAAAAATCTCTTTAGATGGCTTTGAGCATGGTGAAAACGGCCTGCACTAGCCCAGCCATATGAACCCGCATAAATACTTTCGTTTCCGTGAGTAGAAATAACTCGTTTGATTTCCTCGCTAACTAAGTCAAAGGCGTCTTCCCATGACACCTCTACAAATTCATCATCTCCTCTTTTGATATCATTTTTTTGTATTTCCTTAGACTCTAACCATCCTTTTCTAATTGCCGGCTTTTGTATGCGCGAATCACCTTCTATAGCGGATTCTATTCCCCTTCCTATATCTGATGGGTCCTTATCTTGATCAAAAGGAAGTAGTTTAAACTTTTTTCCTATTTTTTGTCTTACTTTATAGGTTCCCCAGTGGGCTGCTGTAAATTTCATTTTTTCTATTTCTGAGATTTCATAGCTTTCAACCGTCATGATAGCAGCTATTGTTTAGTTAAAATATCTTTTTTCATTTAAAGCCACTTATATGAAACACAGATTTAAAAAAAACTTTGAGAAATATCTAATATAAAGAATCGTTGCGACCTCTCTCCGCTCTGATAATATATTCTAAAGCGCATCAGACGCTAACCTATCTAGCAGTATTGAGTTAAATAGTAAAAGGTGGACGCCGTGAATGTTAGATCAAAATTTTCAGAGGTTGACTTCCTAACTTCTGTGCCTGCCGCAGGTACGGTTGTATCAAGTGGGTCAACAATTGAAGGCCGAATAACTTCCCCAAACACAATATCGGTGTCTGGGTTAGTTAAAGGTGAACTAAATGCCTCAGAAATAGTGATTGAAAAAGAAGGATCTGTTTACGGTTCTGTATTCGCAGAGCACCTGATAATTATTGGGAACTTCGAGGGTGAAGTCTCTGCTAATAAAATAACTATAGCATCTTCTGGAAACGTTAGAGGAGACTTATCCTACAAAAGAGTAGCTATAGATGATGGTGCCATTTTAGATGTGAATTTCCACAAAATTTAATTGGCTACTTTATGTTATTTCCATGCTAAGAATTTTTTTCTCAATAATTCTACTTTTCTTTATTTTGCAAATGTCAACTGAAAGTTTTGCCGACAAATTTCCCAAAGTGTTAAGCTGTGTAAAGGGTGAATCGGACGATTTTACTTTGCATTTGGTTACTCTAATAGAACAAAATGAAAATGGAACTGGCGAAGCCTTTGTAGACGAAAGATCGTTTAAACTTGTTTTTGATGATGGGATTTGGCTCGGTACTAGTAAAAAAGGGACCGAATTCTTGATCCTCGAAGATAATAAGATAAATATTATTTCAGGGAAAACCAATTGGGAAGGAGTTTGTTTCAGATCAGATGATGCACTTACTCCCCTTGTAAAAACGGTTTCCCAACCCTTAAGCATTAAGATTGATAGCCTGACAAAAGAATTACATAAACTAAAATCAGAACTTGCATTGATTGAAATAGAAAACTCGAAACTCATCGAGAAAATAGAAGACAATATTTCTGAAGAAGAAAAGTTTCAAGAAAAAGTCGAGATATTCTTAGAAAGTGGTATGACCGCTAACTCAATTGTGAACAAAATTAACTCAACAGAAAATTTAACAGGATTTATCGATTTTGTTCCTGAAGAAGGAAGCCTAGCTACAGGAAAACTGTTTTTTAAGTTTGGGGAAAGCAGAGAAAAAGTTTTATCAAAGATTATGCTTTTACAAAGAGCAAATTTGGGCAGAGCATGGCTAATGCGATCGAGGAATACGATACTCAAAAGTCCTAGGGAGTTGTTAATTTTAGCTTCGATTTTAGAAAAAGAAACTGGAAACGACTCAGAGAAACAACTTATTTCTTCAGTGTTTCACAATCGACTTTCTAAGGGAATGAAGCTGCAGGCCGACCCAACAGTTTTATACGGATTGACGATGGGAAAAGATGTGATTGCAAGAAGTCCAACAAAAGCAGAGATAAAAGAAAAGAACCCCTATAATACTTATATTATAAAAGGGTTACCTATTGCCCCAATAAGCAACCCGTCAGTGGCATCTCTGTTTGCAGCAGCGAGGCCATCAAAAACGGAATTTCTTTTCTTCGTATCTAATGGAAACGGAGGTCATCGATTCTCAAAGACATATGATGGCCACAAGAAAAGTATTGAAATTTTACTTACTAGGAAGAAAGAACAAAGGAAATCAACTAGAACCGGAGCAATGACTTATATAACCTTACCCCCTAAAAAGCCCGTTTTGTTGAAGTGAACTATGTATTAGATCTTAGATACCCTCTTAAATAATCTTTAAGAATTCTAATCCTTCCCTCTTCAATATATCTGGCGTTTGATGCAGGGAAAATAGTTTCTGGTAGTTGTCTATCGAGCTCCGTCATAAACTTATTTAAAGTAGACTGAACATGTAAAGAGAGAGGAATATTTTCTCTCAATAAAATTTTAACTATCTTTCTAATTATATCTCTAAATAAATCGTTTGGCCTAACAGGCTCTACAATATTATCCCTGCTTCCTAAAGCTTTCAAAGCATCAAAAAAATCTCTTATACCAATGCCAGCCTCTCTTTTAATGATATCTGAAACAAAAGATAAAGCCCTGCTATCTTTTGTTTCAATTATCGTTTCTATCTTTTCAGATAAGTTTTTTGCATTTTTTTGAAAATCAAACATCTTGGTTGAATTCTTTTCAGATGAAAGTTTCTGAAGTCGACCCTGCTGTAGTGCTAACTCTTTAGTTATTTCAAATTTTGTCTCGGTAGAAAACCGAAAAGAACTTCCAAAACACAGTTCTAGTTTATCCCAAGACAATATCGTATCCACCGTACCGATGGCATCTATGCCAAGATTTAGCTTTTTTCTGTTTGGAGTTTCCTGATCTCTCATCTGCCTGTGCCTAATACCATCTACGTGGTTTGCGTGTAGGATATCATGTGCGGAATGATAATGCTAGCAGTTTTTAATTTTCCCAGATAGATATCATGACTTCTGGAGTCCCCTTGTAACCACCTAAAAATGACGGCCGAAAATCACACAATCTCGCTTTTATCTTTTTTCCAGAATATATTTTTTGAGTAACCTCTCTTGAACTATTCTCCGACAATTCTCCAAGTTTAACTTCGTGTGTACGCATTTTAAAGATCCTATTATCTGCTGATGTCACAATGACTTTGCAGTCAGACTCTATAGACAAATTCACCCAATTCCCAAAGCATTCGCGAAGCTTCTCGAGATTGTTGGTGATTGAACTAAGTGTGGCTTCGTTGGTTCTGTACATCTCTAAACCTCTCTGTTTGCGTTAAGAGAGCAAGTTTAATGCCAATTTTAGTTCGAATAATTATGTTTTAACTGATATCAACATTTCAACTTTAGTATCAATTATAGATACATCGGTAATATCTTTTTTAGAAAGCTTTGTGTTTAATAAATTGACTACGTCTTTATAACTATCATTTCCAGCTATCACTTTTAAAAAATGAAACTTTACGTAACTAAAACAATTTCCAAAAGAAATTAATTTACTTTTACTTACACTACATATTAGATAGGTTTCACTTGATTTTAGCCACGTAAATGAATAAGCATAAAGCTCTAAAACTTTGTTATTTTTGCTCGAAAAAGTTACTTTGCACCGATAATCTTTTTGCTGAGGTTGAAAAGAGTGTTTCGGATTAAACGAATTAATGGAGTCTAGACTGGTAACATAAAGTTTTTTATGTTCTCCTAAAATAGGTGGTTTTAAACTTAATGACCCAAAGCCCCTAAATTTAACAGGATTGCCAGCTACCTTCCATTTTTTTTCTTTACTAGAAGGTTGCTCTATCTCAAAGATCATATCTCTTTTTCTAACATGTTTGTCTTCAAAAATCTCTCTAACATTGTTAACCGGGCCAAAAGGAACTTTCCCTCCTAGTAAGTTTACTAATTCTTTCTTGCTAAGCCTTTCTGTCCATATATTAATTTTTTCATTTAATTCCTTTCTATTTTTTGCTCTCAAAGCAATAGTTCCATATTTCACATCATTTAGAATATCATCTGTGGCAATTATTTTTTTAAGAATGTTCCAGTATGAATCTTCTACGATCCCTATAGCAATAAAACCATCTTTCGCTTTATAAATTCCAAATGGTGCCAATAAAGGATGACCATTACCCTCAGGTTTAGGGATGACATTATTGAAATCATATTGATATATTGCCCTTTCGCACAAGCTTATTATTGCGTCATACATAGCAACTTCAACAAATTGAGCCCTGCCAGTATCTCTAGCTTTTAAAATTGAAGCCAAAAGACCAAAGGATAGTAAAGAGCCAGAAAAAATATCGGCAATTCCCGGTTAAACATAAGTTCTATAAAACTCTGACCAATCATTTTAGAATTCTCTTTAATGAACTCTTTTCGTTTTTGGCAAGTTTAAGTATGATCAACAAAAA
>CACBBC010000027.1 GCA_902537415.1 uncultured Alphaproteobacteria bacterium | reverse complement strand
ACCCACATTGAAAATCATTTAGAGAAGAGATCAAAATTAGGGAAAAACAAAGAAAGTTATTTGTGGTTCGTTCGCCAAATACTTTATGAAAAAATAGAAAAGAGCCTATTTGATCAAAAAATACATGAGAAACTAAATCAAGAAACTTTCAATGAAAAAGATATTAGTGAAATTGTTAAACGTATTATTAAAGATTTAAGATAACTTTATATTAATGGTGATCATCTCGGAGATGCTTCATTTGGGACAAAACTTCTCTTTTGAAATCATCCCGATGAGTCATTTTTTTACTCAAAATCAATTCTTCCAGTGCCTCAAGCCAGCTACCATAATAGTAGTCTAAATCGTCTTCCATACTTACTGACTTGTCCTTAAGCTTATTACCCAGAGCGGCAGTCCAAAGTGCCCAATCGAAAACTTTTTTTTCATGCAAAGAAATGGTAAGTGCAAATAATTCACAATGCCAAGGTGCGGAAAAAACTTCGTTGCCTTGAGGTAATGGTATTGATTTATCACTTGAATTTTTCAAGATAACTTTCCCATAAATCGACTACTACTGTATCCTCAACATGCTCGCATTTAGCCCATAAATCTTGGCTCTTGAATTCTATAGAGTAGAGTGCTTCCGGACTTTCCCCTAAAAAATGAGCGTTTGCATCTGGAAATACATGGCTACCGTGATAGGCAATGACCTTCCCAGTTCTTCCCTTTACATAGTCTGGTAGTCTTGTATGACCTTTTTCAATTTTTGTATTACTATTATTCGCTCTTACGGAAACAGTCTCTCCTAAGTTGAAGTTTTTCTCTGTGGTACTGTCTCTCTTGGTTGGTCCCCCCATATGCAACAACTTTTTTACATTTTTTGCTTCTAAAACGCGAAAAGAGCTTTTTTTAAATTTGTCTTCACTTTCTGTCCGATCTTTAATAATACCATTTTCACCCAATAGGTTAATCAGTCCAGCAAGCCATTTTTCATAATAACCAAATTGTAGATAGTCTTTTGGCTCTAAAGACTCACGCGCGTAGCGAGACCTATCCAAATTCCATAAACTTGAAAAACCCAACGCTAAAGTTAAAGCAAAAACTTCCTTTTCCCAATCTGCCTTAAATTTTACGTCACTTGACGTGATATCAATTCTTCGGGTGTCAAACCGACCACCCATATCATGCGCCTTAGCCATTATTCACCTAATGGAGGCTTTGGAAAGCCTGTCCCAATCATACTATCACGCGTAACCCAACTCACTAATTCATTTTCACTCAATCCCTTAGAAGTAGGTGGCTGTTGTGGCAGGACAAGATAACGTATCTCTGAAGTCGAGTCCCAAACCTTAACTTTTTTTGATATTGGAAGTTTAACATTAAAGTCGTTTAAAACTTCCCTCGGTTCTCTCACTGCCCGACTTCGGTAGGCATCGGACTTATACCAGCTAGGTGGTAGCCCCAACAAAGGCCACGGATAACAACTACAAAGGGTACAGACTATAAGATTATGGACTGTCTCAGTATTCTCTACCACCACAACATGTTCACCTTGACGACCATTAAGATCCATATCCTTTAACACCTGATCTGTATTATTTATTAGATCTTCTTTAAACTTTTTGTTTGCCCATGCTTTGGCAACTATTTTTGCACCATTTAAGGGCCCTACCTTATTCTGATAGGTATCGAGAATTTCATCCAGTGCTTTTTGATCAATGAGTCCCTCTTTTTCTAAGATCGACTTTAAAGCTTTAACCCTAGCGTCTGGATTGCTTGGAAACTCTTTGTAAAATTGTTTTAAATTATCTTTTTTCATATTTTCAATTAAAGTTCTCGTTGCATTTTTTCTAATGCTTCAATATATCCTTCTAAATCTTTGCCCATAATTACATAGTCCGCCCTCAAAGATACATATGAGAATTTCCTGAAATCTTCTCGCTTAGAAATATCCGATATATGAACTTCAATTACATACCCAGTGAAAGAATTTAAGGCATCGAGGATTGCAACTGAAGTATGTGAATATGCAGCAGCATTTATAATTATACCATCTGAAGTCTTTATTGCCTCCTGAATAAACGTCACTAATTCCGATTCGGAATTACTTTGTTCAAATTTTATATTCATTGAACAAGCTTTGCCTTTACTCAAACACATTTCCTCTAAATCTTTAAGAGTTCGAGACCCATATATTTCAGGTTGTCTTATGCCAAGTAGGTTCAGGTTGGGCCCATTTAAAATTAAAATATTTTTTTGTTTGATCATGTTAACAAAATTTCGTCCAAAGTAATAAAAACCATTGCATAGTTCTTTTAATGATTTATATCAGAGTTCGAGTTTGTTTACGATAGGAGAAAACTGTTGCAGGGTAAAATTTTAACTCCAACAAAAAGAATAAGACGCACGCCGTTCTCTTCTAAAATAGAGGATCAGGTTAAGGGTGTAACAGTTTATAACCATATGATTTTACCTACCATCTTTAAAGACGCGGAGGAAGACTGCCGACATTTGAAGAGTGAAGTTCAAGTATGGGATGTATCCGTTCAAAGACAAGTTGAAATTGTAGGAAAAGACGCTGCAACGCTATTAGAGCTTTTAACTCCTAGAAATGTAAAGGATATGAACCCAAACAAATGTCTTTACGCTCCAATGGTCAATCAAAATGGTGGCATGATAAATGATCCTGTACTGTTAAGAGTAGATGAAGACCGTTACTGGATCTCTATAGCTGATAGTGATGTTCTTTTATGGGTTTCAGGTATTGCTGCTGCACTGAAATTAAATGTTGAGGTATCAGAACCTTCAGTTGCGCCTCTGGCAATTCAGGGGCCTAAATCTAGGCTTCTTATGAAAAGAATATTTGGAAATGAAATGGACTACTTCAGTTATTTTGACCTTAGAAAACTAAAATTTGGAAAACACACTATCAATGTTGCTAGAACGGGTTGGTCCAAGCAAGGTGGTTTTGAAATTTATGTTGAAGGCACGGAATATGCCAATGAACTTTGGGAGGAATTATTTACAAATGGGAAGGATTTGAATGTTAGACCAGGATGTCCTAACCAGATCGAAAGAATTGAATCTGGACTTCTATCTTATGGATCCGATATGACTGTTCAAAACTCTCCCTTCGAATGCGGTCTCGGCAGATTTTGTGAAATTGATGCAAATTCAACATGTATCGGTTCCGACGCTCTTGAAAACATAGCAAGTAATGGACCCTCAAAAGTATTGAGATACTTTGATGTTAAAGGCGATAAGGTGCCATTTTGTCACGATCACTGGCCTATATTTAATAATAAAAAGGTGGGGGAGATTACGTCTGGAATTTTTTCGACAGAGTTCAATACAAATGTCGCTATTGGCATCGTTGACGTCGAATACGCTGTTGAGGGTACCAAGTTGCAAGTCCTCATAGATAATAAGTTAAGAGATGCTTTTGTTAGAGAAAGACCCTTTAACCCTAATCTAAAACCGTTTATTTAAATACATCATGGATAAAAATTCTCCTAAGATCGGTTTAGTTAGCCTAGGTTGTCCCAAAGCACTAGTCGATTCGGAAGTTTTAATAAACAAGCTCCAAAAATTGGGTTATGGAATATCTCAAACTTATGATAACGCCGATGCAGTGGTGGTAAATACGTGCGGCTTTCTTGACTCAGCAAAAGCCGAAAGTTTGAATGCTATTGGTGAAGCCTTGAATGAAAACGGAAAAGTAATAGTAACTGGGTGTCTCGGCTCTACTCCAGAATTTATACGGGACTCTCATCCAAATGTGATGACTATAACTGGTCCTCAAAAGTTTAATGAAGTCTTGGACTCAATTACGGAGAACATTCCGATAAAGCGCAATCCATTTGAGGCAAAACCATCATCGTCCTATATCAAACTTACACCAAGACATTATAGTTATTTGAAAATCTCCGAAGGATGTAACCATAAATGCTCATTTTGTATAATTCCCTCTTTGAGAGGGCCTTTAAAATCCAGGTCAATGGCTTCGATACTATCTGAAGCAAAAAGTTTAGTTAAAAGGGGTACTAAAGAATTACTTATAATATCGCAAGATACTTCCGCTTACGGACTAGATCTAAAGTTTGAAAAGACACTGGTGAATGGGAGAAAACTTAAGACTAATATTTATAATTTAGTGAACGAGTTAGCGTCTCTTGGAGTGTGGGTGAGACTTCACTATATTTATCCTTATCCTCATGTGAAGAAATTAATACCTCTTATGGATCAAAATAGAGTCTTGCCGTATTTAGATGTCCCTTTTCAACATGCACACCCGGATGTATTAAAAAGAATGGCTCGGCCGTCAAATAACGTGCATGACCTAGAACAAATTTCTGAGTGGCGTTCAATTAATCCAGATCTTAGTATCAGATCAACTTTTATCGTAGGCTTCCCTGGAGAAACTGAAAGTGAGTTTAATTTTCTCCTTGATTGGTTAGAGGAAGCAAAAATTGATCGAGTGGGTTGCTTTAAATATGAAGACGTATCTGGTGCACGATCAAACGCAATGGAGGGTCACCTACACGATGATATTATACAGGATCGATACGACCGTTTTATGTCTAGGGCACAACAACTATCCGAGATGAAGCTTAAAGAAAAAGTAGGCAAAACATTTACCTGTGTTATAGACTCTGTGGAAAGAGACCATCTTATATGTAGATCAATTTTTGACGCTCCAGACATAGACGGCATAGTCTGCGTTCCAACAAAACAAACTCATCATAGCGTAGGTGAACATGTAACCGTTAAGATTAGAGGCTCTTCCGAATATGACTTGGAAGGGGTACTTTTTTAACCTACGACTGTGGCTGGGACTTCAAGCCTCCCCCCTTCTTTCTACCAGTTGTTCCCGTTTTTGGTATTGAGGTAACACTACTCTTGTCTTGTTTATTGTCAGGTTCATCAAAGTCATCCAAATCTCTGTTAAGAGGTTTTCCGGACAGCACCTGTGTTATTTCGCTTCCTGTGAGAGTTTCATACTCTAACAATCCATTAGCAAGCAAATCTAACTTCTTTTTTTCTTTCTTTAAAATATTTTTTGCAGTCTCGTAACCCTCATCGACGAGCTTTCTCACTTCGATATCAATTTTTTCCTGTGTTTCCGGACCTAGATGACTGCCCGGACTTGTTGGCCCTAAATAAGTCTGCTGTTCGTTGGCATAATCGATATTTCCTAAATTATCGGACATCCCAAATTGCATTACCATTGCTCTAGCTATTTTAGTTATTTGCTGAATATCAGAACTAGCCCCAGATGTAACGTTCTCGGGTCCAAAAACCATTTCTTCTGCAACTTTACCCCCCATAGCCATTGCTATCTTTGATTTATATTTAGTTCTAGTGACTGACAACTGATCTCGTTCGGGTAAGCTCAGCACTAAACCCAAAGCTCTTCCTCGAGGTATAATGGTGGCTTTATGTATTGGATCATGCTGAGGAACGTTTAATCCCACGATCGCATGTCCCGCCTCATGATAAGCGGTCAATTTCTTTTCTTCATCCGTCATGACCATGGATCTTCTTTCTGCGCCCATCATGACTTTATCCTTTGCATTTTCAAAATCTGTCATCGCGACAAATCGTTTACCCGCTCTTGCCGCCATTAATGCTGCTTCATTAACGAGATTGGCAAGATCAGCACCAGAAAAACCAGGTGTTCCTCTAGCTATAATTCTCAAATCTATATCGGGTCCTAAAACGGTCTTCTTTGCGTGCACATTCAGTATTTTTGTACGGCCTTGTATATCAGGATTTGGCACCTGAACCTGTCTGTCAAATCGCCCGGGCCTCAAAAGCGCTGGATCTAAAACATCAGGTCTATTAGTAGCGGCGATCAATATAACCCCTTCGTTCGACTCAAAGCCATCCATTTCAACAAGTAGCTGATTAAGTGTCTGTTCTCTCTCATCGTTTCCACCACCATATCCAGCACCTCTATGACGGCCTACTGCATCAATTTCATCTATAAATACTATGCAGGGTGCGTTTTTCTTTGCTTGGTCAAACATATCTCTAACTCTGCTTGCCCCTACTCCGACAAACATTTCAACAAAATCTGAACCAGATATAGTGAAAAAGGGTACACCAGCTTCCCCCGCGATGGCTCTAGCTAACAGTGTTTTACCTGTTCCAGGAGGCCCTACTAGTAACGCGCCTTTGGGTATCTTCCCACCAAGCCTACCAAATTTCTGTGGATCTTTTAAAAACTCAACTATTTCTTCCAATTCATCTTTTGCTTCATCGATACCAGCAACATCGTTAAATGTAACCTTGCCGTGTTTTTCAGTTAGAAGCTTTGCTTTAGACTTTCCAAAGCTCATGGCGCCTCCGCGACCACCACCTTGCATTCTATTCATTAAGTAGAGCCAGACACCAATTAGTAAAATAAACGGCAACCAAACACTTATTGCGCTCATCAATCCTGACTTCTCCTGCTTCACTGCACGAACTTCAACGTCAGATCGGCTTAAAACTTCTACTAAGTTGGTACCAAGTGGTTGCACGACTTCATATTTTGTTCCATCTGCTTCTCTCACATGTATGGTTTCTCCATCAAGAACAACCTCGGATACCTTTCCTGAACCAACTTGATCCAAAAACTGAGAAAAAGATAATTCTCTTTTGTTGTTGATTGTATTGCCGCTAAAAACGTTGAATAAAGCTACTAAAAGGAAAAATAAAATTAGCCAAAAAGCTATGTTTCTGAAATTATTCATGTGTTTGATACCAACTTTTAATATTTGAATGTATTATAAGTATGCTAAAAAAAAGCAAATTCAACTGTTTTTAAAAGAATTTATAGAACTGATTATCCTGATTTAATAATTTTATATCAATATCATACTCCAAATTAGAAAGAGGCACAAATATAACACCTTTATTTGTTGTTATTGTCGGGATTGGAGCCAATGCACTTTTATCAAATTCACTAGTAATAGAAAACCTATGATCATCAAGACCCAATAACCCATAAGGCTTTACATATAATTTTTCTTGCGTTTCTGCTTTTACCGTAATTAGCCATCTGTTATCCCAAATAAACTTTTTTTCTTTAACAAAGTAATTTTCTTTAATGGACGCTAATTCTCTCATGACGGTTACTATACCGTTTTTTTTCATAAAAACTGTCCCACCTAAAGTGGCACCCATCCATTTTAGGTTAAGTATTTTGTTATGTATATTCTCGAGCTGAGAAAAGCGGGGTTTGTAGAATTTTCCGGAGAACCATGAGATTATGCCCGAAAGTATTCTAAATTGTGTGTCCTCAAAGAGCTTAGAAAATTTTTCAACTTCGAAAGTAATTTGTCCAACAATATTAAATGACAAAAGTGTTTTGGAATTAGATTTAGCTATTTCCTTGGATAGCTTTGAGGACCTTAACATGTGATCAGCTGTTTTTACGAAATTTGGTGTAATGAGATTATTAGATTTTAGTTGCTTGAGAAGTTTTCTCATCTTAACACGCTTGTATTTTTCATTATTGTTCGACGGATCGTCTATCCAACTATAATTGTTGTTTCTCAAGTAATCTCGTAACTCTTCTTTTCTATATTTTAATAATGGCCTTATCCATAAAATCTCATTTCTGACAACCATATTTTCCATACTAGCTAACCCATCTACACCAGATCCTCGCAAGAATCTAATAAGAAGGTTCTCTTCTTGGTCGTCCAAAGTATGGCCAACAAGGATACATTTTAAATCATTTGAGATAGCCCAATTTCTTAATAATCGATATCGCGCTGATCGAGCATTGTCTTGTAAATTTCCTTGTGCCTTTAATATACTAACAGTCGGTTTTAGCGAAAAATGTTTAATATTTTTCATTTCACAGATTTTTTTTACAAACTCCACCTCTGATCTACTCTCTGATCTCAACCCGTGATCTACTGATGCCACTAATATTTCAGGCTTACTTTCAGATTCCCACTCTGTCATAATATGAAGAAGAGCTATTGAGTCGCTGCCACCAGAAACTGCTATCCCACAAGATTGTAGTTTTAGACTAGCTAAATTCCTAACAACCTGCTCAATCATCTTTCTGCTATCTTGGTTGATCACAATTCAATAGATTTTTTGCTTTTACAATTTCAACCAACAGAGTTCTTTCAATATTTTCAAATCTTGATCCAACTTCATCAAGAGTTAAACATGCTTGTTCTTTCTCCCCGATGGCTCCTAAACTTACTCCTAAACCAAATAAGGTTTTTGCAGCGGTCTCTCCATCAGGATTGATTGTAAAACTCTCTAAATAATCATTAGCAGCACCAATCCAATTTTCGCCTTTTACTCTAGTTTCCGCTCTCCAGAACAAAGCAGCTGCAATTTTTATACTAGTTGGGAAACTCTCTATAAATTCTGAAAAACGTTGCTCAGCCAAATTTATTTGGCCTCTATCAAAGAGTTCTAATGCTCTCATATATAGTTCTTCCTCTCTACTAAGATCTTCAAGGTTCTCCAAAGACGCAGAGCTATCGTTTAAAGGCTGGATTACCGTCTCTGTTTGAATATCTTCGTTTGAGTCTTCAATTTTTTCAACATTGTTTGTATCTGAATTTACAATCAATGCTTTCAAATTTTTTAATTCCTTATAGTAGTTGTTTTCTAGGATTTCAAATCTGTTATGTAACTTTTTGATATCATTCTCTATTTCAGTCATTTTTAAAAATTGCCATTCAAACTTATCCTCAACTATGTTTTTCATCTTTAAATCGAGTATTTCCTTTTCAAGTAACAGTAGTCTTTTTTGAAGGGCTTCCAATTCAGGGGCTTCGCTTGCCAATGATTTGCCCATATACAATAAAAACGGAGTTAAGATAATAATTAATGATCTTAAAAGCATAATAACTTTGTAATCTTTTTTTTAATTACTAATCTACAATTTTTTTACCAACTACTGTTACTGCTCTACGATTTTTGGACCAACATTCTTCGTTGGAACAAACACGTAGAGGTCTCTCTTTTCCATAGGTAACTATACTGATCCTATCTTGCTCAATTCCCTTAGCTAAGAGGAATTCTCTCACTGCAGTAGCTCTTCGTGCACCAAGGGCTAAATTATATTCTCTTGTTCCCTGTTCATCAGCATGTCCTTCTATAGTGATAGGTAAAAATTTCTTTTCCTTTAGCCAATTCACTTGTGCATTTAAAATACTTATAGCATCTGGACGTAATCCACTTTGATCAACAGTAAATAAAACGGTGTCTCCCACTAAGTTTTGGAAATATTCTATATCACTTTCAGAGATTTGTGCTTTATCAAGTGAGTTTTTATAATTCTTATTATTTTCACACCCCACTAGCAGTAGGATAACGAAAATTGCAAGTCCAATGTTTTTCATAATTTTTGCCTCGTCTACTGTTCGAAATTTATGTATTTTTATATCACAAATCTTAAACGATAACATTAATTTAAAATTTGAGACCAATTAGGGTCTGAGGCAAAGGACGAAGTTTTTATTTTTCTAAGATTACGTCCAGATATATCAATCGAATAAATAGAAGGTGCTCCTGCCCTGCCTGGCGTTTCTCTGAAAAACATTAAAACCCTGCCATTTGGAGCCCAAGCAGGCCCTTCATCGAGAAACGACGTAGTCAGCAACCTTTCCTTTGTTCCATCAACCCGCATCACTCCAATATGAAATTTCCCTTCTTTAATCTTTGTAAATGCAATTAGGTCACCTCTTGGTGACCAAACGGGAGTAGCGTATCGACCTTTGCCAAAACTTATCCTTTTTGCATCTCCTCCTTGGGTAGAAATAATATAAAGTTGCTGCCCACCTCCTCGATCACTTTCAAACACAATACTTTTCCCATCTGGTGAAAAGCTTGGCGCGGTATCAATCGCGTTGTTGGTTGTTAGTCTTCTTTTCACTCCCGTAGACAAAGTATTTATAAAAATATCGGTATTTCCATTTTCAGTCATTGATAATACTATTTGGCTTCCATCCGCAGAGAATCTGGGAGCAAAACTCATTCCCTTTAATTCAGGAAGAGAGGTTATCTCTTCTGAGCTAAGGTCCATCAAATAAACCCTTGGCTTGCCTGTTTCGTATCCAGTAAAAATAATTTTATTGGTAGTCGGAGAAAAGCGTGGCGCAATTACTAGTGAAGGTGGGTGCTTTAATAACCTGAAATTTGCTCCATCTTGATCCATAATAGCAAGCCTCTTTGTTCTATTATCCTTTGGGCCAGTCTCAGAAACAAAAACAACTCTGCTATCAAAGTATGCCCCCTCACCTGTAACTCTGGTATATATAGTATCGGAGATTTTATGCGAAATTCTTCTCCAACTTTCCGAATTTGTGAAGTACTGCTTTCCTTTCCCAATCTCTTTTTGCTGAGAAACATCCCACAACCTAAATTTAACTTCCAAGCGACCATCAGGCTTTAAACCAACAGATCCCATGACCAAAACATCAGCATTAATTATCGACCAGTCACTAAATTGCACTGGTGTATTGAAACTTAATGGCATACTTATGTAAGCAGACTGTGGGATAGATTTAAATAATCCTGTGCTATCAAGATTATTCGAGATTACTTTTGCTAGTTCTCTGCTAATAATCGAGTTGGCACCACTTTCTATAATAAAGCTTGGAACGGCCAGTGATATAGGTTTTATGACGCCCCTATTTACTGTCATGTCAAGCTGAGGAGCGTAATTTTTCTGAGCTGCTACCAAGCTATGGTTTATCAAAAAAATGCTTGTAATAGAAATAATTTTTAGAAATTTTATAACACTATGTCTAACCATTATTTACACCCACATTTGTTTCAGGATCAAATACTACCCTTAAGACCAAACCTCTAGGAAAACTTTCTTTTGGAACTGGAAAAGGAGACGACTCTAACACTGCTTTGATAGCAGATCTTTTCGCTATTAGAAAGTTTCCTGAGGCTTTTTTTGGATAAACCAGCTTTATTGGACCGTTTATGTTTCCATTTTTATCAATCTTTAACTCCAAAATAATTACATACTTTTCATAATTTGCTAGTCTATTTATCGAAACAACATTCCAATTCTCGTTTAACTTCTGAAGAATCCTTGCCTTGGTTAATCTTTCAATTGAAGTTTCCGAAACTCTTTCTTTTTTCTGATTATTTACCACTTGTTCAATTAAGTTATTATACACTTCATCATTGTTTTTTTGTAGTGCAGGTTCATTTCGATCATCCTGATCGCTTAACTCAACAAATGTTGGTCTCGATGGTGGTAATTTTGCAATATTTAAGGCACCGGAGATAATCTCCACATTTTTACCTTCTGACGAAATATGTGAACTAGTATTCTTTTGTTTTGCTTGATCAATCTTTTGTTTTTCTGAAAAGTCTTTCTTTTGAATAGACCTGCTTACTCTTTCTTTAACAAGCTCTTCAACATCATTCTCACCTCTTTGAGCACGAGTAGTGATGATTTCATCAGTTGTCTTACGCTTTTTAATTTCAATAATATTCGGCTCTGTTACACCTTCTATTTCATTACCAACATTTTCCTTGGGAGGGATAGATATTTTTTTTGGATTATCGTTGGAGTCAGAAAGAGTTCTTGGCTGGAAGTTTTGGACTTCGAGAGCACTTGTTATTTCCAACGCAGTTAGCTCATTAAGCTCTTGCTCAGATAATAATTTCACACTTACTTTATTTAACACCTCATTTGGTTTTTCTTGTAGTAATTGGAAATTTGCTATCAATAAAAAGCCCCCAAATATATGAAAAAATCCAGAAGTATAAAGACCTTGTCTCATAATTATTTCCGTTTGCGTTATTCTACATCTGTAACTAAGGATATCTGTGAATACCCAATATTGCTAACTAGAGCCAGAATAGCTGCAACTTTTTGATACGCGATATCTTTACTAGCTCTCAAATAAATCTCATCCGATTCCCTCTCTTTTTTAATCGCAAAAAGCCTAGAACGGAGCTCACTTTTTTTTATTTTTACTTCATTTATAAAAAGATTACTTTCACTATCCAGCGTTAGAGTAAGAGGTCTTTCTTTTGCAGTTTCTAGCGGTTTTGCTTGAGTATTAGGCAAATCGACTTCTATGCCTACGCTCAACAGAGGCGCTGCTACCATGAATATAATCAAAAGCACTAACATTATATCAACAAAAGGTGTCACATTAATTTCTGACATTGGAACAAAACTCCTGCTATCAGATTTTTGCCTTTTTTTTGAGCGGCTTGCTGACTTTAATCCGATTTGCATACTTACTCTTTATGATTTCTATTCATGTCGATGTGCCTTGAAATTATAACAGAGAATTCTTCTGAAAATTCTTCTACCCCATTTATAATTTTTTGAGAGTCACCTGAGAGCTTATTATAGAAAACAACTGCTGGGATTGCCGCTAGTAGCCCTAAAGCAGTGGCCAAGAGGGCTTCAGCAATACCAGGAGCTACTACCGCTAAGTTACTACTTTCTTGAATTGCAATTTCTTGAAAGGCATTTTTGATACCCCAAACAGTACCAAATAAGCCCACAAAGGGTGCAACTGATCCAACTGTAGCAAGGAAATATAATCCAGAGCTCAGTTTCTCGTTCCAACGATCTAAAACCACATACATTGCTCTCTCTAATCTAGACTGTACTCCGTCTATCAGTTTTCCATCACCGTCTGAGGATCTTTGCCATTCATCCATTGCAGCACAAAATATTTGTTCACAAGCACCTTTCGGGTCGTCTCTTTTTTCGTTATACAATTCTTCTAAAGAGCCCCCAGACCAGAACTCATCTAAAAAAACTTTCTTTTCTCTTTTTGATTTTCTGTAGTCCGTAATTTTCTGAATAATGATTGCCCAAGACCAAAAAGAGGAAAAAATCAAAACCAACATTACCACCTTTACAGTAAATGTAGCCTTAAGGAAAAGAGCTATAAAGGAAAAGTCTAGCGACTGACTCTGCAACAAAATAGATTCTTCCATATTTTCTATTCTCCTATTTTCTTTTGAGAAAATTTAAAAAACTTCTTTATCCTATCAACAAAATCGACCGAGAGTCTTTCAGGTTTGCCAGAAGAATTTAGCAGTGCTAGCCTTACATCACAGTCAAAAATTCTTTTGTTATCTTTCAAAATCTCCTGTTTTAACATCATGCTGGCTCTTTTAATTTCTACCAAAGTAGTACGAATTACTAGCTTATCTCCAAAATACGCAGGCAATAAGTAATCGGCTATAATATTTTTTACAACGAAAAATTTATTTTCTGCTATCAGCAACGCTCTTTGATCAATATGCAAGGATTCAATGAACTTACTTCTTGCACGTTCAATAAATTTCAAGTAGTTGGCATGATATACTCTTCCACCCATATCTGTATCCTCATAGAAAACTTCGCATTTATATTGAAACATTTTTTCTTCCAATTTACTTTCCACCTAATCACCTGGGTTTTCTAGTCCCAGGTATTCCCATGTTTTTTTACCTAAGGCACGACCTCTCGGTGTCCTCTGTATCATTCCCTCCTGAAGTAAATATGGTTCTAGGACCTCTTCTATTGAATCTTTAGACTCCGAAAGCGCAGCAGCCAGAGTATCTAAACCTACTGGTCCACCTCCGTATTCACGTGCTACCAAATTTAAATATTTTCGATCGCCTTCATCAAGTCCCATATGATCCACACCAAGCCTATTAAGCGCGCTGTCTACTAATACATCATTAATAACACCACTATTTTCAACTGTAGCAAAATCAATTACTCTTCTTAAAAGCCTTCCTGCAATCCTTGGAGTTCCTCTTGACCTTTTTGCAATTTCAGCGGCGCTTAATTGATCGATTTTAAAGTTCAAAAGATCAGCCGCTCGGCTAACAACCAAAATTAAGTCTTTAACCTCATAAAAATTTAAACGAACCGGAATCCCAAATCTATCTCTCATAGGCGTGGTCAGAAGACCTAGGCGGGTCGTTGATCCTACCAGAGTAAAAGGCTTTAATTCTATTCTTAAAGAGCGTGCAGCAGAACCCTCTCCTACAATTAAATCACAACTAAAGTCTTCCATAGCTGGATATAGAATTTCTTCAACAGCTGGTGACAATCTATGTATCTCATCAATAAAGAGAACATCATTAGCCTCGAGACTAGTGAGAATTGCCGCTAAATCACCAGATTTTGTTAAAACGGGACCAGAAGTCATTTTAAAATTTACTCCTAATTCCCTCGCAATAATTTGTCCCAAAGTTGTTTTCCCCAAACCGGGAGGACCATGAAAAAGAACGTGGTCTAATGCTCTTTTTCGTATTTTAGAAGCTTCCAAAAAAATCTTCAGGTTTTTTTTTAAATCCGCCTGCCCAATAAATTCGTCTATACTTTTAGGTCGAAGAGTATTTTCGTAGTCTTCTTTTAACTCATCTGGAGACAAAATATTTTGCTCATCATTCATAGAGACTATCCTTTTGCAAGAGATCTGAGAGCTTTCTTTACCAACTGCGAAGCATCTACAAGCTCATCTTTGATTAAAATTCTGTCTATAGTGCTCTGAGCCTCCGCAGTTTTAAAACCTAGGTTCTGCAAAGCAGATAATGCATCTTGCTGAATCTCCTTTCTTTTTATTATGTTGATCGTCTGCTCATTACTATCGTCTCTTATCTCTTTGATTTCCTCATCCTCTAAAACTATTAAATCTTTTCTACCACTTAACTCTACAACCAATCTCTGAGCCATTCGAGATCCGATGCCGGAAACAGAAGAAAAGGCCAGTTCATTTTTCATTCTTAAGGCATGCAAAAGCTCTTTCGTATCCAGTGTATTTAAAATAGTGAGGGCAACTTTCGCTCCGATACCCTGAACTGATCGTAAGATATTAAACCAATCTTTTTCTATCTGAGTTATAAAGCCTACTAATTGTAATAAGTCCTCTTTCACTATCAACTCAGAATATAACGATATGTCTCTCGATTGATTATCCAGATTTAGGGATCTTGCAGTTTTTTCGGTAACATAAACGACGTAACCAATTCCATGAACATCAATGACAACGCTATCTCTTTTTTTCTCAATGAGTTGACCCTTTATTCTACCTATCATCTGGGATCACATTGCTTTCTTTATTGCTCTATTAAGATTAGCATTTAATTTCAAAGTATGCATATGGCATATAGCTATCGCAAGAGCATCTGTCTCATCCGACTGGCTAAAACGTACTTTCGGGAACTGTAACGAGGCCATTCTTTCAACCTCCTCTTTGGTCGCGTGGCCTTTTCCTGTAAATATTTTCTTAACATAATTTGGGGCATATTCACTTACTCTAATTTTACTTTCTCCAAGAGCTATCATTGCTGACGCCCTCGCTTGTCCAAGTTTTAAAGCAGCGAGAGGGTCGTTCTTTACAAAAGCTTTTTCTATTGCACCACTTACAACTTCAAATCTTTGTATAACGGATCTTAATTGTTCCAAAATAGATACCAATCTGGATGCCATATCTTTTTTATTGTCTGCTCTACAAATACCGCTACCCATAAATTTTATTTTCGAGCCATCCTCCTCGATCACGGCCCATCCAGTGTTGATCAGTCCTGGATCTATTCCTATTACCTGCATATTTTTCTTATCTTTTTTTGTAAGTTTAGCATACATAATAATAAAGCTTCAATAATTGAGTTTGATTGCCCTTTTAGGAATAGTCCTTTTCAATAGTAATGATGCCCAATTAGCTTCTTTTCTTTCGACTAAAACTTTCAAGCCGAATTGCTTTGAAATCTCTTTCAATTGCCTTGCCTGTTTAATGGTTAAACCCGACAGGATCAGAAATCCACTATTTGATAGATTTTGAATAAATGATCTCAGTAGGAACTTTATTGGATTAAATAAAATGTTCGCCACTATTAAATCATATTTTGCCCCAGATTTAAGATGGTTACCTGTTATTCCTGAAGATCTGTAAACTTTTACATGCCGCACAACCTTGTTAACGATTATGTTTCGCTTGGTCAATTCAACAGAATGGATATCGTTATCAACCGCGATCACCCTTGAAGAAAATAACTTGGCAAGCGCTATAG
Organism: uncultured Alphaproteobacteria bacterium; assembly: GCA_902537415.1. Classification (GTDB taxonomy): domain Bacteria; phylum Pseudomonadota; class Alphaproteobacteria; order Rhodobacterales; family Rhodobacteraceae; genus CACIJG01. The sequence continues at coordinate 3,767 of CACBBC010000027.1, read as the reverse complement.
CAAGGATCCCGGTACCACATCCGACGTCAATTATTGTTAATGGCTTAATCTGCATTTTTTTTAGTTCTTGAATTAACTCTAAACAAAATTTAGTTGAGTAATGATGACCTGTTCCAAATGCTAAAGAGGCGTCAATTGTTAATGAATATTTATCTTGCCTCACAGAGTCAGCAAAAAAAGAGCTAGTAACAATAAATTTATTTATTTTAACAGGGCTAAACTGAAAATTAGAAGCTCTTAGCCAGTTTTTTTTTTTAACTTTAGTTATCAGAATTTTTACTTTAAAACACTCCTCAATTAAACATATTATAATTGGGTCTAAAGCCCTGTTTAAAAAAATTTTTTGGTCAAACAACGGTTTATTTGTACAAGCTATTACTTCTTGATACTCCATTACTGGAATATTCATCTCAAAAAACTTTTCGAGTCTACTCAATTTCTCTGAATTCAGATTATTTAATGTATGACAGAATATTGCTAAAGAGCCTCTATGGAATTCTCCAAATTCCTTTTTAGATCAATACCAGTTCCACCTAAGCCGCAATACCCTTGAGGATTCTTTGCAAGATATTGCTGATGATAGTCTTCAGCTAAAAAGAACTCAGGCGTCTTTTTTATCTCGGTTACAATAGAGCCAAAGCCTGCTTTTTGTAGTAATTCTTGGTATAATACTCTAGTTTCTAACAACCTCAGTTTTTGGGTGTCTGAAAAATAATAGGCTCCACTTCTGTATTGTGTGCCTATATCATTACCTTGTCTATTCAACTGTGTTGGGTCATGATTTTCCCAAAATGTTCCCAATATCTCAACATAGCTTATTTCTGCTGGATCAAATAGGACTTTCACGACCTCATTGTGGCCGGTTAATCCCGTACATACATCCCTATAACTAGGATTTTTTGTAATACCGCCAGCGTACCCAACTGCAGTAAGTTTTACTCCTTTTAACTCCCAAAATTTCTTCTCTGCGCCCCAGAAACAGCCCATACCAAAAACAGCCTGCTCAAGCTCGCCGTATTCTGGAAAACTAATATCTTTATTGAAAATGTGGTGGATCATAATGTTTGCTAGTTTTTTGCGTAATATTCAACAACAAGATTTGGTTCCATTATCGCTGGATAAGGAACATCAGAAAGCTCTGGGACTCTTTTGAACTTGGCAATCATTTTCTTAAAATCAACTTCAATATATTCAGGTACGTCTCTTTCTTTCAACGCAAGCGCTTCTACTATAAGAGCCATTTCCTTCGATTTATCTCTTACCTCGATAACATCGCCTTCCTTAACACTGTAGGATGGTATATTTACTTTTTTTCCGTTAACCATAACATGACCATGATTAACAAACTGTCTTGCAGCAAAGATTGTAGGGACAAACTTTGCCCGGTATACCACTGCGTCTAATCTTCTTTCCAAGAGCCCTATCAACTTTTCGCCAGTGTCACCTCTTTCTTTTTCGGCGATATTAAAGATTTTTCTAAACTGTTTCTCTGTCAAATCCCCATAATAACCTTTGAGCTTTTGCTTTGCTCTCAACTGTAAGCCAAAATCTGAAAGCTTTCCTTTCCTCCGCTGCCCATGCTGCCCAGGCCCATACTCTCTTTTATTAACAGGTGATTTGGGCCGACCCCAAATATTTTCTCCCATTCTTCTGTCAATTTTATGCTTTGCCGCAGTTCTTTTTGTCAAAACTTTGCCCTTTAACTTTTGTGAGTTAAATTGTTTATATTAAAACATCTTACGGTGTCAAGAAAACATTTACTTATTGGCTTAATAAAGTTAGAGACTATAACATGTCTGAACCATCCGTAAATATTGTGAAACTGGCAGTCGGCGTGAAGTCAGTGGAAGAGTTAGCCCTGATCCAACGGCGATTTTTAAGCCAAGGTGGCTCACATGCAAATAAGGGATTCTATCATTCGACAAAGCTGATGCCAAAAAAGCATGAATCTATTGTTAAATCTGGTTCTTTGTACTGGGTTATAAAAGGTGTAATTTGTGCGAGGCAAAAGATCGTAGCTATAACAAAAAATGAAGATCCAGATGGAATAAAAAGATGTAAAATATTCTTGGATGACACAATTATAAAAACAACTCCGATGCGTAAAAAACCTTTTCAAGGTTGGAGATACCTAAAGAAAAACAGAACTCCAGCGGACATCGTAGACCCCGTAACAGGAACGTTTGAAGATGATATTCCCTTAGAGGTTCAACATCAATTATTAGAGGTGGGTTTATTATAACCTAGTTATCCAAAACAAGTTGGTCTAAAAGTCTTTTTAATTCAACATCATCCTTATTTTTTTTATAATAATTTTTACTAGCAAAAATTGAAGCAAAACTCTTTAAAAGAGTACCATCTTCAATAGTCTTTAGTTTATTTTGCTTCAAGGTCTCGCCTGTGGACGAAATATCTACTATTATGTCGGCAATACCATTTGCTATAGCACCCTCTGTAGCGCCCTGGCTTTCTATAATCTCAAAATTTGTAACTTGGTTCTCTATTAGAAACTCGCGCGTAATATTTTGATATTTTGTCGCTATTCTTAAGCAACGCGAATATTTTTTTCTAAAAAAGAAAGCAACCTCATCTAGGTCATCAAGATGGTTAACATCAATCCAAAATTGGGGAACACCTATAACCAAGTCTGCTTCTCCAAAATCCAGTTGCTTCAATTCTAAAATACACTTTCGCCAATCAAGTATCTTCTCAAAAATTAAATCTCTACCTGTGATACCGATATCTAAATTACCTTTTTTTATTTCTAGTGGAATATCTGATGCAGCCAGAAGTATTATTTGAACTTTTTTTTCTCCTTTAAATTCTGCCAAATACTCTCGTATCAAACCTGCATTTACCAATTCCAGGCCTCTTTCAGAAAAAAATTTTTCAACTTGTTTTTTTAATCTGCCTTTAGATGGCAGTCCGAATCTAATCAATTTTTTTATCCTAAATCTCTGTCATAGTTTAAGTTTTTCTTAAAAAATCCATTCTCAACATACTTCCTATAGCACAAATTGATTTTCCCTTTTTTGATAAGGTACTGCATAAGCTATCGTACCTCCCACCTTGAGCGATTGGTGGATACTTTCCATGATCAAACTGAAATCCGAAAACAAAACCGTCATAATATTCAAGAGTTGTTAAACCGTAAATGACTTGAAATTTTACTGTTTTCGTATCGATATGCTCACTTAAGAGCTCAACTCTATGCTCAAAATTCTCTAAAGCTTTCCTGAAAGTGCCTCCAACCATTGTGAGGGATAACATGCTCTTTGGCGCTTGCCTTAGACTCGACTGGAATCTCATTAATTTTAATAAAAAGTTTTTTTCAGAACTGGCAATTAGATTCTGTGATAACTCTTCCTCTAAAATTTCAATTCTTTCCTTTATGTCCGTCTTGGTTCTAACTCCGTAAAAACTTTCAATTCCATGTAATTTTTCTTTCCATAGTAATAAATTAGCACTTTTGAATAAGTGATTATTCCTACCACTAATTTTTTGCTTTGAGTAAAGATCCAATAGTCTCATAAATCTTTTTGGTCGCCATAGGTGTCTTTTTAATGAAGTCTTTTTATAATCACTTATATCAAGATCATCGATAGCGCTTGTTAATACTTGTACATCGCCTGTTACTGAGTTCACTTTATATTTACTCAAAATTTTATTTATAAGTAAGTATGCGTCAACGTCGGATGAGATTGATTTGGTTTTTTTACTATCAAATAATTCAAAGCCCATCTGGTATTGTTCGTTTGGAATAATCG
>CACBBC010000026.1 GCA_902537415.1 uncultured Alphaproteobacteria bacterium | reverse complement strand
CTGACTGGAAAGAAACTGATATCCCCATTCGTACAAAAGTTAGTGAAGATCTCTTTTACCTTTTTGGCCCAGCTGGGCAGGTCAAAATTCCTAATTTTTTACTTCCCCCACTGATGAATAATCATGGAAACTATATAGTATCTATGGGAAATGTGTGTCGGTGGTTAGCAGGGCAAGCAGAGAGCCTAGGCGTAGATATATTTCCGGGTATGGCCTGCAGCGATGTGGTTTTTGGTAACAGTGGAGAAGTTATTGGAGTTATTGCTGGCGAATTCGGCTTAGATAAAGACGGAAATAAAACAGAGGGATATGAGCCTGGTATGGAAGTCTTAGGTAAGTATGTTCTACTTAGCGAAGGGGTAAGAGGATCTTTAACTAAAACTCTTATTGAGAGATATAAATTAGATGCACAAAGCCAACCACAAAAATACGGGCTCGGAATGAAAGAGATTTGGGAAATAGACCCAAAATTTCATAAAGAGGGTAAAGTGCTTCACTCCATGGGATGGCCATTAGGAGGCAATGCAGGAGGTGGATCATTCTGCTATCATGCGGAAAACAATCAAATTTATCTAGGTTTCGTTGTTCACTTAAACTACGAAAATCCCCATGTCTTTCCATATATGGAGTTTCAAAAATTTAAGCATCATCCTATGATTAGTGAAATGCTTGAGGGAGGGAAAAGAATATCCTACGGAGCAAGGGCTATAACTGAAGGAGGATATCAGTCGATTCCGAAGCTTGCTTTCCCTGGTGGTTTAATACTAGGGTGTTCTGCAGGTCTGGTAAATGTTCCACGAATAAAGGGAAACCATAATGCAATGCTGTCTGGGATCACTGCAGCAGAGATAGCATGTAAAGCTATAAAAGAAGGCTTCCAAAATACTGAACTTAAGGAATATGATAAAGAGATAAAGGATGGAAAAGTTGGCTCAGATTTAAAGCCTGTGAAGAACGTTAAGCCCATTTGGTCTCGTTTCGGTTTATTAGCTTCATTGATAATTGGCGGAATAGACATGTGGATAGCAAACTTAAGCGGGATTAATATTTTTGGCACTCTGAAACATGGTAAAAGTGATGCAAAAAGCACTAAGCCAGCAAAAAACTTTAAAGAAATCGAGTATCCAAAGCCTGATGGAAAGATTAGTTTTGATAGACTCACAAATGTGAGCTTCTCTGGAACAAATCATGAGGAAAATCAGCCCTGTCATTTGTTTTTAAAAAATAAAAATATTCCGATCAAAAAAAATCTCCCATTATTTGCTGAGCCTGCTCAAAGGTATTGTCCAGCAGGAGTTTATGAAGTGCTTGAAAAACGTAAGAATTCTTTTTCGTTTCAAATAAACTCACAAAATTGCGTGCATTGTAAAACATGTGATATTAAAGATCCAAGCGAAAATATAACGTGGAAAACACCTCAAGGGGGAGATGGTCCAAATTATCCAAATATGTAGATTAATTGGTATGCCTCTGCTTAAACCTTTAATTGTAGCTTTTTTTATACTCTGGCATTTTTCGGTCACCATTGTTCTAGCTAACTCGGGCTCATATATTGCCGGGCAATTTGCTGAGAAAGAAGGAGATTTTAAAAATGCCTCGTACTATTATATAGATCTCATTTCTAGAGGAGACTCTGAAAGAGAGATTATCACAAGAAGTGTTATATACGCAGCCTTAGCTGGAAATATCGAAATTGCAACAGCAATATCACGAAAAATTGATGACCTTCAACTTAATTACCCTGTCGCAAATTTAGTTATTTTTGCAGAAGCTATAAAGAAGAGAGAAAAGTCAGAAATATTAAGAGCGTTTGAACGCCATAAGAAAAATTTTCCTGAGATTTTAAAGATAGTTACAGAATTTTGGATTTTGATTATTGATAACAAAAAAGACGAAGCTTTTCGTTTGATCAATTCAATAAGTATCAACAACGAAGCTCAACTTCAGATTATTAACTATAATCAACTATTAGCATATGTGTATTTTAATAAATATGAGCAAGCAAAAACACTCTATGAAAATATGGAATTCAGTAATTTTCTTTTTGACTCGGAGTCTGCTTTAGCTTTAGTTAAATATTTTCAAAAAAATAAAGAAAGCGAAGTGTCTGAAAGCATAATAAGCAAGGCTCGGTCTGCTAGTAATAACGCGTATTACATACAAGCCTTCAAATACAAGCTTTCTAATGGTGGGGTTAGTGATGCTATCAGAATAAACCCTTATAAGCAGATAGCTGAGGTATTCTTTAGATGGTCACAATCTAGCCAGCGAGGAGCGGAAAATATTATCAACAAGTCGTTTTACTTATCCCTTGCAAAATTCGCAGATCCGACCAGTTCATTTTTGAAATTTAAACTTGCTACCATACTCAACGATAGTGGGAACTATGAGCTATCCAGAGAAATTTTAGATAACTTTTCAAATGACGATGTTTTCTTTATGGATAGCATTGTTGAAAATTCATTTGCCATCGAGCAGCTTGATAGTAATGAGACAGCATTAGAATATATTCAGCAATTTATAATTGATGGATATGCAAATGCCAGGTTGTTGAAAACTTATGGTAGCCTGCAACGGAGTATGAGCTTGTTTAAGGAAGCCATCAAGTCCTATACAAGAGCGATAGAAGTCGCAAAAAGAGAAATGTATACTGAGGCTATTTGGCCAATTTTATTCATGAGGGGGATATCATTTGAAAGGTCAAAGAATTGGGCTTTAGCTGAATCTGACTTTATAAGTGCTTTAGAACTGAGCCCAGATCAACCACAGGTTCTCAATTATATGGGGTATAGCCTACTAGAACGGAAAGAGAAATTAGATCAAGCTTTGAAAATGATTATACTGGCAGCTGAGAAGTCCCCGAATAGCTATCACATAATTGACTCTCTAGGTTGGGCATATTACAAAAAAGGGGATTTTGGAAAAGCCTATTTATATTTAGAAAAGGCGATGGAAATTGAATCTACAGATCCAATAGTAAACGATCATCTAGGGGACGTCTTATGGATGTTGGGTAGAAAAAGGGAGGCTAAATTTCAATGGAAAAAGTCACTTTCGCTCAATCCTGAGTCTGTGGATCAAAAAAATACAGAAGATAAATTAAAGTTCGGACTAAACGTAAGATAAAGAAGATTGGGATTGGTGAAAGATATTACTAATGAAGAAAAGGGATGCGCCAAGATAAATCTTGCTCTTCATGTTACAGGAATTCAGGCAGATGGTTACCATGCTCTTGATAGCATAGTTGTTTTCACAGATGTATTCGACAGGCTATTTTTTAAACGTTCATTGAAAAATGTGGTAACGTTGACAGGAGAATTTTCTGGGTCAATAAATGTTCAAGAAAACTCAATATTACAAGCATTGAAACTATTTGGAAATGGACTCAAAGATCGTTTTTCAATTAATCTTGAAAAAAATCTGCCAATAGGTGCTGGTCTGGGTGGTGGCTCAGCAGACGCTGCAGCTGTAATAAGATTTTTAACAAATAACAGCAAGCACCTAATGCCCTCTTATGAGGCTTTATCAAAAATTGGAGCAGACATTCCAGCTTGTGTATTAAGTGTAGCATCGAGAGTGGGAGGAATTGGGGAGATTGTTCGACCTTTAGATATGTCAGAAATTAATTTATGGGTTGTTTTAGTAAACCCAGACATATTCGTATCTACAGGCAGTATATTTGAAGAGGTTACTGAAAAACATAATCAACCATTAGAGTCCTTTATAGATTTAAGCAGCACGAATAAATTTGTAGACTATCTTAAGAGGCAGAGAAACGACCTTCAAACTATCGCAATCAAAAAACATCCAGAAATCAACAAGGTACTCGCTACCATAGAGGAAACCGAGGATGTTTTGCTTTCTAGAATGTCCGGGTCAGGATCCACTTGTTTTGGTCTTTACAGAAATCAAGATATTGCAAAAAAAGCGGTAACTTATATCAGCAAAAAAAGTGATAAATGGTGGATTAAATTTTCTAAAATAAATTAAGATACTCTTTCCAAAATTTCTTCAGCAAGCTCTATCATCAACGTCTTAACATCTGAGTCCTCTATTATCTGCAAAGCGTTTATGGATCTTTCAGTCCATATTAAAGCCTGTTTTTTTGTATAAAGTAGAGATTTGCTGCTTTCCAAGATTTCCAGAATATTAGTAAGATCACTATGATTTGGTAAAGGCTTTTGAAAAAGCTCTTTTATAAATCTTTTTTCAGCTTTAGAAGACTTTTCATATGCATGAATTATTGGGAGCGTTATTTTTTTTTCGAAGAAATCGTTTCCTTTATTTTTCCCCGTTTTACTCTCATTACCCGAGTAATCTAAGAGATCATCTATGAGTTGAAAACTGGTTCCAATACATTCCCCATACTCCTGAAGAGCGTCTACGTGGGAGTCGCGTGCATTGGTTATTTCTGCTCCTGCCTGACATGCCGCTGAAAAAAGGGCTGACGTCTTACCTTTAATTACTTTTAAGTAATCTTCTTTTGATGCATCAAGCTTTTTTTCAATACCAACTTGTAGAATTTCGCCCTGTGAAATAACAGAAGAGGCGTCTGACAAGGTTTTCATTATTCTCAAAGACTCAGTTCTAACCATGAGCTGAAATGCCCTTGAAAATAGATAATCCCCTACCAAAACAGAATACTTGTTTGTCCAGATTATATTTGCTGTCTTTAAACCTCTTCTTTTTTCACTACGATCAATGACGTCATCGTGGAGTAAAGTAGCAGAATGTATGTATTCAATAGCAGCTGCTAAAAGGGTGTCCTTGTCTCCCTGATAGTCAAAAAGTTTGGCGACAGTCAAAGTTAACAGTGGTCGAATTCTCTTGCCACCAGAATTAATTAGATGAGAAGCAATATCCCCAATAATTGTAGTCTCTTTTGAGCTAAGATTTTTCTCAATCACTTGGTTTGTTACTCTAACTTTTTCAGACAGTAAATCGGACAGTTTTGATATAGAGGTTGTCAAATTATATTTTCCAGTTGGTGTTATAACTTATCGATGTGTGTTTATAAAAACTATTGGCAATTGAAAAGATAAATTATAAAAATTTTTTATGAATTATAGTGATAAAGAATTAACAAAAAATAAGTTTTTGGGCAACAAATTAGAAATACTTCAATTTACTGAGGGCTATAGAGGGAACATGGACTCCGTTTTAGTAGCCGCATCAGTTGCCGCAGAAAGTGGTCAAAAAGTATTAGAGTTAGGTTGTGGAAATGGAGTAGCTTTGTGCTGCCTATTGTATAGAGTTGGTGGGCTAGAAGTCTTTGGGGTTGAAATGGATAAAAGAGCAGCCGACCTTTGTAAACGAAATATCGATCTAAATATGTTTAAAGCTAAGATTTGCAATATTAACATAGCAAACACGATTAGAGAGTTGAAATCTGTATCATTTGATCATGTTTTCATGAACCCTCCATATTTTAAACAAAATTCAGTTAAGGAGTCTCATATATTAAGTTCTCATCAGGCTAGAGTTGAAAGCATGCCGCTATCTGCATGGATTTCAGTGGCAAAGAATAGGTGTAAACCAAACGGTAAAATTACGGTTATTCAAAGAGTGGAGAGGCTTCCTGATATAATCAAATGCTTAGACGGTTCCTTTGGTCAAGTAACCGTTCAGCCGATAAGTTCCTTTAAAGATACGAGTCCGAAAACGGTGATCGTTCAAGCAACTAAAACTAGTGGTGCTGCCTTCAAATTGTTAGCTCCAAAAATAGTACATCGAAGGGACGGAATATCAGGTAAGGTGGTTTACGAAGACGAGTTTAAAAAAATACTTCGATATGGCCATCCTCTCCATTTAAATTAAATAGTGTCCACCATTAGCTGAAATTGTAGATCCTGTAATAAAATTAGATTCGTCAGCAACAAGAAACTTTACACAACGAGCAATATCGTCAGGTTCGCCCAAGTGCCCTACAGGGATTTGACTTTCAGTTGCTTCAATAGCTTTTTCACTCATCGCTTTGACCATATCTGTATTTATATATCCCGGGCATATTGCATTTACAGTAATTCCTTTCCTCGCTCCTTCAAGGGCCAGTGATTTTGTGAAACCGAGTTCTCCAGCTTTTGCTGCGGAATAATTTGCTTGTCCTAATTGTCCCTTCTGTCCGTTTATCGAAGAAATATTTACAATCCTTCCAAATCCTCTTGCTCTCATTTTATCCCAAAGAGGGTGGGTCATGTTAAAGAGACCGTTAAGATTAACATTGATTACATCGCGCCACTGTTCTTGTGACATTTTATGGAACATACCATCCCTGGTAATACCTGCATTATTAACCAAAATATCTATTTCCCCCAGTTGATCTTCAACACTCTTTATTCCGGCAATACATTCTTCATAATTAGCGATAGACCATTTAAATACAGCTATCTTATTTTCTTTAGAAAAGTTGGTGGCTACCTCATCGTTACCAGCATAAATTGCTGCAACCTTGTAACCAGATTCTTTAAGTTTGATCGAAATGGCGGCACCTATTCCTCTAGTACCACCGGTTACGAGCGCGACCCTCATATTAAAGCTCCCATTAATGTGAATTTCATAAGTTTAATTCGTTTAAATTTAAATGTTTTATTAGTCAATACAAACACGCTTTATCTAATAAGTTTTTGCGCTAAATGAGCAAATTTACTGTTATTAAAATCAAATAAAAGCGTCATTTCGTTTCTAACAACTTTTTAAAAAATAAGCGAACATCTGCTGTATCCCAATCAATATCTCCAATTATGCGGCCAATTTCTAAACCCGTAGGATTAATCGCAACTGTTGTTGGAAGGGCAGTAACACCATATTTCACCGCAATTCTTCCTCTTGGGTCTCGATATTTTTTGAGGTTAACTAAGTTATTATCATCAAAAAAACCATCAATAGCTTCCTTCGAGTTTCTTCCTGATGCTATGGTTATTATTTGGATATCTTCATATTTCATATTTTGGGCAAGACTGTTAAGTGACGGCATCTCTTTTTTACATGGTGCGCACCAAGTAGCCCAGAAGTTTATTATCAGAATATCTTCGTCGTACCCAATCTCAACCATATTATCATTTGCATCCAAGATAAGGGGTTTTGGCAGCACCTCCGTCTTTTCTGAGAAAATAAATTTTCTAAGCTCTCCCCTTATAATATCTTTCGTTCTTTCAGCATATTTACTCTCAGCAATAGCTGAAATTGAAAAAAAAAGATTTACGATAAGTATTAAAGGCCCTAGTTTTAGGATTGATAACATATACATGATCTATGATGTAGTGGTGGATTTTAAAATGTCTAATAAGAAAAAATCAAATGAAATGTGGGGAGGGAGGTTTTCTCAGAAGTCTACTGATCTTCTTACAAAAATAAACTCTTCGATAGATATTGATAAACGACTGGCATTTGAGGACATTTTAGGTTCACAAGCCCATGTTGAGATGCTTGCTAAAATGAATATCATTAGTAAACAAACAAAAAAAAAGATATTGAGCGGATTAAAAAAAATAGAGAAGGAGTTAAAAGACGGTGATTTCGTTTTTGACAACTTTCTGGAAGACATACATATGAATATAGAATCAAGGTTAGGAGAAATTATAGGCTCGGAGGCAGGTCATGTACACACTGCAAGGTCAAGAAATGATCAAGTCGTTACTGATTTTAGACTGTGGATAAGAAAAGCTATTGAAGAGATAGAGTTCGAACTATCGAGACTCCAGATGACTATACTAAAAAAAGCGGAGCAAAATATAGAAATAATTTTCCCAGGTTACACTCATTTGCAAGTTGCCCAACCCGTAAGATTCAGTCATCACTTACTTGCCTATTTAGAAATGTTCGGGAGAGATTTAGAAAGATTTAAGCAAACTAAAAAGAGATTGAATGAATGTCCTCTGGGAGCGGCTGCTTTGGCTGGAACTTCTTTCCCGATTGATAGGTTTTATACAGCTAAAACGCTTGGTTTTAGTACTCCAATGAGAAATAGTATGGATGCAGTTTCCGACAGGGACTTTGTTTTAGAATTTTTATCTGACTCTGCCATCACCATGGTACACTTTAGTAGATTAGCAGAAGAGCTTATTCTTTGGGGATCGATCGAGTTTGACTTTATTTCGCTACCTGATTCTTTAGTCACGGGCTCTTCAATAATGCCACAGAAGAAAAACCCTGATGCCGCAGAACTTATTCGTGCTAAGACTGGTAGAGTTAATGCCGCGCTACTATCTCTCCTAACAGTAATGAAGGGCCTACCTTTAGCTTATGCTAAAGACATGCAAGAGGATAAAGAGACCGTTTTTGATACTTTTGATACTTTAATACTTGTAATAAAAATAACTCAGGAACTCATAGAAAATATGAAAGTTAAGAAAACAAATATGTATGATGCTGCATCAAAAGGGTTTTCTACAGCAACTGATTTGGCAGATTGGTTTGTTAGAAATTTAGGCATGCCATTTAGAGAGGCGCATGCGTTGACTGGAAAATTTGTGGAAGTTGCTTCTGAAAAAAATATCAAACTTAGTGAATTGAGCTTAGATGATCTTAAAAAGGTCAATCCAAAGATAAACAAAGATGTTTTTAAAATTCTATCTCCTGAAAATTCTATTGAGTCGAGAAATAGTTTCGGTGGAACAGCATCTAGGGAAATAAAAAGACAAATTAGATTTTGGAAGAGAAGATTAAATGTGTAAGTGGATGTTTTATCTTGTAATAACAGTATTTTGCCTTAACGTTTCCGGCTGTGGTGTCAAATCATCCCCATTTTTGAATGAAAAAACCAACCTTATTAAAGATGAATAAACATATTTCTTACAAACTGGATCAGCTTTTCGTAGAAGATGTAGCTGTAAGCGAGATAACAAGCAATTTGAGAACCCCATTCTATGTTTATTCGCGTACAAGTATAAAGGATAACTTTGATCGGTTTACGAGATCGTTAAAAGGATTGGATAGTATAATTTGTTACTCAGTCAAAGCTAATTCAAACCTCTCGGTTTTAGAAACTATTGCCAAACTTCGAGGTGGCGCTGATGTTGTTTCACTTGGAGAATACCATCGGGCATTAAAAGCAGGTATCGACCAAAAGAGAATTGTATTTTCTGGAGTAGGAAAACAGGATTTTGAAATTGCTGAAGCACTTAAATCTTCTCTGTTACAGTTTAATATTGAAAGTGTGTCTGAATTGGAGTCGATCAATAAAATAGCGGTTAGTCTCAATAAGCAGGCACCAATCGCTTTTAGAGTAAATCCAGACATAGACGCAGGCACACATGAAAATATTTCAACTGGTAAAGCTGATAATAAATTTGGCATTCCGATTGACAAGGCCGCAGAGGTTTACCAGTATGCAAACAAACTTGAAAAAATAAAGATTGTGGGTATTGATGTACACATAGGGAGCCAGATAAGTAACTTAAATGCATTTCGCCAAACATTTGAACACTTAGCAAAGCTTATTAACGAGCTTAAAAATATTAACATTCATTTAGAAAATATCGATATTGGTGGTGGCTTGGGCATCAAATATACAGATGAGGATTTAGAACCTGACCTGCAAGAATATAGCGCCCTAGTGAAAAAGATATTAGGACCTTTAAATTGTAGAATTATTTTTGAGCCAGGCAGATATATCGTCGGGAATTGTGGTATTCTAGTAACTAAGGTTCTTTATAAGAAGACATCTCAAAACAAAAATTTTCTTATTACTGACGCAGGTATGAATGACTTTTCTCGAACTGCGTTATATGGTGCAACACACAAGTTAATACCCTTATATAAAAAAAAGAACGGAAAGACTGGGATCTTTGACGTGGTAGGTCCTGTCTGTGAATCAACTGATACTTTTCTAAAAAATTATCTTGTAGAAGGAGCAGAAACAGGAGACTTTCTAGCTTTTTTGGATGTCGGCGCATATGGGGCAGTTCTGTCCTCTGAGTACAATACAAGACCACTAGTTCCGGAAATTATGGTTTATAATAAACGTTATGAACTCGTTAGATCTAGACCAACTTATGAAGAAATATTTGACAGGGAAACTATGCCAAATTGGGAATGAAATCTAGTATCTTCTCAATAGTTATTAAAACTATATCTGTGAAAATGGCAGTATAAAGGCTAATTTGTGACAAAATATCAGGCGCGAACGGTACTTCTCTAAGTATATCCTCTAGAAACAAAATAGTTAGGTTATAGGTAAAAAAACTAATTATTATTACGATTGATAAAGTTACTAATAATTTTCGCCTCTTTGCCTTATTTTCTTTCGGTGCCGTCTCTTTATTTTCTAGGTTTGGTTGCTTAGCCTTCTTTAAAAGTTCAGATGACTCTTTGAGTCTTCTCTCAATCTCTATTTCCTTGACATTTCTTTCTTCAATTTCCTCGTTAGTAGCGCTTTTTTGGTTACTTCTAATTTTTGGAAATGTTTTTGAAGGCCCCTCTTCCCCAATTTCGTTAGTTTCCTCACTTGTCTCAAATTGGAAAATATGTTCAGCCTCGGCATCATTTTTTGAGTCAATTCTATTTGTAAGCTTACCAAAACTATTTTGAACTTCCTCAAGAGCTAACGTGTTCAGCTCCATTTTTCCTACTTCTGTATTTGCGTCCTCAATTGCACCATCACTTTTAGATACCATAGAGTCAGTTGCTATTCTTTTTGTTTGTTCAAGCTTTTCAAACTTGTCGACCCAGGAGCTCCCACATTCAATACAAACAAACTTGACCGTCTTAGTAAGAGACGATCTCTCATTTACTTTGTATTCAGCATTACAATCAGGGCAGAAAACGTGCATAAATTAAATTATTTTCTCTTGTCAACAGTCTGTGATAATAAAGTGAAAGTGTAAATTTTGAAATAAAATTCTGAATTATTGGTAAGAAAGTTCAATAAATGAAAGGTAAACTAAAGGATATCAGCACTGGATTGATTATTTATACTCTTCTGGGAGTGATGGGAGTATTTCTACTACCTTACGCTAGCACCTCTAAAGAAAATGCTTTGAAGGTGATCAGATTATACTGTCGAGTAGTTTTTTGGATACTAAAAAAAGTCTATAATATAGAAATTTTGGTAAAAGGCATGGTGCCAGATAATAAAGCTTCAATAGTGTGCTCAAAACACCAGTCTTTTTTAGATGTTTTGATTTTGTTGAACGTCTTACCTGAGCCAAAATTTATAATGAAATCTGAACTATCTTGGGTTCCAATTCTTTCTACATATGCAAGAAAAATTGGATGTGTAAATGTTAAAAGAAACGATAAGTCAAGAAGTTGGCATGCTTTAAAACAAGCAATTACGAAGGAGGCTCGAAATCAATCGGGTCAGTTAGTAATTTATCCCGAAGGAACAAGAACCATACCTGGACAAAAAGTAGAATATAAGAAAGGTGTTTTGGTCTTATTCTCTAGTCTTAATCGTCCTCTATATTTAGTTTCAACTAATGCGGGCATCGCGTGGTCAAGAAGCGGCGAGTTCAAAGAAAATTCGAATGCATCGATAAACTTTATAGAGAAGATAAATTATTCTAAAAAACGAGAACATTTTTTGAACTATATCAAAACCAAGATTGATGAAGACTCTCAAAAACTTTATGAAGAAGAAGTCGTCAGAGGTTAGATAAAGAACCCATATTTATATATTTGTCTGTACGTTGTTTTTTGATTTTTTGTCTGTCTATTTTCTGGAAAGCGATAATTTCTTCCAAGAGGCTTTTTTTAACTTCCTCTAAAGCTTTCTTTTTGTCCCTGTGTGCACCACCCAAGGGTTCTTTGATTACCTTGTCTACAACACCAATTTTTTTAAGGTGTTGTGCAGTTAACTGTAGTGCGTCTGCAGCCTCTCTCATTTTGTCTGAATTTTTCCAAAGAATAGAAGCGCATCCTTCTGGAGAAATTACAGAATAAATAGAATGCTCCAACATAATTAGCGTATTTGCAGATGCCATCGCTATTGCACCACCCGAACCTCCTTCACCTATAATAATTGAAATTATTGGAACAGATACTTCTAAGCAGGTTTGAGTAGACCTAGCTATTGCTTCGGCTTGCCCTCGTTCCTCAGCTCCTTTACCAGGATATGCACCCGGAGTATCAATAAATGTTATTATTGGGAGACCAAACTTGTCCGCTAATTTCATAAGACGAGCTGCCTTTCTATATCCTTCAGGTCTGGCCATCCCAAAATTTCTCTTTATTCTACTCTCGGTAGAATTACCTTTCTCATGCCCTATCACCACTACTGGAGTATCTCCTAATCGACCTAGACCTCCAACTATAGCAAGGTCCTCTGCAAAATTTCGGTCACCACTTAAAGGAGTATATTCATTAATTATGTAGTTGATGTAGTCTGTGGTGTGTGGCCTATCAGGATGTCTGGCCACTTGGCATTTACGCCAAGGGCTCAAGTCAGCATAAATATTGCTGAGTATATCCACAGTTTTACTTTTTAAAAGCTTTATCTCATTTTTTATATTTTTACTGCTCGAGCTATCTGGTAAACCCTCAAGGTCTGAAATCTTGCTATGAACTTCTGCAAGATCTTTCTCAAAATCCAGATAAATTGCCATTAACTTGTATTTTTTATTTTATTATGTTGATCAATTAATACCTTCGCTTGTTTAATTGAAGCTATATCAATTAACTTTCCATTAAAAACAGCTGCTCCAGCGCCTTTAGCTTCTGCAGCTTCCATTGCACTTATGATACCTTTTGCATTCTCTATTGCTTTCTCTGAGGGGGTAAATACTTGATTTGCAAGTTCCACCTGTGAAGGGTGAATAGCCCATTTCCCGGCCATACCAAGCGTAGCAGATCTTTTAGCTTGAGCAATATAGTTTTCTCTATCGGAAATATCTCCAAAAGGGCCATCTACTGGCAGTATCCCATTAGCTCTGCAAGCCGCTATCATAGCAACCATAGGATGATGCCAAGGATCCATCAAAAGTTTTTCACCATTTTCGGAGTTAGTATAATACCCCTCTTGAGTTCCGCCAATATTAGTAGTTTGCATTCCCATTGAGGCGGCGTAATCGGCAACGCCAAAACTCATTGCTTCTAGGCGATCACTAGCCAATGCGATCTCATTGATATTTTCAATTCCAGCTGCTGTTTCAATAATTATTTCGAATTTTAAACTTTTCTTTCGCTTATTTTTCTTTTCCAAAGCAGTGACAAGCGCATCTACGGTATATATATCGCTGGAATTACCGACCTTGGGTATCATAATACAGTCTAATCTCTCAATTGAATTGTCGACTAACGATAAAATATCATCCACCCAATACTCCGTATCTAATCCATTTATGCGAACCGAAAGAGTTTTATCAGCCCAGTCTATATCGCTTATAGCTTTTGAAATGTTTTGTCTCGCTTCAACCTTGCTAGGAGGTGCCACGCTATCCTCTAAATCAAGGTTAATGACATCAGCCTGAGAAGAAGCCATCTTTTCGAAAAGTTCTGGTCGCGAACCTGGGCCAAATAGCTGGCATCTGTTTAATCTTTCAGGAATAGGTGGCTGTATTAAAAAACTCATTTCAAACCCTTCTTCTTTTCATTCAACTTTCATGGTCTCTTCTATAAAATATATCCCAACAAGTAAATTAAAAACTCACAAAAAAGTTTTAGTTAATCTATTGACAGCTAAATCCAGTATTTCGGTCCTGCAAGCTATATTAAACCTTGCAAATTTCCCAGAATTTTTGCCAAAACCACTCCCGAAACTGGGGGCCACTCCAGCCTCTTTTATAAGCATATCTTTCAATTTTAACTCAGTGACATCTAATTGACTAAAATCTACCCAAGCAAGATAAGTAGACTCCAGATCAAAGACTTTCACGTTATTAAGCGATTTCATAGCGTTAGTAAAAAGACTTTTGTTTTTCTCTAAGTAATGCATAAGTTGATCTAGCCACTCCCGTCCTCCACTATAAGCTGCTTCCGTCATTATCATACCGAATCTATTTGGTGTTTTACCGAAGGCTGCATGTTCTCTATCATAGATTGAGCGAAGCTTAGGATTTGGAATTATTGTTGTTCCAGTATGGCACCCCGCAATGTTAAATGTCTTAGTAGCCGCTGTAAATATAAGGCTTATTTCATCCGCTTCAGGAACTGCTTTCAGAAAAGTGGTGTGGGGTTTATCTGAGTAGGTTAAATCGTGATGAATTTCATCCATAAAGATAAGAATTTTATTGTTCCTACAAAACTCCGCCAAGGTACATAGCGTTTCCGTGCTCCAGATTTTTCCTCCAGGATTATGTGGGCTGCAAAAAATAATAATTTTTTCTTTGCCGGATAAGTTTTTGTCTAGCTCATTAAAATCTACTTCATATTGACCTTCGACTATTTTCAAAGGAATTTCTTTTGCTACTCGTCCATTATTTTTGATTGTATTAAAAAAAGAGTAATAAATAGGGGAAAAAAGTAATATTTCATCGCCCGGGTTCGAGAACGCTCGCAAGCCCATGCCAATTCCGGAGTTGACGCCGTGCACTATCGAACACCATTCTTCAGAAATATCCCAATTATGCCTATTTTTCATCCAGGTTTTTACTGAGTTAATAAAAGAATTGTTGCTGCCATAATATCCAAAGACGCCATGCGATACTTCTTTTTCAAGTGCTTTGATAACAGACTTGGGAGGATTAAAATCCATGTCAGCAACCCACATGGATATGCACGTGTCTTTACTCGTTCCATATAAACTTTTTAACCCATCAAACTTTGACAGGTTAGCGTGTCTATTATCGATATATTTATCAAAATTAACTATCATTTGGCCAACCGGTCATGTATAAGAATTTATTTAAATATAGTCTAGTACTAATACTCGTTTTAAATTCAAAATGGCAATTAAAAAAATATTACTTTACCCAAACCCTCTATTGCTTCGTGAAAGTACTAAAATAGAAAAATTTGACGAAAGCCTAGTAAACCTTGCTAGAGATTTAATCGATACTATGTATGATGCAGACGGTGTGGGGTTGGCTGCCCCGCAAATAGGTATAAATAAAAGAATATTTGTAATGGATTGCTCTCGAGAAGATGAAGGAAAAGATTGTAGAATTGTGATTAACCCACAGATAGAGTATCAATCTGAGGAGATTGGCTCATATAAGGAGGGATGCTTGTCTATCCCTGGAATCACAGAGGAAATATCAAGGCCAAAAGTTATTAAGGTGTTGTATCAAGATATTAATGGGGTTTTGGAAAGAAATACATATGACGATCTGTGGTCAACTTGTTTTCAGCATGAATTAGATCATTTAAACGGGAAGCTGTTTATAGATCATCTTCGTCCCATGAAAAAGATCCTAGTTAAGAATAAAATGAAAAAATCTTCTAAAAAAGAAAAAAAGGAATAAAAAATGAAGATCGTATTTATGGGATCGTCGACATTTGCAATTCCATCACTTCGGACTTTAAAACAATCGCAATATGATGTGAAAGCGGTATATAGCCAACCCCCACGAAAAGCAGGTCGAGGTAAACGGTATAAGGAGGTTCCACTAGCAGAGTTTGCATTCTCTCAAGGTTTAAAGGTAGAGCAACCACAGACATTCAATGACCCAGATGTATTAGATGTCTTAGAGAGTTACAATCCTGATTTTCTAGTAGTGGTAGCATATGGACTTATTTTACCTAGGAAAGTATTAGAAATTCCAAAAAAATTTTCAATAAATGTCCATGGCTCTTTTTTGCCTTTTTGGAGGGGAGCAGCCCCCATAAATCATGCGATTTTTAATAAAGATCCCTTTACAGGAGTAACCATAATCAAAATGAGTGAAGAGCTAGATGCCGGGCCTATATTGCGTCAAGAGAAAGTAATGCTAGATCATACGGAAACTTTTGGGTCGCTGCATCGAGTTTTGAGCGAGCTCGGGGCTAAAAATCTATTGAAAACACTAAATAAAATAAATGCAAATAAGGAAATATTACAAAATGAAAAGTTTGCTAGTTATGCCCCCAAGATTAAAAAATTGGATGCAAAGTTAGACTTTAATAGCCAAGCCTCTGTCTTAGAGGCTAGAATTAGGGGCTTAGCACCTAAACCAGGCGCCTGGTTTGAATATAAGAAAGAGCGCTTCAAAGTATTTAGCGCTGAAGTAGTGGAAGGTAGCGGTAAAGCTGGCTCAATTATTAATGAAAATTTGACTATAGCATGTGGGAAGAAAGCATTGAATATTCTTGAAATTCAGAGGCAAGGCAAAGACGTTATGAGCGTGAGTGACTTGCTTAGAGGCTTTAAATTCAAAAAAGGTGATAACGTTAACCAATCAACTCATTAAATGCTTCTTCACGCCCTTTTACAGCGAGTGAGTCGGCTTTTTCATTTCCGAGTATTCCGGCGTGACCCTTTACCCATACCCATTCAACATTTTGATTTTTTGTCAAATTCAAAAGTTCTTCCCATAATAAACGATTAGCAACTGGTTTTTTAGAAGCTGTATTCCAATTATTTTTTAGCCATCCAAAGATCCATTTTGTTATTCCGTCTATAACATATTTACTGTCGGTGAAAATGGTAATTTCGACGTTTTTTCTTTTTAAGCTTTCTAAAGCTTGTATAGCGGCTGTTAGTTCCATTATTTGATTAGTTGTTTCTTTGTCTTTTCCATAAAGGACCTCTTCTTTTATGATTTCACCTACATTATTTTCAGCCACTAAATAAACACCCCATCCTCCCGGTCCTGGGTTTCCGCTACATGCCCCATCAGTGTAAGCTTTTACTCTCATCTTTTAAATTCGGAAACCCATGAAAATCAGCAAAAATACTACTATAGTTGTCATTGGAAGTCGTAAGTTAAGCCACCATTCAGGTAAAGTTTTAAATCTATATAATTTTCTTTCAATTTCTAAAAGTATGAGAAACCCCAAAGCAATTACGAAGCTTTGCATGAAAGGTACAGCAATTGATAAAAGTGCTAGTAAGACTGGCACAATACTAAACCAAAGTAAAAATACTCTTTCCCTATCAAGTGATGAGACGTAGAACGCACAACCACTCATAAAAGAAAGAATAAATCCACTATAAATTATTGCAATCCTAATTAACTCATCTTTCAAGCTTTCGCGCAAACCGATATTAAAGGTCGAAGCCAGTCCCATCAATATTGGAATGAGCCCGAGCAAACTTGCTAGCAATACGCTTTTTGGCACTCTATGAAACATTTTACCTCAATGCGAGTGGGACTTTAAACTCAATAGTCTCTTTTTTCGCAGTATCATAAACTAAACTCGTATCAAACTTTTCTTGAATGCTACTTATAACCTCTTTAACTAGAAAATCTGGCGCTGAGGCTCCTGAGGTAATACCTATGGAATTGGCTGCTTTAACTTTTACCCAGTCAATTTTTTTATAATCCTCAATTAGGTACGACTTTGTACATCCACTGTTTTTTGCTACATCAACCAATCTCTGAGAATTAGATGAGTTCTCTGACCCAACAACCAACATTAAGTCGACGTGTTTTACAAGTCGCTTGACTTCCTCTTGTCTATTAGTAGTAGCATAGCAAATATCTTCTTTCTTTGGGTTTTCTATTGATGGAAATTTTTTGTTTAAAGCTAGAGCTATCTCTTTCGTATCATCTACAGATAGAGTTGTTTGAGTAACATAAGCTAATTTCGGGTATTTAGATGGGTCCATTTTCTCAACGTCTGCTGTATTTTCAACCAACAAAACCTCTCCCTCCGGCAGTTGACCCATAGTACCAATTGTTTCAGGATGTCCACGATGCCCAATCATTATTATTTTATAACCTTTGTCATAATATCTTTTGATTTCATTGTGGACTTTCGTTACCAGAGGACAAGTAGCATCTACGAATAGCATTTGCCTTTCTTCTGCCTCTTCAGGAACCGTTTTCGGCACACCATGGGCAGAAAATATTACAGGTCGATCTACAGGGCACTCCTTCAACTCCTCAACGAACACAGCCCCCTTCTTTTTTAGGTCTTGAACAACATATTTGTTATGGACTATTTCATGCCTGACATAAATGGGTGATCCCCATTTTTTTAATGCTAGCTCTACCATCTCTATCGCTCTGTCAACACCAGCACAAAAACCCCTTGGATTAGCTAGGTATATCTTCTTTATAGCTGAAGTTTTAAGCGTAGTCGTCATGAGTAAAGCGTATACTTTTTTTTATAAAAAAACTATCTTTTTAAAAAGTGAGAGAAAATGAATAATTATATTATTGTGTTGGGGTCTAATTTATCTAGTGAATTTGGCAATAGTGCTGAAACACTAAAAAAATGTGTGGATGAAATAAGATCTAACCCGAGTATAGAGTGTTTATTAGAGAGCAATTGGTATATTTCTACGAGCTTTTTTAATAAGAGAGATCCTAGATATGTCAATGTTGGGATTAGGTTTAGCACAAAACTTAAACCAATAAAGTTATTGAATTTTACTTCTGGTTTAGAGAATAAATATGGAAGAAAGCGCCAAGAACGGTGGGGACCTAGGACATGTGATATTGATATTTTACTATGCGATCAACTAATTTTACCCAGCAAGTTGCATTTTAACAAATGGCTGAATTTGAACTTATCAGACCAAATAAGGCTAGTGCCAAATGAATTAATTTTACCTCACCCAAGATTGCAAGAGAGGACATTTTTTTTAAAACCCTTAAATGATCTGCAACCTGACTGGATACATCCATCTTTAAAGGTGAAAGCAAAGGAAATGCTTGACAGTCTTCCACCCGATGAACTAGAGAGTATACAAGAATTAAAACTCTAAGAACTAAAAAGGAATTCTTATGGCACGCGTTACTGTAGAAGATTGTATAGATAAGGTTTCAAACAGATTTGAACTAGTTTTACTTGCTGCGCATAGAGCAAGAATGATTTCTGGAGGGATTGAACCCAGCCTGGATCGAGATAATGATAAAAACCCAGTTCTTGCACTTAGAGAAATAGCGGTAGAAACAGTTACTTTCGATGAGTTGATGGAGTCTACTATTGAGAGTCACCAACGGCAAATAGAGGTTGATGAGCCAGATGATGAGGATTTGTCACTACTCACTCGAGAAGGTCAAAGGGTTAAAGATGATAATGCTGATGATACAGCGAATGAAGATTTGCTAAGAGCTCTTATGGATGCTCAAACATCAGAGGAAAAATAGAGTATTTTTTTACCTTAACAATAGGTGAACGACTTGTTATCTGCTGATGATCTAATTGATGCTATAAAGGAATATAATCCAAGCACTAACGTCGATTTAATTGAAAAAGCATATCATTTTGGGCTAAATGCTCATGCGGGGCAAGTGAGAAAGTCTGGTGAGCCCTTTTTTTCACACCCAGTTCAGGTAGCTAAAATACTTTCCGAGTTAAAACTAGATGACGCTTCGATTATCACAGCTCTGTTGCACGACACTATAGAAGACACAAATAAGTCATTTAGAGACGTATCTGATTTATTTGGAAGCGAAATTGCTAATCTTGTCGACGGTGTAACTAAACTTTCAAACCTTGAAGTTGCTTCATTGGAGAGAAAGCAAGCCGAGAACTTTAGAAAATTGATTGTTGCTATAAGCAAAGATCTAAGAGTTCTTTTAGTTAAGCTCGCAGACAGATTACATAATATGAGGACAATTAGAGCAGTGAACAATGATAGGCAATTAGTAAAGGCTAACGAGACTATGGATATATATGCTCCTTTAGCCGGTAGAATGGGAATTCAGTCAATTAGAGACGAGTTAGAGGATCTAAGTTTTCGAATATTGAATCCGGAGGGAAGGAATTCAATAATCAGACGATTTCTTAAACTTAAAAAAGAAAGTGATGATCTTATTCCGAAAATCATAAATGATATTGAAAATCAACTGGCTTCAGTTGGCGTCAGAGCGATAGTTTCAGGCCGAGAAAAAAAACCTTATTCCATTTGGCGGAAAATTCAGGATAAGCAACAAGCTTTTTATAAACTGTCCGACATTTTTGGATTTAGAATAATTACAATTAATGAAAATGATGTTTATAC
>CACBBC010000025.1 GCA_902537415.1 uncultured Alphaproteobacteria bacterium | reverse complement strand
AACCGGTCAGACTACAGCTAATTACATTTTCCAAGAATTGGACAAATATGCAGTTAAGATAACTTCACTCGCACAGGGTGTTCCAGTAGGAGGAGAATTAGACTATCTAGATGATAGTACAATTGTAGCAGCTTTCAATGCACGAAGAAAATTTGACTAGAAAAAATGCAACAAAATGAATTAAAAAAAAATCACGCCAACTATTCACCTTTAACGCCTATAGTATTCATAGAGAAGGCAGCGAAGATATTTCCAGATCGCTATAGTATTATTCATGAGAATAAATATTTTACCTGGGAACAAACTTTTATGAGATGTAAACAGCTTGCCAGTTCTTTATCTCAAAAATTGGCTAAAGGTAATGTTGTAGGTTTTATTGCGTCTAACACTCCAGAATTATATGAAGCACACTTTGCCGTGCCTATGGCAGGTATGATATTGAATGCAATAAATTACAGACTAGATTCCAAAACAATCGCCTACATTATCGATCATTCTAATATAAAAATGCTGTTCGTGGACACAGAGTTTTTACAATTAGGGAAAGAAGCAGTCAGCTTATCTAAAGAAAAACCGGCTATAATCATAATAAAAGATGAACAAACATTCGCTCTTGAAACATCTTATCCTCATATGGATTATGAGGAATTTTTGGGAAGTTATGAGGTGGATTTTAATCATTATAAACCATTAGACGAATGGGAGAGTATAAGCATTAATTATACATCGGGAACGACTGGGAGCCCGAAAGGTGTTGTCTATCATCATAGAGGTGCTTATCTCAATGCAATGGGTAACTCTCTTGAATGGGATATGAAAATGCATCCCACCTATTTGTGGACCTTGCCAATGTTCCACTGCAATGGATGGTGTTTTCCTTGGACTATAGCGATGAGAGCTGGAACAAATATATGTTTGAGAAAAGTAACAGGACAGAATATATACGAAAAAATATATAGTCATGGGGTAGAGTATTTATGTGGCGCCCCTACTGTTTTAAGTTTTATCATTAATACTGATACAAATCATGTTAAGAAATTACTTAATAAGGTAAAGTTAATGACTGCGGCGGCTCCACCGCCAGCCAAAATACTTGAGCAAATTGAAAAGTGTGGGTTTGATGTAACGCATGTTTACGGATTAACCGAAGTATATGGGCCCGCAGTGATATGTAAATGGAAGGACGAGTGGAATAATTTCAGTGCTACTGAGAAGTCTAATTTAAAGTCCAGACAAGGTGTTTCATATTTGGTGCAGGAAGATTTAAAGGTGGTTAATTCAGAAACGCGAAAGGAAGTAAAGAATAATGGAAATGAATTAGGAGAGGTTCTTCTTAGAGGTAATATCACTATGAAGGGATATCTGAAAGATGAAGAGGCCACCAGAAAAGCATTTCAAAATGGTTGGTTTAAAACCGGTGATTTGGGAGTGATATATAAGGACGGATATATACAATTAAAGGATAGGGCTAAAGACATAATTATTTCAGGTGGAGAAAATATCTCCTCAATCGAAATAGAGAATTGTATTTTCAAGATTGAAGGTGTAGTTGCCTGTGCTGTAATAGCGAAGCCTGATGAAAAGTGGGGTGAGACGCCTTGTGCGTTTATTGAAGCAAAAGAAGGTGCCTCTATAACGAAAGAAGAGGTAATAAAATTTTGTAAAGAAAATTTAGCAAATTTTAAAGTGCCAAAAGAAGTGATTTTTAGGGAACTTCCTAAAACTTCGACAGGAAAAATTCAAAAGGTAGAATTACGTAAGTTTTTTCTCTAACGTAAACACATTTTGGAGACTATTTAGTCATATATATCATTAAAAAAACTTCCTATTTTTTTTAAATTGATTAAACAGTAGTAAAGTACGGAATTTGTATAAACAAAAGAGGTAGAAAATGTCAGTTAAGGTGGCGATTAATGGATTTGGACGCATTGGAAGGAATATTTTGAGAGCGTCCATTGAGAGCAAAAGAGAAGATATTGAGGTTGTTGCTATAAACGATCTTGGTTCTCCGGAGATGAATGCGCATTTACTAAAATATGACAGTGTACATGGTCGCTTCCCTTTAGACCTATCGATACACAAAAACTATCTAAAGGTTAATAATGTAGATATTGAAATTACTGCAGAAAGAGAGCCAGCAAACTTACCATGGTCAGAAGTAGATGTTGCTCTCGAGTGCACAGGTATTTTTACTGATAAAGAAAAAGCTTCGCAACATTTAAATAATGGCTCTAAAAAAGTGTTGATATCTGCTCCCGCAAGCAATGTGGACCGCACCGTTGTATTCGGAGTAAATCATGAATCGCTAATATCCACTGACGTAATTGTTTCAAACGCATCTTGTACGACAAATTGTTTAGCTCCTGTAGCGAAGATTTTACACGAAAATTTTGGTATAGAGGTTGGCTATATGACCACAATACATAGTTATACTGGAGACCAACCCGTGCTGGATACTCTTCACAAAGATTATTATAGAGCCAGAGCAGCTTCCCTTAACATGATTCCAACGTCTACAGGAGCCGCTCAAGCTGTTTCTTTGGTGCTGCCTGACCTAAAAGGAAAACTTGATGGATCGGCAATTCGAGTTCCCACCCCAAATGTTTCATGTGTGGATTTGAAATGTATTTTAACTAAAGAGAGTTCAGTTGAAGAAATTAATAAAGCCATTCATAAAGCTTCTAATACGGAACTTAATGGTATATTGGCTTATGAAGACGCTCCATTAGTTTCATCGGATCTGAATCATCATCCGGCCTCATCAATATTCGCAGGGACTCAAACAAAGGTCTTGACGGGGGGCATGACACGAGTCCTGTGTTGGTATGATAATGAATGGGGCTTTTCAAACCGTATGCTAGATACAGCGAGTTATTTGGGTAGTGTTGAGAAATAAGTTTGAATGGTACGCCCTAGGGGAATCGAACCCCTCTTTCCAGAATGAAAATCTGGCGTCCTAACCGATAGACGAAGGGCGCATATTATTTGCTTTTTTTTTACCAAAAATAGGAGCTACTTCAAGTTATTTTTTTTTTTTTACATTTTAGCTATGTCAACAATCCGAATTTGGGGCTTTGTGACACCATGCCATTCATTTTTAACTAGATTACCTGCTACATGTAAAATTTGATTGGGTTTGGATAGAGGAATATCTAGCCCTTTTTTCTTTGCATTAAAACATATTGCGTCCAAAGTACCTTTCTCTTTTTTTAATTTACATAACAGGTGCCCTTCTCCCAATTCTTTAACAAATAGGAGTTGGCAACTAGGAATAACTATTATTGGTTGAGGTACTTGAGACCCAAAGGGTCCCAACAGATTTATTTTATCGATTAAATCAGTATTTACACCTTCTATATCGATCATTCCATCTATTTCCAGCAAAGCACTAGAGTTTTTCAATGATGTATGGTCGGATAAATGGTTTGTAACTATATTATCAAATTCTTCAATTCTATCGATAAGTAATGAAAAGCCGGCAGCTTGCTTATGTCCCCCGCCACTAATAAGAACATCTCGGAATTTGAGCTCCTGTAATATTTCAGTAAGGTCTATTTCTTCTGTTGATCTAATAGAACCATGACCTACATCTCCGTCAATAGTAATAACAACGCACAACCTGCCGTATAAGTCTTTTAGTCGAGAGGCTATAATCCCAATTACGCCTTTATGCCAACCCTTAGCTTTTACCAAGGTGTAAGGTTTTTGTTTTTCAGCATTTGATATTTGCTGTATTGCGCTAGTAAGAATTATTTTTTCTAATGCTTTGCGCTCTTTATTAGCTGCCTCCATTTTATTTAAATAAATTTCAATAGATTTTGGATCTGTAGCTGTGAGAAATTGGTATGTTAGATAAGCCGTGTCTATCCTTCCACTAGCATTTAATCTTGGTGCAACTTGGAAGGCTATTGTTTCTTCATTAAAATTCTGTAGTAAATTAAAATGAGTTCCAAACATTTTTAGACAAAGTCGGTTTTGGAATATTTTTAAACCTTGTTTAACAAATGCTCGGTTGAGCCCAATCAAAGGCACCACATCGGCTACGGTAGCTAGACTGACTAGGTTCAGGTAGCTGAGTAAATTTATTTTTGAGCTTTTACTCTTGGGAATAATTCTGTTCATTTCAACTAAAAAAATAAAAACAACCCCCGCAGCACACAGGTACGGAAAGATATTTTTTTCATCAAATCTATTTGGGTTTATTATTGCATATGCAGACTTTGAAAAGGCATCAGACTTATGATGATCTATCACAATAACGTCAACTCCTCTCTCGGTAGCACCTCTAATTGCTTCTTCTGAGTCGGTACCACAATCAACACAAATAATTAAAGAGTGATTAAGAGCAAGTTTATTCATCGCGCCGATATTGGGTCCAAATCCCTCAGTCTCTCTATCCGGTATGTATACTGTTGGTTCGATAGAAAAATTTCTTAACCATAGAGAAATTAGTGCGGCGGAAACTGTACCATCTACATCATAATCAGCAAAGATAGCGACTGATTCTTTTTTTTCTAAGGCCCTACGTAATCGTAATGAACCCTTTTCCATATCTAGGAAAATTTTTGGACTTGGTATCAAGTTTTTTATCTTTGGGCTTATATAATCTAAATAATCTCCTTCATTGATTTTATTTTTGATAAGTTGTAATGCACTTAGATGTGGTATCGATAGGCTTTTTGAGTAAGCTAATGCTTGCTGCAAATTCTGTTCGCTTGGCCCAACCCACTCTTTATCAGTATAGGATTTTGATATTCCCAGAAAATTCATCAATAATTTTTCAACTTGGACATTATGATTTTTCTGAATGACAGAGTCTTTAAACCTTTAAAAAGTTGTCCAGTTTCAACGTCGCTATAAGTAAGTTTTGTATTTTTATTCAAACAATTACCAACTAGGGTACTTACAGAAAAAATATAACTGTCTTTAAACATCTCATTTATCAGCATAAAAATTATCTGATTAACTTAAAAGGACATTCTCATTAAACTTCTTGTATTTCAATACAAATAGGCCTCTGTTCGCATATCTTCAACTTCATTATATCAGTCAAAGCTTTGTTTAAGTGATTCCTAAGGGTTTTATGCGTCGTCATAATTAATGTTGCCTTCTTCTTTGGGTGAGGTTTTTGTTTCATTTGATTGATTGAAATCCCAAAGCTGCCTAGTTTTCCTGATAATCGAGCTATCACACCAGGTTTATCTTTCAGTATAAATCTTAAGTAAAACGAACTTTTTTTCGAAACAGAATCATCGCCTTTGTTCCCATTTTTTTTATCACCATTTAAAAAAGTAGATTTACTTTTTCTAGAAGCTATGGCTACAAGATCTGAGACTACTGAGGAAGCTGTTGGCCCCATGCCTGCACCTGGACCAGAAAAAACAGTAGTTCCGATTTCTTCACCCTCAATAGCTATTATATTTGTGCTTCCGTTCACTTGTGCAATTGGGCTGCTTTTTCTAATTAATTTAGGAGAGACCTCCTGTTTAAGCATATTTTTAGAATACTCTGCTGTAGCAAGTAGCTTTATCTTATATCCAATTAAATCAGCCTCTTGAATATCCTCTATAGAAATGTGGTCTATCCCTTCAGTTTTCACTGCTTTAAAGTTTAGACTAGTTCCAAACGCCAAACATGAGAGTAAAGCTAGTTTGTGGGCTGAGTCTATTCCTCCGATGTCAAGCCTTGGATCACTTTCAACATAGCCAAGTTGTTTTGCTTCAGAAAATACATCTTGATATTCCCGCTCCTGGGCCTCCATTTTGGTAAGTATGAAGTTACATGTTCCATTGATTACGCCATATAGTTTAGAAATCTTATTTACTATGAGAGAGTCTTGTAACACTTTTATTATAGGTATGCCCCCAGCTACTGCTGCCTCATATCTTAAAAAGACACCTTTTTCTTTAGCAAGCTCTTCAAAAATAGACCCTTCTTTTGCGAGAAGTGATTTATTTGCCGTAACAACGTGTTTACCGTTATTGATTGCTTCTATTATAATTTTTCTCGCGGTGTTATCCATATCACCTATTAGTTCAACTATTACGTCAACATCTGGATCTTTTGCTATAGTAAGAGGAGAGGCTATCCATCTAAATGGACTTATATCAACACTTCTCTGCTTTCTCCTATTTTTTGCACTTACAGCTACTACTTTAAGCTCTATACCCGTCCTTTTTTTTATATTGTTTTTTTGTTTTCTCAATAGCTTGATTACGCCAGAGCCCACCGTTCCAAGACCAATAACTGCTACATTTAATTTGGATTTATTCATCACAAAACCATTTAATTCGGGCTGTGGTCACTTAGTATTTTATCGGCTTTAGTAAAGACTGCTTTCATATTTCTTGCTGCTTGCCTAATTCTATGCTCATTTTCAACAAGGCCAATTCTAACAAAGTTTTCACCATATTCTCCAAATCCTATTCCAGGCGCAACGGAGATATCAGCCTCTTTAAGAAGGACTTTAGAGAACTCTAACGAACCTAAAGATCTAAATTTTTCTGGGATTGGCGCCCATGCAAACATTGTTGCGTCTGGTGAAGGGATTTCCCATCCTGCCTTACTCATAGCGTCAACCAATACATTTCTTCTTTTTTTATAAACTTCTCTAACTTTTGCTATTGTGCTTGGATCCGAGCTTAATGCACTAGCTGCTGCAACTTGTATAGGAGTGAATGCTCCATAATCGAGATAGGATTTTATTTTCTCTAATGCTCCTATCAGTATCTCGTTGCCCACGGCAAATCCCATTCTCCAACCTGGCATGCTAAATGTTTTTGACATCGATGTAAATTCAACTGCTACGGATTTCGCACCTGGTACCTGTAAAATTGAAGGGGGAGGGGTCTCACTAAAATATATTTCAGCATATGCTAGATCAGACAATATCCAGACCTCGTTTTGTTTTGCCACCTTAACCAATTCTTCATAAAATTTTAGTGTACAAGTTTTTGTTGTTGGGTTAGATGGGAAGGAAATCACTATAGCGACTGGCTTAGGTGAAATATGTTTTAATGAACGAGTAAGGGTTTTGAAATATTCATCCTCATCAAATTGTCCATTTGATAACGTTGGTACATGTCTCAGAGAGCCTCCAGCAATAATAAAGCCATATGGGTGTATTGGGTATGATGGATTTGGGACTAAAATAACATCGCCAGGATCAGTTATCGCCATAGCTAAATTAGCCAATCCTTCTTTTGAACCTAGAGTTGCAATAATTTCCTTTTCTGGGTCGAGCTTGACTGAGAACCTTCTAGCATAGTAATCAGCTTGTGCCTTCCTTAGCCCCTTTATTCCTCTAGAGACAGAATATCTGTGAGTCTTTGGTTTTTTTACAGTTTCAATCAGCTTATCAACAATGAACGACTCAGTATCAATATCAGGGTTTCCCATTCCAAAATCAATTATATCGTGACCTTGATCACGGTATTTCGCTTTCAGTTTATTAACCTCTGCAAAAACGTAAGACGGTAGTCTAGTGATTCTATGAAATTCTGTTTTCATCTCGCTAGTCTAGAAAAAATTTTTTTTCAAATTCACTGAGAGGAGATAGCTCTGGCCAATTTTTTTCTGAACAAGAAGACATGGTTAAAGGCAGTGTGAAGAAGATAATTGTTTTTGCAAAATATCTAAACTTCATTTTTTCTCCTCAAAATAATAGTGTATTGCTAGTAGATCGGAAACTCACTACATAGATCAACAACCTCTTTTTTTACTTTCGCGACCACTTGCGAAGATTTCTCAGAATGAACATTGTCTAATATGTCCAAAATCCATAAACCAACTTGTTTTAATTGCGCCTCTTTAAAGCCTCTAGTAGTTGCCGCTGGGGTTCCCAACCTTATTCCAGATGTAATAGTCGGCT
Organism: uncultured Alphaproteobacteria bacterium; assembly: GCA_902537415.1. Taxonomy (GTDB): domain Bacteria; phylum Pseudomonadota; class Alphaproteobacteria; order Rhodobacterales; family Rhodobacteraceae; genus CACIJG01. The sequence goes on along the minus strand of CACBBC010000025.1, from coordinate 13,845 downwards.
TTTCAATATCGAAGGGAATTCCATTTTTATTACAGACGATATTACCTTCTCCAAGTACTTTTTCTGCTGTCGCACCCGTGACCTTTTTCTTTCTAAGGTCTACAAGTAGAACGTGGGTGTCGGTTCCTCCAGTAACTAAATCAAGACCACCATCTTGTAATGTTTCAGCAAGTGTCTTTGCGTTCTTTATTACTTGCTTTTGATACTGTACAAACTCGTCACTTAGAGCTTCTTTGAAGGCTACTGCTTTCGCAGCAATAACATGCATCAATGGGCCACCTTGAATACCTGGAAAAATTGCTGAGTTTACTTTCTTTGCGATATCAGGATTGTTACAAAGAATCATTCCTCCTCTTGGTCCCCGCAGAGTTTTATGAGTAGTAGATGTTACAACATCAGCATATGCTAAGGGGTTTGGATGAACGCCAGCCGCAACCAGCCCAGAAATATGTGCCATATCAACCAATAAAAAAGCTCCGATTTCATCACAAATATCTCTGAACTTTTTAAAGTCTAAGATACGGGGGATTGCTGAGCCGCCCGCGATAATTAACTTTGGTTTATGAAGCTTTGCAAGCTGACGGACCTGATCATAGTCAACCTGGTTTGTATCTTTTGTGACTTCATAATGAACGGGGTTGAACCATTTACCGGATTGATTAGGTCTTGCTCCATGTGTCAGATGCCCACCCGAAGCAAGGTCCATGGACAAAAAAGTGTCTCCAGGTTTCATTAAAGCCAAAAAAACAGCCTGATTAGCCTGGCTTCCTGAGTTGGGTTGTACATTAGCGAATTTGCATTTGTAGAGTTGACAAGCTCTGGATATTGCCAATTGCTCAGCGACATCCACATTTTCACATCCACCATAATATCTTCTACCTGGATATCCCTCTGCGTATTTATTTGTCATAACTGAGCCTTGAGCTTCCATTACAGCTGGAGAAGCTATATTCTCCGAAGCTATAAGCTCAATCTCATTCTGTTGCCTACTAAACTCTCTCTCTAATGAGTTGAAAATTTCTGGATCCTGAGATGCTAAAGTTCCACCAAATAAGTTCGTTTTGCCTACAAAATTCATAACACACCTAATATGTTTTTCGATTATTCTTTTGATTCGATTTAATGTATATTAAATCTAGGCTGTCTGTTCCAGTTTTTTCTTTTGTTTTGTAGGTATGTATATCATCATTTATTGTGAAATACCTAGTTTGATTTATAACAGTATCCGAGAACTTTTGGACAAAAAATTATGACCAACAAAAAGATAACATTTATGGCAAGCGACGACCTTGAAGCCAAAGAGGCTTTAAATAAGCTTCGAAAACTTTATAAGGATTTCGGAATTGATGAAGCTGATGTAGTCGTCGCACTTGGAGGCGATGGGTTTATGTTACAGACACTTAAATCCTTATCGACAAAAAATACCTCTGTATACGGGATGAACAAGGGTACCGTTGGTTTCCTGATGAATACTTTTAACTACGATAACTTGCAAGAACGTATTCAGATAGCAAAGGAAGAGATTGTAAATCCTCTAAAAATGATTGCTACAAAAATAGATGGTAAAAAAGAGGAGGAGCTGGCTATAAATGAGGTCTCCATTCTTAGATCGGGGCCCCAAGCTGCAAAACTAAGTATATCTATTGATGGGTCTGAAAAACTTCAGGAACTTGTATGTGACGGGGCATTAGTCTGCACCCCAGCTGGGTCAACTGCCTATAATTATTCTGCTCATGGACCAATTTTACCAATAGGCGCAAACATTTTAGGTTTGACCGCTATATCTGCCTACAGACCACGAAGATGGAGAGGTGCGCTACTGCCGTTAGATGCAAGGATAGATATTGAAGTGAAAAGTGCTACCAAAAGACCAGTGTCAGCGGTAGCTGATACATCTGAGGTTAAGGGCGTTAAGCACGTAGCTATAACAATTGAAAAGAAATTAAAACATAAACTTTTGTTTGATCCAGGACACGGGTTAGAAGAAAGATTACTTAAAGAGCAATTTGAATAAAAATATGAATGAGCAGCTTGTTTTAGGTCTCAGTTTAAAGGAGGCATTGGAAAAAGAAGATTTTTTTATTTCTTCAAGTAATTTGGACGCTGTTACCTTGCTAGGCAACACAGACCGATGGGTTTCAGGAGTTTTGTTGCTGGTTGGGCCAAAGGGTAGTGGTAAGACGCATCTATCCACTGTGTGGTCCAAAGAGCATAGAGCTATGCATGTAAAGCTTGAAGCAGTTTTACTGGAAATGGAAAAAAGCCTAAATCATCAATTAGTTTGTATTGAGGATTTAGATATTATTGAAAAAGCTGAAAGACAAAAAAAGTTAAAAATAGAAGAGGGTATATTTCACCTTATTAACAGTATTGGAAGTAGAGGAGGCAACCTGCTAATATGTTCTAGAAAAATGCCTAATGCGCTGTCAATAGGCCTTAAAGATTTGGAGTCAAGGTTACAAAGTTTCAGTAACACTACCATAAAAGAACCCGATGATACTTTAGTAATGGCACTTCTATTGAAATACTTTAATGACAGGCAAATTGTTATAAAGCACTCAAACCTTGACTATATTGCTGCCAGAATTAACAGGACCTACAGTTCAATTTATAATTTTGTAAACTACGTGGATCATAAATCTCTTGTTCTAAATAGAAAAATAACTAGACCTTTCATTGACGCTGCTTTGAGGCAAATGGAAAAGAAATTTTAATAAACATGAGTAACGTAAACGCAGATTTCTTAAATCAAGATTCTGACCTTGAATTGAAATATTCCAAGAACCTAGGATCTATCAATCCACTCATAAATAGAGAGCTTTCTTGGATTTCGTTTAATTGGCGAGTTTTGCAAGAAGCTAATAATAAAAAGGTGCCACTATTTGAAAGACTTAGATTCCTTGCAATATCTGCTCGAAATCTTGATGAGTTTTACACGGTTCGAGTTGCCGGGTTTAGACAAATGGTGAAAAACAAGATCGAAGTAATAAGTGCTGATGGTCTTACGCCTGAGGAACAGCTAATACAAATAGAACGAGAAGCTAAAGCTCTAATAGACAAACAACAGGAGCTTTTGCCCTCTATATTATCTAATTTGAAGCAAAAAGGAGTGGTACTAGTAAAACCAAAGGGAATACTGGTATCCGAAAAAAAGAATTTAGAGAAACAATTTATGTCAAAGGTCTTTCCAGCACTTACCCCGTTAGCTCTAGATCCTGCTCATCCATTTCCCTTCATCCCAACCGAGGGCTCTGCCCTAGCATTAAAATTAAGAAAGAGAGACGGAAAAAAGTCATTGAACGCCTTGGTTCCTATTCCAAGTATGCTTGATAGATTTCAAAGACTTAGGGATGGAGTAAAAGGTGAAAAAAGATTTTTATCACTCGAAGATTTCATCGTAATTTTTATTTATAGATTATTTCCAAACTATCTTCTCGATGAGTATTTTTCCTTTCGAATTCTTAGAGACAGTGACTTGGAAGTCGAGGAAGAAGCGGAGGATCTGGTTCGCGAGTTTGAAATTGCATTAAAGCGCCGAAAGCGTGGAGAAGTAATACGAATGAAAGTTACAAAAAGTAATGCTGAGCCTTTGTTGAAACTAATATCGAAGGAAATTGGGTTTGACAGAGCGCAAGTGATACAGGTTAATGAAATGATTGGATTGTCCGATTTAGACGAGTTAATTATTTCGGCGAAAAGGAGCCTGAAGTGGAGAACTTTTGTCCCCAGAAGTCCAGAGAGAATAGAGGACTTCAACGGTGATATTTTTTCCGCAATAAAGCAGAAAGATCTCCTTTTACAACATCCATATGAAACCTTTGATACCGTCGTTAATTTTTTGGAACAAGCAGCTCGCGACCCTAACGTTATTGCTATCAAACAAACTTTATACAGAACAACTCCTGATAGTCCCATAGTAAGAGCATTATGTGAGGCTGCAGAAAATGGAAAAACAGTGACTGCATTAGTTGAGCTAAAGGCTAGATTTGATGAGGCAAATAATATAAATGTGTCAAGGGAACTAGAGAAGAATGGAGCTCAAGTGGTCTATGGTTTTATGGATTGGAAAACACATGCAAAGCTATCAACTATTGTAAGACAAGAAGGCAAGGTATTAAGAACTTATACCCATGTTGGCACAGGAAACTATCATCCCGACACAGCAAAGATTTATACTGATTTGAGCCTCTTCACTTCAGACGCTACTTTAGGTCGAGATGTTACTAAAGTTTTTAACTATCTATCGGGATATATAAAACCAACAGATTTAGAGAGTATGATTATAGCGCCTCTAGAGTTAAAGAGTAGCTTAATTAAAATGATAAAACATGAGATGTCTTTAGCAAAAAAGGGTAAGCCGGCAGAAATATGGGTCAAACTAAATGCTCTTATCGACCCAGAAGTTATTGAGGCCTTATACAAGGCAAGTCAATCTGGAGTTAAGATCAATATGATCATCCGGGGTATTTGTGGGTTAAGGCCTGGTATCAAAGGCCTTTCTGAAAACATTCGTGTTAAATCTGTAATAGGGCGATTCTTGGAACACAGTAGAGTGTGTGTTTTTGGTAATGGATTTAAGTTGCCCTCCGTGAAAGCTAAGGTTTTTATTTCGTCAGCAGATTGGATGGGAAGAAACTTGAACCGTCGAGTAGAGTCGTTTGTAGAGATTAAAAATTTGACCGTGAAGTCACAAATTGTTAATCAGATTATGGTAGCTAATTTAGCTGACAAAGAGCAATCATGGGTACTTCAACCTGATGGCCGATATAAAAGACACCAGTTTAAAAAAGATGAACCGAGCTTTAGTTGTCATGAATATTTTATTGAAAACCCTTCTTTGTCAGGAAGGGGCAGAGCTGCACTAAATGCCCCTCCAAGTTTATTGAGTGTTGGCAATAAAAGAAAAAAATCATTTTGAAAATTTTTAAAAGAATAGGGATTATTGATATTGGTTCTAACTCCATTAGACTAGTGGTTTTTGATGGCCCAAAGCGTTCTCCATTATATTTATACAATGAAAAGGTTTTTTTTAGACTCGGACTGCAATCTTTTGGAAAGAAGGCCTTTGACAATGCTACACTTAAGGCCGTATCGCGCATAATTAACCGATATGTCGCTATTTGTCGAAATATGGAAATTAATAAAATTATAATGTTTGGCACGTCTGCATTGAGAGAGGCCAGTAATTCAGATGTTCTTGTTGAAGTTATTCGAAAAAATACTAACATCCGCGTTGATATAATATCTGGGGAGAAAGAGGCTTATTACGCAGCTCAGGGTATTTTATTAGGTTTTCCAAATGCAGAAGGGATAATTTGTGACCTAGGTGGTAATTCAGTAGAGTTTGCAAATATTTGTAAAAGAGTGATTGCCGAATGTAACTCAACTTTGCTTGGCCCTCTTGCAATAACCAAGTTGGAAAACAAAATTGAGGATATAGATAGGTATATACGGAAACAGCTGTTGGGTGCAGTTAATGCCAAAATAGCAAAAGATAAACCATTTTTTTTAATCGGAGGGTCGTGGCGAGCGATAGCCAAAATACATATGCAAAGGACACAGTATCCGCTGAAGATAATACAAGGATATAAAGTCAAGAGTAAAAAAATAAAAAAGACATTGGAATTCATTCAAGATAATTCATTTATTACCAAATATGACGAAATCAATATTTCTGTAGACAGATTGGAATTATTACCTCTTTCAGCTCGATTGTTAGAAATTATTATTGATGAATTTCAGATTAAAACCCTGACGTTTTCATCTTTTGGTGTGAGAGAGGGGTTCTTATACCATAATCTCAGTGAGGCAGAGAAAAAAAAGGATCCATTAATTGAGGCTGCTAAATTTTTTGAGAAAAAAGAAACAAGGTTTCCTAATATGTCGAAGCATACCTTCAAATGGATCTCACCATTACATGAAAATCTCCCGCGCAAGACAAAAAGAGTTATTTTAGCTGCGACTAAATTGCATGATATTGCCTGGATCGCACATCCCGATTATAAGATGGAAATGTGCTTAGAGCTAGTCACCCGCTCAAATATTAGTGGTCTGAGTCACAAAGAAAGAGTATTCTTGGCCATGATACTTTTGTTCAGACATAAGGCAAAACCAGAAAAAGTTTTTAATAGTAAATTATTTAAAATTGTTTCTAAGAAAAAGAGAAAAATCGCTCTTGTTATAGGTAAGGGATTAAAGTTAGCTTCAACTTTCTTTGGTGAAAAAAGTCTTTTTGATAAAATAGACTTCAGGCTTGAAGCACATGAGGTAGAATTATGCTTTCAATCAAAAATAGACTTTGTTAATGGTGAAGTTGTAGAGAGACGCATTCAAGAATTGAATAAAGCGTTGAAGTTATGTCTCACTGTAGATACAAAAAAGAAATTATTTAAATAGTTGAGGAGAATAATATGAAACTCAGCCAATATTTTTTACCGGTTTTAAAAGAGGTGCCAGCTGAAGCGAATATAATAAGCCATCAACTGATGTTGCGCTGTGGAATGATTAAACAGACAACGGCTGGCATATATTCATGGCTACCATTGGGCTTTAAAGTTCTTAAAAAAATCGAAGAGATAGTACATTATGAGCAAATAAAAGCTGGGCATATACCTATGCTAATGCCAACAATCCAACCAGCCGAATTGTGGCAGGAGAGTGGAAGGTATGATGACTATGGAAAGGAAATGCTGAGGATTAACGATCGACAGGATCGTAATTACTTATATGGTCCGACCAATGAAGAATTAATAACCGACATATTTAGGTCTAACGTATCATCTTATAAAGATCTTCCTCTCACACTATACCACATTCAGTGGAAATTCCGAGACGAACTAAGACCTAGATTTGGTGTAATGAGGGGAAGAGAATTTTATATGAAGGATGGCTATAATTTTGATTTGAACGAAAAGGAAGCTATCAATGCCTACAACAGACATTTCGTAAGCTATTTAAGAACATTTAATAGGATGGGGTTACAAGCGATACCTATGAAGGCCGAGACGGGGCCCATAGGGGGTAACTACAGTCATGAGTTTTTGGTTTTAGCCAATACTGGAGAAAGCAAAGTTTTTTTTGATAAAACCTTGCTTGATATGAATATAGGTCAAGAAAAACTGGACTACTATAATAGTACGAATATTGAAAAAATTGTGGAAAGGTATACCACACCTTACGCTAGAACCGAGGATACTCATGATGCAAATCTTTTTTTAGATGTTCCTGAAGATTGTCGGATAGAAAGTAAAGCGATAGAAGTTGGTCAAATATTTTATTTTGGCACAAAATATTCAGAGCCAATGAAAGCTTTTGTTGTAAGCCCTGATGGAAGGAGAGTACCTGTTCATATGGGAAGTCACGGTATAGGAGTTTCTCGATTAGTAGGCGCAATTATTGAAGCTAGCCATGATGAAAAAGGTATAATCTGGCCAGAACCAGTTGCTCCCTTCTTTGCAGGTCTAATAAATTTAAATCATAAAGATGAGGAGTGTGTAAAGGTTTGTGATGAAGTTTATGAAAAACTAGGCGCCAAGGGAATAGAGATTTTATATGATGATACAGACGATAGGCCAGGGGCTAAATTTGCAAAAATGGACCTAATGGGGTTGCCGTGGCAAATTGTAGTTGGTCCGAAGGGTCTTGCTAAAGAGAAAGTAGAACTTGTGTATAGAAGAACTGGAGAGGCAAATCTATTAGCTTTGGGAGAAGTATTACACAAACTTTCTACCGCGCATAAATCGCAGGTAGAAGTCTAATATCTGAATGGCTTTTTTTAAGAAATATGAGTTCATAATTGCTTGGCGTTATCTAATGTCTAAACGAAGGGAAGGAGGTATTTCTATAATAGCGTGGTATGCACTCATCGGTGTGGTTTTGGGAGTAGCAACGTTAGTGATAGTCCAGGCGGTGATGATTGGCTTCAGGATAGAATTTGTAGAAAAAATTATTGGGGCTAATGCCCATCTTGCAATTTACAAAAAGACATTACCTAGCGACCTTGACAAAGGATTTTATGTTGAAGAGGTTCAAAACATCATGCAAGACTTGAGGAATAAAAAAAATTTTAAAGCGGCATACCCTTTGGTCAAAGGCCAAGTTCTAGCCAGTAAAAGTAATAACAGCGCTGGGGTAGAAGTTTATGGTATCCGAAAAGGCGATTTATTGAAGATAGAGTTAGTAAATAAGCCCACCAGCTCTGAAGGTAGTATGGAAAATTTTAACGATGGTGTAGCTATAGGGGCTCAAATAGCTAGAAAACTTAATATATCTATTAATGACACAATCAAACTCATCAGTCCGAATGGGGCGAAATCAGTCTTTGGTACTATTCCAAGGGTAAATGTATATAAGGTAAAATATATATTCTCGGTTGGTCGTTATGATATAGACAGTACAAGGATATACATGCCGATAAAAGATGCCCAAGTTTTTTTTAATAGGGTTAATCAGGCTGACTTGATAGAAGTACTTTTGAACAACCCATTTGATGTTGATGAATTCAAAAACGATGTAGAAGATGAATTGGCAGAAAGATATTTGCTGTGGTCTTGGAAGGAGAGAACTGCTGCTTTCTTAGATGCTTTGGATTTAGAACGTCGAGTAATGTTTATAATTCTGTCCCTTATAGTGTTGATCGCTGCAATGAATATTATTTCTGGGCTAGTAATGCTAGTTAAAAACAAAGGTAGAGATATCGGAATTCTTCGTTCTCTTGGATTAACAAGATCCTCGATTTTAAGAGTATTTTTTATTTGTGGGAGTTTAATTGGAGTGGTTGGAACTGTCCTAGGTGTTATTATTGGGATGTTGTTTGTCACTTATATCAATGAGATACAATGGCTTGTTGAATACGTAATTGGATCCTCAGTTTGGAATGAAGAGATTAGGTTCCTAACTCAAGTGCCAGCAAAGCTAAGAATAGAAGATGTAGTTTTTGCATTAGTGGTATCATTATCAATCTCTTTTGTAATAACTATTTTTCCAGCAAGAAAAGCAGCAAGTTTGGATCCTGCAGAGGCGTTGAAGTATGAGTAATACCGTTTTGAAGTTGCAGAAAGTTACAAAGACCTTTGGTGGAAAAGGTGATGTGCCATTAGTTGAAATATTTAATGGAATGGACTTCAGTGTTAAGACAAATGAAGTAGTTGGTCTTTTTTCTCCCTCAGGTTCAGGAAAAACTACTTTTCTTCAAATTGCAGGCTTACTGGATAGTAAGTTTTCTGGTGATATTTATATTAATGGCTCAATAGTAGACGCAAAAAATGACTTTCAAACGTCAAGAGTTAGACGAAAAAACATTGGATTCGTTTTTCAGTTTCATCATCTCATTCAAGAATTTTCGGCATTAGAGAACATTATTTTCCCCTTACTTTTTGATGGTATACCAAAAAAAATTGCGTTTAAAAAAGGCAAACATCTACTTGAAAAGGTAGGGTTAGGCAAACGGATGGACAACAGACCGGCTGAATTATCTGGTGGTGAGCAGCAAAGAGTTGCAATATGTAGAGCAATTATTAATGAACCAGCCTTACTATTAGCTGATGAACCAACAGGAAATCTTGATCAGTCAACTACTTCAAGAGTTATGAGTTTTCTAATAGAATTAATAAAAGAGCATAATATTTCAGCAATTATTGCTTCCCATAATCCAATGATTTCAAAATTAGTCGACAGAAATGCAAAAATAGCAGATGGAAAGATACTGTATAATTAAAGCCTGCAGAGTTTTTTTAATGTAAGCCATTCATTGTCAGTAAAGACTTTATCAAGGACCCTAGATTTACCATGTAAACTGATTAATAAACCGTTATCCTTATTAAAATTTAAGTCAGTTAAAACTCCAAAAACATAAGTTAATAAAGCTTTATTTCGCTGCTTAGAAAAAAATTTTTCTATTGCCTCCTTTTCCTTTATAGCCGCTATGCCCAATTTGATTGTTTCAGCTAAAACAAATGCTCCATCTTCATTTTCTAAAATACTGTAGGGCACTAGTAACTTTCTTCCGGGAAGCAGTATGCTATTAATGGTCCTAAAATTCATAAAAATCAGCTCAATAGAATCATCCGTTATGGACACATAGTTCTTTTCTAAGCTACGAAGATATTCATTGGTCTTGTTTATATCGCAATAAGAGACCTCTGACATTTCTTTTAACATAATGTTGCCAAGATTACTTTCCTGTTCAGCAGAGGTTATGGAGAGCGCCATTTTTTCAATAATTATTCGAAAGTAGCTTGAAAAAAAGGTAAAGGAACTAATCAATAAAATGATGATAAAAAACCATGGCAATAGGTTAGCAAATTTTTTTCGATTGGTTTTATTAGATAAAAAAATCAAGTGGTTTACTGCATCCTGGTCAAAAATATAAAGGCTTTCAGTTTCTTCCAAATCTGGACAAAACATAGATTTGGACACTTCTTTATTTTTTAGAAATATGGAGGAATATGCCCACTGCCTTACAGGCTCTCCGTTGGTATTTAAGATATTTAGAGAAATCGAGCCAAATGCTACTAGCACTTCTGTGGGTCGATCAGAATTAGATTTCCACTCTCCCTTGACTTCGAGTTTGGAGTAATTGGCCAAGCTATCTTAAATCTGGATGTTTATAATCCAAATTTGCTACTAATTTTCTAAGCTCTAGTTTTGAAATTTTACCAGTTGCCGTATGTGGAATTTCGTCTACAAAAATCACATCGTCCGGTTTTTGCCACTTAGCCACCCGTTCCGATACATGGGTAATTATACTATCCTTATCGGCCTCTTTCCCGTCATTTGTAACTATTACTAAGACAGGCCGTTCATCCCATTTAGGATGAGGAACTCCGATTGCTGCTGCTTCAGCAACATTAGAATGACCAACTGCCGCATTTTCCAAGTCAATTGATGATATCCATTCCCCACCTGATTTTATTACATCTTTAGATCTATCTGTAATTCGCATATATCCATTTTTATCAATCGTCGCAACATCTCCTGTATTGAACCAATTATCATTGTCAACAGCTAAGTTGTCCATTTTTAGATACCTTTTAACAACCGCAGCTCCCTTACAATAAAGATCACCTTGCGTGCTTCCATCCCATTCTATTTCTTTACCATCATCATCAACAATTTTCAGATCCACACCAAAAGGAGGGTGCCCAGTTGTTTCTTGTATGTCGAGCTTATCACTTTCGTTTAAACCTTCGATTTCCGGCTTGAATGAACAGATAGTACCGAGTGGAGAGAGTTCCGTCATTCCCCAAGCATGTAGCACTCTTACCCCATATTTATTTTGGAAATCTTCAATTACGCTTCTTGGACAAGACGAACCTCCTATTACCACACGTTTAAGTGAACTGAGTTCCTTTTTCTCGCTTTCAAGAAAGTTTAAAAGGAGTAACCATACTGTTGGTACTGCTGCGGTAATAGTTACTCCTCTCTCTAGCATGTTGTAGAGAGAAGAAGGACTTAAATCACCGCCTGGGAAAACGATAGAAGATCCCACTAATGGTGCAGTATAAGCTATCGACCAGCCATTAGCATGGAAAAGTGGGACAACTGGCATTATTGTATCAGTACTGGATAAATTTAGCATATCGGGAGCTGCCTGGGTTAGCGCGTGCAATGTATTGGATCGATGGGTATAAACAACTCCCTTGGGGTTGCCAGTAGTTCCAGAGGTATAACATATTCCACAAGCGTCTGTTTCTTCCCCTTTTATCCACTCAAAATTTTCGCTTCCCATCGACAATAGTTCTTCATAAGAAATCACTTCTGAAAATTTTGTGGTAGGGAGATCTGCTTTGGAACAAAGTATTACTAGTTTCTCGATGTTAGGACAATCTAGAATTATTTTATCGATTATAGGTACAAGGTCTAGATCTATGATCAAGATTTTATCATTGGCATGATTTATTATATAAATGAGTTGTTCAGAAAATAATCTTGGATTTAGGTTATGATTAACTGCTCCAACACCAGGAATGCCGTACCAAACCTCAAGGTGGCAATGATTATTCCACGCCATAACACCGATCACGTCTCCTTTTTTAACCCCGAGCTTTTGTAAGGCGTCAGCGACCTTTTTTGAATTTCTGTAAATATTCTTGTAGGTTGTTTCTGTAATATTTCCTTTAGTGTCTTTTGATATGATTTCTCTTTCAGGATGGTACTTTGCAGCATGATCAATAATACTGGTTACGCGCAAAGGAAAATCTTGCATTAAGTTATCCATATTTCACTCCCTAAATTCTTATTAGTTATAAAACTTGCGGCCACTATTTGCTAGTTCTTTAATTATTTTTGGTGGGGTAAACCTAGGTCCATATTGATCAGATAAGTCTTGACATTCAACAACCACATTTTCATGCCCGATATAATCAAGCCAACTGAAGGGGCCACCCGCCCATATTAGACAGCCCCAGCCTAAAATTCCACCAACATCTCCCTCTTCGACACTGAGCAGAATATTTTCTTCTAAAGCTCTTGCCGCCTCAAGTGCTTGAACATATGCAAGACGGTTTTTTACTGTTAATGTTGAAATATCAGCAGAATTTTTTTCTATGTTTAGATTTCTTAGACCTTCCCAGAGTTTTAAACGTCGTCCTTTCTCATCATATTCGTAAAAACCAGCTAATTCTTTTCTTCCAAGTCTATTTTTTTGGGACATTTCTAACAAAATACTTTCAGTTCCAGTTTCCTCATATTTTGTTCCGAGAGCTTCCTTTGTCTCTTTTGCAACATTTAAAGCTAACGAAACAGACAGTTCATCAAGCAATTGCAAAGGCCCAACGGGCATTCCTATTTGCTTAGCCGAGTTCTCAATAAGAGCGGGCTCAATCCCCTCACTAAGCATCCTTAATCCCTCATTTATATAAGGGATTATACATCGATTTGCATAAAATCCTCTAGAATCATTCACAACTATCGGTGTCTTTTTTATCAAACTGGTATAATCCAAAGCAACTGCCAAAGCGTTGTCATTTGTTCTCTCGCTCTTGATTAGCTCGACTAAATTCATTTTGTCAACTGGACTAAAAAAATGTATTCCTAAAAAACGCGTGCTGTCCACTAACACCTCAGATAGCTTCGTTATGGGCAGTGTAGAAGTATTAGATGCCAAAATAGCACCCTCTTTTAGATAAGGCTCAATTTTCTTATATAAATTATGTTTGAGGTTTAAATCCTCGAAAACAGCCTCTATAACTAAGTCGCTGCTGGAAATGTTTTTGAGTGATGCATCCGTTTTTACCTTTTTGAGGAGGCGAATTTTTTCCTCTTCCGATAATTTTTTTCGTTTTACACTCTCACTTAATAGCATCTCAATTTTTGATTTTCCAGCTTCTGCAGCCTTGATATTTTGATCTATAAGTAAGACTTCTAGTCCCTGCAATATAGACGCGTAAGCGATACCTGATCCCATCATACCGCTTCCAATAACGCTTACTTGTTTTAAATTTGTTTTTTCTGCACCCACAGGTCGTTGATAGCCTTTTTCTAAAGCACTCTTATTTAAGAAAAGAGTTCTGGCCATATTTGTGCATGTATCCGTCATCAACACTTTCGTAAACCAACGAGCCTCAATTCTAAGAGCGGTATCGAAGTCAACTAGCGCACCCTCATAAACTGATGAGAGGAGTGCTTTTGCCGAGAAATATAAACCTTTCGTCTTCCCGTTTACCAAAGCAGAAGCCCCAACAAATGACATGAACCCGCCAGGATGATAGGGCGCGCCGCCAGGAAATTTAAAGCCTTTTTGATCCCATGGTTTTACAAGGTCCTGGGGAGTTGCGGATAAGACCCAGTTCTTTGCTTTTTGGATCAACTCGTCTTCGGAAACAATTTCATCAACTAAGCCAATGC
>CACBBC010000024.1 GCA_902537415.1 uncultured Alphaproteobacteria bacterium | reverse complement strand
ACTCCAGATTTTTTAAAAAGAAGGATTTGGGTCAGCACACAGGATGGAACACCTCTAGAAATAAAAACTCGAAAGTTGAGAAATAAAAAAGTGTCCTTTAATGATAAAAACTACTCTATAACAGAATGGGAGATATCGGGCGATTTGGAATTAACGCTGCAATACGATCAAGAAAAAAATTGGGTTGGGAGCGGCTTTACTGTTGGAAACTATCCAGCTAGTTTTATTTTGAATAATAGAAAAAATAATATCCACAAAATATGGAAAAACAGTTGAATAAGTCAATTTTGATCACAGGCTGTTCAACGGGTATTGGTGCAGCCCTTGTTGCGGAGTTTCTGAGACAAGGCTTTCTTGTTTTTGGATCGATAAGAGACAAAAAAATGGAAGTGCCTCTTAAGAAGAAATATGGTGATAATTTTGTTCCTTTACTTTTTGATGTAACCAACCATTCACAGATATCCAAAGCATACAAAAAAGTTAAATTAACTTTAAAAGGGGCTAACTTAGGTATTTTGATTAATAATGCAGGAATTGCAAAATTAGGACCTGTTGAACACATTTCAAGTGAAGAATTTGATCTTCACCTTAAAACAATGGTTTTAGGAACTTTTAACTGTGTTCAAATATTTCTGCCATTGCTTGGTGCAAAAAACAAATGTTCTCCTGGTAAAGTTATAAATATAAGCTCTGGGGGAGGATCAATTGGGCAGCCTTTTATGGCGTCTTATTGTTCAAGTAAACATGCTCTTGAAGGGTTTTCCGAGTCTCTTCGTCGTGAACTGTTAATTTATGGTATCAAAGTAATAATTGTCGCACCAAGAGCTTTTAAAACTGAAATTTGGGATAAATCAAACATAGACGGAAGAGCCGTTGATTTTAAAAAGACGGTCTATAATCAAGCCTTCAATAAATTTACAAATTTTATCAAAGGATTATCAGAGCAAGGACAAGATGTTCAAGTTTTAGCACAAAAAATTTACAAAATTTCAAGCCTAAAAAATCCGAAAGTCAAATACTCAATGGGACCATCAGGGGTACAGTTCTACCTGATCCGCACTTTACCAAAAAAATTAATAGATAAAATACTGGGGAAATACTTTCTTCTTGTTAGATAGATTGATCGCTGTTTGTTTCGGGGAACCTAAACATTAGTAGTAATGGCAAAACCTTCAGAGTGATTGGAGCAATAGCGTATAAACAGGTTAACCAAAATAATATCTTCTCTGAATTACCACCTAAGGGATCAAAATCAACTGCGTAAAGAAACAACAGAACGAATCCTCCTGAAAAAGCTGCGGCGGTCTTGTTTATAACAGATAAAATTGAGAAGAAAGTTCCAGACCGATTGCTCTTCACTATTTTCAGATCTTCGTCTAAAAGGTCTGCCTGAATAGACGTTGGAAGAGCAGAATCTGCACTCACACAAATACCGGTCAATAGACATATTACCGAGAATAGAAAAATACTGTCAGTATTCATAAAAAATACTAATGAGAAAACAATCATGGAAAAAAATATTGAGGCGCACCATAAATCACTTTTTTTAAAGAGCTTACTTATTTTAATCCATAGTGGTACGCTTAACACACCCGATAATAAATATAAAAGCATAAGTAACCCTACTAAATCCTCCCTTTGTAGTTTATGGATTACAAAAAAAGCAAACAAAGCTCCTGGAATTCCATTCGCAGCAGCATTAAAAAACTGACTTAGGAAAAAGTATTTTAATTTTTTGTTAACTAGTATGGCTTTGACCACACTAAATATTTCTGACTTGTTTTGATGTGCTATACATCTTTCTTTTATAACAAAAGCGGAAATCATTATCGTTAGTGGGTGACTAATAAAAATTACTGTGGCTATATTTTTAAGAGCTTGTGTGGATCCCTCGGCCATAGAATACATTAGAGCTGCTAAAATTGTCCCCAAAAGAAAGAAGCCTTCGCGAAAAAAGGTTATTCGAGATCTCTCAACATACTCTCCACTTAATTCCGCTCCTAAACTATAAAAAGGTGGAGTAAAAAGTGATAGGCCTATGGTCAGTATCACTATATAAAACGCAAAGTATTGGAAAGCAAATGTACCCAAATTAGATCCAAAGAGACCCCAGACCCCAAAGAGAGTGAAGGGTAACGATATCAACAACCAAAATTTTCTTTTTCCAACGGGAACATTCAAGTTGTCACTTGCCCAACCTACTAAAGGATCTAAAATTCCATCTAACAATCGAACAATTAAAAATATAACTCCAATCCCTAGAAGAGAGATACCAAATTGCCTAGCATAATGCTCGCTGACAAAAATAAAGAGTGGAAATATTATCAGTGCCAAAGACAGTGCGTTTGATGCATAAATAATGTGTTGTAAATAATTTTGGCGCAAAAGAAGCTAATTTTTCTTTAGAGTCACCTGGGTTACATCACCAGCACCGGAAAAAAAGAATGACGCACATGAGGTTAAGTAAAAGTTCCACATCCGCCTAAATCTATCATCAAATCCCAGCTCAGATATTCTGTCCCACTTACTATTGAATCTTTGGGACCATATGCGAAGAGTCTTAGAATAACTTTGTCCAAATTCATTACTTCTGATAAATTCCAAGTCCGCACTACGAATTTGGTCAACAAGAGCCGTATAACTTGGGAGCATACCTCCAGGAAAAATATACTTTTGAAGAAAATCAACACTTTTCCTATATTTAGGAAAATACTTATCATCGATGGTTATAACTTGTAGACATCCTAGACCACCACTTTTGAGAGAATTTTTGATAGTTTTAAAATATATAGGCCAATATTTTTCTCCAACGGCCTCAAACATCTCTATTGACACAACACCATCGTAAACACCCTTTTCATCTCTATAATCTTGCAGAAGAAATGAGCTTTTATCCGCCATACCCAATTCAAACATTCTTTTTTTAGAATAATCTAATTGTTCTTTAGACAACGTCAGACCCGTGAGTTTGACACCTCTAGTCTTGATAGCATGTTCAGCAAATCCCCCCCAACCACAGCCAATTTCCAAGACTCTGTCACCCTCTTTCAAATCTAAATTTTTGCATATTGATTCATACTTATTTGTTTGCGCGCTAGATAGCACTTCTTTTTTGTTTTTGAAAAGCGCAGACGAGTAAGTCATCGTTTTGTCGAGCCATTCTCTATAAAATTGATTGCCTAGATCGTAATGATAGGAGATATTTTTCCTTGCTTGGAATTTCCAATTAGACTTCAACCAGTGGTTAAGCCTTTCATACAACCTTACAAAGCTGGTTCCGATTAAATCATCATAGATATTATCGCCTGCTAGAAGGAAAAAATCTAATACTGCTTGAAGGTCTGGTGTATCCCACCAACCATCCATATATGATTCTGAAAATCCATTTTGACCCTCGCGAACAAGTCTTGAGAAGAAATGTTCATTCTTCACCACTATATAGGCATTGGCTCCGGGTTTTTTGCTCTCAACAATAAACTTTCTGTTGTCTGGAAGTTGGATTATTAGACTACCCGCATTAGGGCTTTGTATCATTTTAAATATTGAAGAAAACCATCTTGGTAGATTAGGTTGGCCTTTAACATCTTTTAAAAATTGTTCCTTCATCTTTCCCCCCCAAATTAACCTAACTATAAGGTACAATTTTGACTCTCTTAAGATACAAAATTAAAGCATTCCAATGTATTAAAATCAACACTTTTACCAACATAAGTGGATAACAAAAAAAAGCCTTAGCTAATGTCCAGTCATTAAAGTCCTGATATCTTCCCGTTTGACTAGCAATTAGAAGTGAACCGTCTTCATCTTTTTCGTTAATCTTAATAGAAAGTTTTTCGTCAGGAGGTAAAATCGTAAAATGGTAAGTTTGAGCCATATCTATAAATGGAGATACATACATATTTTTCTTAATAGAGTGCCTGACCCTTCCGTCCGGGTCAGGTTGACTATCTGATATATATTCGATTTGCTCTCCATATGTATTTTTTACTTCGTAAATAACGGAATTTAATTGGTTCTTGGAGTAGCAGTAGAAAACGGACAATGGGCTAAAACCAAGCCCTAAAACCCGGGGGAAACTTAATAAATAGACTTTATCCGGTTTAGTAAATCCCGCCCCCATAATCTTTTTGTTAACCCAATCTCTTAAACGTAAGGTATTTCTATCTCCATGATCCTTTTCATATAGAGAAACCATTCCCCATCTGTTTAATCTGAAAAACCACGATGTCTTATCAAATTCTGCTAATTTATCAATATCCAAAAAAAGGCTAAAAACGTTGTAACGAAATAAATGTCTTCTTGGCTTTAATCGCATGTGCATAACAGACCCAAAATAAACACACGATTTTACCATAAGTTTTACATCTTTCTCTTGGACCAGTTAGGCTCACAACCCAACAGCTTCGCAACGTATAGGCCCGAGTTTAAGCCATCTTCATGAAAACCAAAACCCATTTTTGCACCTGCAAAGTACAAACCATTTTCACCCTGTAGCGCGTTTAGTTTTTTTTGCGCATTTAATGTGTCAGAATCATAAACAGGGTGAGAATATAAAGTTTGATAATGTACAAGACTTGGATCAATGTCTTTACTGGGGTTAAGTGAAACAAAATAATTTTTTTTGCTTTTTATACTCTGAAGTTTGTTCATCCAGTAGGTGACCTCAATTGGTTTATTGAAAGAGTTTTGAATATTACTTGTAATAAAATTCCAACTAGACCATACGTTTTTTAACTTCGGCATGTGCGTGTTATCAGAGTGGAGCACCACTTTATTCTTAGATACCTTAAACAATTTTAAAGTATCCAGCTCATCTTTACTAACGTCTCCAATTAAATCTATAGTTTCTGGACCATCACACGCTAAAATAACTTTATCAAAAACCATCTCACCAAACCCATTTCCTGCAAGTAAATTACACTTTTTTTTGCTTCTTGTGATTGCTTTTACAGGAGTGCCTAGAAATACCCTTTTCCCAAGCCTTCTTATAATTTTATCTACATATTGCTTTGAACCACCCTTAACTGTTCTCCACTCAATTGGGCTAGAGAGAAGGTCCAATAGGCCATGATTTTCAAAGAATTTCAAATAACTTAACGCTGGAAAATCTAAGATACTACCAGTTGGCACAGACCAAATTGCAGCACCCATTGGAACAACAAACATTTCCGAAAACCAACTGCCAAAATTGTAGTGCTGCAAAAATTGGCGCATATCAAAATGTGAAAATTTCTTATCAGCCATAAATCTATTCGAAATATTTTTAAATCTATAAACATCGTATAGACCCCTCAAATGATTTATATTTAATAAGTTACTGCGTTGAGCAAAAAAAGAATTAAAATTTTGACCTGCGTATTCTAGTTGTCCATCGGCTAACGAGAATCCGAACGACATATTTGAACTTTTTGTTGCTACCTTTAATTCGTCAAATAAACTTGTGAGGTTAGGATAATTTTTTTCATTAAAAACAATAAACCCAGTATCCACATGAATATCTTCTTCCTTTAGCTCAATTTTTACCGTATTTGAGTGCCCGCCGAAGTAACTGTTTTTTTCAAATAACAATACCTCATGTTTTTCAGTTAGCGCCAATGCTGCTACAAGCCCAGATATTCCTGACCCTACTACCGCTATCTTCATCTTATAGATCCGAAATAATTTTTTTAAATTCAGAATATTTATTAAGGGCTCTGTCACGACCAAACTTTAAGTCAACGATGGAAGTGGAAGGGCGACTTTTTTCGTGAATATTCCAACTTTTGGGCGCCATCTTGCAAAACTTTTCACTTTCGGCAGTAGGTTTGAAAGTTAGTCCTAAGAATTTCATTTGATATTTACCATCAGGATCAAATTTTTTTGCTTGCAATTCAGGGTTAAATACTCTGAAAAAAGGACTAGCGTCAGGACCTGAACCAGCCACCCATTGCCAACCCATAGCATTTGAGGCTGGATCCCAATCAATTAAACAGTCTTCAAACCATTTTAAACCATGCCGCCAGTCAATAAGGAGATGTTTAGTCAAGTATGAAGCTACTATCATCCTTACCCTGTTATGCATTCTACCTGTGACATACATTTCTCTCATTCCCGCGTCCACAATTGATTCTCCAGTCAAGCCTCTTTTCCAGCTATTTAGCTCATCCTCGTTCACTCTCCAAGGGAAATGATCCCATTCGGCTTTCCAATTTTTTCTAAGAATGTGGGGACTGAAGTAAGATAGATACCAAGCAAAATCACGCCATGCTAATTGCCTTATAAACATCTCTTTTTCTTTGAACTCTACATCTTTACGACCAACAGCCGAATGCCAGATTTCCCGAGCGGAGATTTCACCATAGGCAAGGTTCTCAGAAAGGTTTGAGCTTTCTGTCAAATCAACCCTATCTCTTGCTTGTCCATAATTTTTAAGTCTCTGATGAATAAAGCTATTTAGATTTTTTTTAGCTTTTTCCTCACCAACATGTACCCTTTCAATTAGATACTCTTTTCCTTTGCCTATATCCTTATCCAATTTCCACTCGCTAAGATAATCACTCTTTGGCCATTTGAGAGGAGCTGTAAGTTTAGTGGGCTTTGGTGCTATTTGTTTTACTTCCTGTTTTGATAATGCTCTCCAGAAAGGCGTAAATACTTTATAGTATGATCCCGCATTAGTTTGAGTTTTCCAGGGTGAGTGCAAGAGAAGTCCTTCGGTACACTTTACTTCAACTCCTCGTTCCTTAAAATAGGATTTAATTTCAGTATCTCTTTTAACCGAATTTTCATCATATAGCCTATTCCAAAAAATTTTAAAGTCGCCAATCGAAGATCTTAATTCTTTTAACACATAAAGTGGATTTCCTTTTTTTAAAATAAGTTTTGAATTGTGTTTCTCTAAATCTAAAGAAAGGCTCTCTATTGATAATCCTAGCCTCCACTTAAATGCTGCTCCAGCATTATCAGTATGCTCATCCAATATAAACAGTGGGATTATGGGCCTACCATCTAGCGTTGCACTGTAAAGAGCTGGGTTATCACTCAAACGAAGGTCTCTTCGAAACCAAACTACATTTACACTCATAATAAATCCGATTATCTAAAGGTGTCGATCGAGCCCGCTCATCAATTTCTCAACATCGTTGCCCGAGGTGTAGTGAACAAAACTCAATCTTATTACTCCCTCATGGATATCTACATCAAGCGCCTGAAGAAGACGGACCGCATAAAAGTCACCACTACCTACCGAGACATTTAGTTCGTTTAATTCTTTTGCAAGCTCAATATTTGATTTTTTTGTTACTATGGCAACTGTTGGAACTCTATCTTCAATTTCGTAAGAGCCCAACATTCTAATATCTTTTTTGGTTTTCAAAAAATCGAGCAAAGGTTTGAGTAATTTCTTTTCTTGATTAGAAATTAGATTATTTAGCTTATCAATACATGAACTTGATGATAATCCGCTATTCAGATGATGGTCACTGACAGAATCGTAGTAGTCATAGATGCCACCCAACGCGGCGACTTGAGCATGATCAGGTCCAGCAGGTGTGAATCTCTTATTTGGAAATTCTTTATTAAAATAATGACATTGGCTTTCTAATTCTGTAGCCAAACTATCTGAAACATACATAACGCCAAGATGTGGTCCAAATGTTTTGTAAGATGAGAACAGATATATATCCGGACTAAAATCATTGATTTGCGGTATCCCATGAGGTGCATAGCTTACTCCATCCACACACGTAAAGGCCCCCACTTCTTTAGCAAGAGTACAAATTTCTTTAACAGGATTCACTTCGCCTATTATGTTAGAAACATGTGGAAACGCTATCAAACAAACAGTTTTATCAACTAGTTTTTTCAAATCATCCAAATAAAGGCTGCCATTAGACCTTACCTTCCACTCTCTGACCTCAAAGCCTTGGCTTGCTAAATTTCTCCATACGCCGGTATTAGACTCATGATCTTGATTGGAGACTATGATGACCTTTTTTTTATTTTTTGATAACCGAAGCGCATTAGCTAAAACATACGTATTTTGAGAAGTTGAAGGACCCACGTGAAGATTTTTTAACGGAACTCGCAATAATTGAGCAATTTTTTTACAACTGTTATCCATTTCTTCACCAGCCTCAATAGACCCGTCGAAATACCCATAAGGTTGTACCTTTGTTGTTTGATAAAAGTTTGTAAGTTTATCTACTACAAACTTACATGGGAAACTTCCTCCAGCATTTTCAAAGAATGCTTTTTCACTAAGGGGGTTATCTGCGTCGAAGGCATAAAAATGCCTTCTAACAAAGTTTAAATCAAAATCTTTCATCTCACAAAGGTGGTTTTACTTAGATCCTTGACCCCTAGACGTCGCATTAACTAAACACGCCATATTTCCACTTGGGTGCTTGTTTTCATGCATTAACTGATGCGCATGACCAATCTGCTCAAAATCATATGTTTCCGACAAGCACGGATCCACCTTTTTTTGGATAACTAATTCATTAACTGCACTTGCTTCATCGTCATTTGCTACATGTGATCCCTGCAACCTTTTTTGATGCATCCAATGATATCTTAAGTCAAGAGTGACATTGTAGCCAGTTGTACCAGCACAAACAACAACCATACCACCAAGAGCACATACAAAACCAGACGTGGGCAAAGTAGCTTCTCCTGGATGTTCAAATACAATTTTTGGGTTTGTCCTCTCTCCAAGTATGTCCCATATAGCTTTACCAAAAGATCTAGCTCCTGCCATCCACTCATTGAATGCAGGATCATCGGTATCGGGTAGTGGTCCCCAATGGCTAAAATCATTTCTATTTATTACACCAACAGCTCCTTTATCCATACAAAACTGTCTCTTCCCTTCATCAGATATTACAGCTATTGGCTTTCCTCCTAATGCAGAGACAATCTGTAATGCCATGGCACCGAGTCCACCAGCCGCTCCCCAAACAAGAACAACATCATTTTTTTCCACAGTATGTGGAGCCCAGCCCATAAGCTGCCTGTAAGCTGTTGATGCACAGAGCATATAACACGCCGACTCCTCCCAGGTGAGATGGTCAGGCTTCTTCAAAATTTGATGTGATTGCGCTTTAGCAAATTGACAATATGACCCATAGTTAGTTTCGTAGCCCCACACCTTAGCTGAGGGCGCAAGCATTGGGTCCTTGCCTGATAATACCCAAGGGTCATCAGATTGCCAAGTACCAGAATGAATCACGACCTCGTCGCCCACCTTGACATTGGCTACGTCATCTCCAACTTTATATACAATACCTGAGGCATCTGAACCACCGGCATGAAAAGTCTCAGGCTCACCTTTCTTTTGTCGTGTTGCTATAACATCTACAGGGTACCCAAGAGCCGCCCAAACATTATTATAATTTATCCCCGTAGCCATAACATAAACCAAAACATCTTTTGGCCCAATCGTTGGAACATCTATTACTTCACTTTTCCATGCATCAATCGGCTTACCAAATCTATCCTGTCTAACCATAAATGCATGCATTTTTGATGGAACCTCTCCAAGAGGTGGTTGATCGCCTAAATCATATAATTCTTTCGTGCTCACATTACTCTCCATAAATTTGTATTTTTAAACTAGTGTGTTCCCCATTTAATTTTGCATAATTCTGCGCTTCTACCTTCAAAATCCCATACACGACCAAACGCTCGAACTCGCCCTTGTTCAGCTGTTGAAATAATAACCTCCGGTCCCATCCAATATGTTGAGTTTTGGAAAGTTACTGGCTTCCCTTTCTCCAAGCCTTCAATAGGCTTAATAACGCCCTGAATTTTTTTTCCAACATTTACTATTCGCTTTTCACCTTCTGTTTTGTACTCAACTGGAGAGCGCTCACTACCAAGGTATGTTCCTGTCAATATTGAAAAAAGACCCGTTGTACCACCAACTTTTCCAGAGAATATTTTATCAAGAGCGTCGAAAGCCTCATCTCCTGCACTATCATCGATAAATGCCCCTATAGTCCAATTTCCTCTTGCCATTTTTCCAGGAATTTCCATCAGCATCCCTACATTAAGGCCTGAGAGATCTACATCACGAAAGTGTCCGTTATCTATTCTTACAGCCAACCACGTTTGACAATAACCCTCTGTAGGGGGATGATCTCCAAGACTTACAGCACAGGGACAAAACACAGTACAATTACAATTTAGTGCGAGCTCCCCATTTATAGCCCAATCTACTTTCTCCGAACCCATATCCTATACTCCTAAAGTTTCAAAACCAAACTAACACGGTTCCAGAACCAATCAAGATTAAAGATAGTGGTTTTGAGATATATTTTCCATAATCAGGAATTTTCTCTAACATCATGAAAAAAGTCATTATAGCCATAAAAGCTAAATTCATAACTCCCCCGACAAAAGCTAAAGCCATTAGAGCCCAACAGCAGCCAAGACAAAACAATCCGATCGATACCCCCATGTTTAAGGACCCACTATTGCCACTCTTCCAGTTCTGCAGGAAGAAAGTAAAGGGCCTTTGGCATTTGATTAGACATGCTTCTTTATATGAACTGAGCTGATATAATCCTGCTAATACTAGAAAGCCAGAACTGATTAGAGAGCTCACAAACGCTCCCTGATCATTTAGCAAATAAAGCCTTCCAAGAAAAACCTGTGTTAAAGACATTAAAATAGAAAAAATCATCCAGATACTTAAGAAACCTGTAATGAACCACCAAAAACTATTTTCTCTTTTTCCACCACTTTCCAATATATCTTCATATGTTTTGAGCGTTGGAATTATAGTAGGTGACATCATTGCGATACTCATTAAAAACCACATAAAAAAAACCCCAATGATATTTAAGTCCGAAACCGAATTGCTGCAAATCTCTACTACCCTCGTGACAAAATTTGCATTATTTGGCAAAAGACTCTCTAGTGCCATTACCACAATTGCAATCCATGCAATTAATAAGACAGTGTAGAAAATAATCCAATTATTTATGCGAGTGGTTATATTTGCCATTTGTATACTATTAACCGAATAAAAAGCTTTTTTTGATGATATACTTTTCTACCAAAACTATTCTTTACATGATGCGTTGCATAAAAAGTCAAATATTTTTTTATGCTTCAATGTTTTAATTTTAAACGTTTTTCTATTATTATTATGCTTACGCAATTTTCACAAAATTAAATGTCTTTTTCATATTGTTACCTTTTATGCTATTGGTACTTATCAATAATCAAACCCATAATCTTTATTCAATTCTTTTAGATAGACCATAAAAAATCCAACATGAAACAAGCTCAAAGTTCTATTTCGATAAATTCATTATATTGCGCGATTGATAGCAAAGTAATACTCAGTGATATAAATTTCAATTTAAATTCGGGGCAGTCGATTACCATTACAGGCCCAAACGGAGTTGGCAAGACACTTCTTTTGAACACAATTATGGGATTTAAATCAATTTTCAAAGGCAAAATATCGATAAACAAAATTAATCTTTCCAATGATCCTTCAAATAGGCAGGAACACATAGGATATTACGGGCATAAAGCCTCTATCCATACTGGGCTAACGGTAATGGAGACAATAGAATATTGGAAAGCATATTACAGCTCAGATGCTAATACTAGCGAATTGATAAAATTCTGGGATCTACCAAATAAAACTGTTGAAAGTTGTTCCGAGGGTCAGCGAAAAAGACTAGCCTTGGCGAGACTTTCCTTGATTAATAGAAATATTTGGATACTCGATGAGCCAACAACAAACCTAGATATTGTTGGCAAGAAAAAGTTTTTGGAACTACACACCTCTCATCTTAGGGCAGGAGGCTTGTCGATAATTACTTCTCATGAACCGGCACAAGTTAAGGGGCATAAAATAATTAATCTAGAAAGACATAGCGGTAAAAATTAAAATGCTAAATATTCTTCGACTGGAATTTCTATTGGTAATAAGGTCTGGTTCACACGTAGTTTTGGCTTTTTCCTTCTTTTTATTCTTTATCCTCTTATTCGCGCTTTCGGCATTTGGTGATAACTTTGTGCTTAGTAATATAGGTCTGACTGCAGTTTGGTTAAGTCTTTTAATGTCTATCTTGCTTACTCTAAACAAAGTCATTCATGAAGATTACGAAAGTGGTATTTTGGACTATCTTTTGATCGCTGATATTCCCCTAGAAGTAACAATGTTTTTAAAAACGATTGTTCATTGGGTTTCAGTTGTTATTCCGCTCATTATTATAATTCCAGTTGTCTTGATTACATTTCAAATAAGCTCTGATCATATTTTAAGAATTTTTATAGTGCTGCTGTTTGGATCTCCTTCACTCAGCTTTATAGGAACAATGATATCCTGCCTAACGTTATCAAACCGCAGTAATTTTCTTCTTACAACAATTACTATACCGTTTTATTTCCCAACTCTTCTTCTAGGAATTTTCTGCTGCACTTCCAGCACCACCGATTTATTTGCCTTGGAATATTTGCTACTATACGCAAATACACTATTTACTGTGGTACTCAGTCCCTATATATCTGCGTATGCAATTAAACTGAATTATTCATAAAATGAAAAACAGTGCGTTAAATAAATTTTGGAAGTTCTCTAACCCGGTACTTTTTAAAAAACTAGCAAAGATAATTTCACCTCTTGCAGGTTTGATAGCTGTTTTAGCAATTATACCTGGTTTAGTTTGGGGGGTATTCTTTACTGGCCCTGACTATAAGCAACTGGAGACAGTGAAAATAATTTTTATCCATGTTCCTGCAGCATTCTTAGCAATAAACGTATATCTTATGATGACTGTAGCCTCTATAGTTTGGTTGATTAGGCGCCAATACGTTAGCGCATTAGCAGCTAAATCGTCTGCAATGATTGGTTTAATAATGACTATTGCTACCATAATAACAGGAAGTTTGTGGGGTAGCAGCACTTGGGGAACTTACTGGGTTTGGGACCCTCGACTAACCTCATTTGCAGTTCTGCTATGTTTCTACGTGGGGTACATCATCTTATGGTCAGCTATCAAACCTTTAGAACGGGCAGCAAATGTTACTTCTTTATTTTGCATATTAGGATCTGTTTTCGCTCTTCTATCCAGGTATATCGTTTTTTTTATAGATCAGGGTCTACATCAAGGCCCAACTTTGTCTCTGGACGAAGAAAAGAATATTGATGACAGCTACTATTTTCCACTTATTTTAGCATTAGTTGGGTTTTCATCTCTTTTTGTTTATCTTTTACTTGTACGAACAACTACTGAGCTTAATAAATTGAAGCTGAAATTAATGGAATAGTCCGGGATCAATGTTATCAATTTTTGGGAAGTTTTCTTTTGTAATCATTGCATCTTATGTGAGCACAATTGCTCTTATATTAGCCCTGATAGTACAAACCTTAATCTCTAAGATAAAGACAGATAAAGAATTAAGAAAAAAAGAAACTAAAAATGAATCAAATTAGTTTCAAAATAATTTTAGTAATACCCATATTCATTTTACTTTGCCTCTCTTTGTTTGTGATTTTTGCTTACGATATCGAAATGGCAAATGGCAAATTAAGTATTAAATCAAATATATCGAAACAAATAAAAAGTAAACTGATCGGTCAAAAAAAGCCTAACTTTTATTTAACTCCTCTGAACCACTACGAGACTCCCCAAGAAAAACATCTTGATGTTTCAAACTACAAATTGGTGAACTTCTGGGCTAGCTGGTGTGCTCCCTGCCGAGCAGAACATAAATCCTTAATGTCAATTCAAAAGAATGGATACCATATAATTGGCGTAAATTATAAAGATAATCCTTTAAACGCGCAAAAATTTCTTACAGAACTAGGCAATCCATATGTAGCAATCGGTTCAGACCAATCTGGTAAAACAGCTATAGACTGGGGAGTTTATGGAATACCCGAAACTTTCCTTCTTGATAAAGAAAACAATATCTTACTAAGGATTGCGGGACCGATAACTAGTACCATATACGAGAATAAGCTTAAAACGTATCTTGAAGAATAAGTCTAGTTTTCCTTATCAATAAGATATTTCTGAAATAACTTATATTGAAAAGCAAAAAACAGTAGGC
The DNA here is from genome assembly GCA_902537415.1 of uncultured Alphaproteobacteria bacterium. Lineage (GTDB taxonomy): Bacteria > Pseudomonadota > Alphaproteobacteria > Rhodobacterales > Rhodobacteraceae > CACIJG01. Next base: position 8,104 of record CACBBC010000024.1, on the reverse strand, counting down.
TTAAAATTGGCATTCCAAAAGTTTTAAAATTCACCCATTGATCTTGGCCAAAATACCTCCATACCAGTTCATTAAGAAAGGCAAGACTAATAAAAAAAATAATTATTCTCTTTGTGAGAAGCATCCACCCTTCTTCTTCTAAGGCTAACGTGGATCCCATTAAACTTTGTAATAAGCTTTTTTTTCTCATTAGACCTATTATCAGAACAGTCGCAAAACTAAGATAGATAATTGTAGGTTTCATCTTTATGAATGTGGGATCTTTGAACCAGATTGTTAATGCACCAAAAAAGATTACTAGAACCGCCGTAATAACAGACATTTTGGATATCGTTCCTAAGATCAGGTAATTTAATAACGATGCAATTAACAAGATGGGTACGAATACCTTTGTGGCAAAGATTATCTTTTCAACAGAAAGGTCTTCACCGGTCAGATTATTTGAGTTGGGAAAATAGTAATAAGCTAGAAAGAATGCTATTAATGGAACAAACTCTAAAATACTTTTTGTGAATGAATTTTCTTCTTTTTTTTCCATTAATAATTACTCTCTAAAATCACCAATCAAAGCCGTTGCAAATTCTTCAGGATCAAATGGCTGAAGGTCATCTAATGTCTCACCAACCCCTATAGCATGTATTGGCAATTGAAATCTATCGGCAACTGATATTAGTATTCCCCCTTTTGCGCTGCCATCCAACTTAGTCATTATTATTCCCGTTATATTGACCATTTTCTGGAAGATCTCTACTTGAGAAATAATGTTTTGTCCAGTGGTAGCATCGAGAACTAATATTATATTTTCAGGGGCTTCGCTTTTTACTTTTTTTATCACAGTGACAATTTTTACTAACTCCTGCATAAGATCTGTTTTGTTTTGCAATCTTCCTGCTGTATCGATAAACAAGAGGTCCGTCTTTTCATTTATAGCTCTTTCAACTGACTTATACGCTAAAGAAGCTGGATCGGATCCTTGCTCGGCCTTGATAATTGGGACATCTACCCTCTCCGCCCAAACAGATAACTGTTCAATAGCTGCAGCTCTAAAAGTATCACCCGCTCCAATCATGACTGATTTTCCAGCCATCTTAAATTGTGATGCAAGTTTACCAATTGTTGTTGTCTTACCAGATCCATTAACGCCTACCACCACCACGATTTGCGGAGCCGTTTTATAGATTGGAATGGGCTTAGCTATTGGCTCTAATATCTTAGTTATCTCGTCTATGAGATATTCTTTAAGCTGCATTACCTCTATTTTTTTTCCATATACTTTTGACGAAATTTTTTCTGAAATCTTTAAAGCGGTTTTACTACCTACATCGGATGAAATCAGGATATCTTCAAGTTTCTCTAAAAACTCATCATTAAATAAAATTTTCCTTGGGTCTGGCTTTCTCTTTAATAAGTCAAGAGCTTTATTTACGACTGATTTAGCGTTGGTGACTTTTTGACCATCTTTAACGATATCTTTGTTTTGATCAGTATCACCGTCTTGTGCAAACTGACTTTTTTCTGATTCACTAATCTTCTTGGAGTCGATTTCATTTTTTTCTGACTTTTCTACTGAAACTTTTTTCTCAATATTCACATCGACTTCAGCTTTAGATACTTCGTTAACGGCCTCATCTAAATTTTTTGTAAACTTTGAACTGGAGTTAAATAGTTTATTTTTAAGTTTTTTGAAAAATCCTGTTACCATTTTGTAATACCATCTTTCTACTTATCTGCTCTTACCCTTACCTTACCATCAGCCCATTCAATTGTAAGAGCACTTTTACTCTTCAATTGAGATTTGGTGCTCACAATTTTTTCATCTTCATCTCGTATGACAGAGTATCCCCTGGATAGGACTTTTTTATAACTTACGCTCTCCAACAATCTGGATGCCGCCACAAAATTTTCTGATTTTTTTCTAAAGTTATTCCAAAGATGCTTCAAAGCCATCTCATCTAATATACCTAATCGTTTTTTTGTATCATAGACATAGTGGAAAATTTGCTTTCGCCTCGCTGATAGATCCTTATCTAATAATTTTACGTCATTAGACATCTCAGAAAAAGCATCTTTAATAATACTATCGAGTTTTAGTATGTTCATTGTAAGTGATTTTTTCATGTCGTTCAGGTTTTGGTATGGGCTTTTAAGCTTTGCAGAGCATTGATTAAGCAAAGACATTTTTAAAAATGTTATCTTTTCCACACTATTTCTTAAATTTGTAGAAAGGTAATTTAACTGCCCTAAAATTTCTGTTCGATTAGGTAAGGCAATCTCTGCCGCTGCTGTGGGAGTGGGCGCTCTAACATCCGCAACAAGGTCTAATAGTGTTGTATCGGTTTCATGTCCAATAGCTGAGATAATGGGTATCTTTGCTTCTGATACGGCTCTAATGAGACTTTCGTCATTGAAAGACCATAAATCTTCAAATGATCCCCCTCCCCGGGCAATTATTAATAAATCAGGTCTAAGGCCTTTGGTATTGGCTTTTTCCTGATGGAAGAAGTTAATTCCTTCTATAACATCTTTCGCACAACTATCTCCTTGAACAGTAACTGGGAAGATAATAACCTTTACAGGAAATCTGGCTTCAACTCTGTTCAAAATATCTTTAATAACTGCCCCAGACATAGACGTTATTACTCCGATACTAAGAGGGTACGTTGGTAAAGCTAGTTTTCTTTTTTCACTAAATATACCCTCAGCCGCAAGTTTTTCCCTTCGCTTATTTAACATTGCAAGTAGAGCCCCAATCCCCGCTGCTTGTATATCCTCCACTATTATTTGATATTTGCTGTGTCCAGAAAAAGACGATATGCGACCTACTAAGACAACTTCATTTCCTTCTTCGATTAGATCTCTTTTGGTTAGTTTGGTACCTCGCCATACAACGCTAGCTAATATTGATTTGTCATCTTTAAGGTCAAAATATACATGGCCAGAGGCAGGTCTGCTAACCCTGCCGAGTTCCCCCTTTACCCTGACATACTCAAACTCCGTTTCTAATGTATTTCGTATCGATTGGGATAGGGTCGTAACAGTAAATTCCGGTATGTTCTCTTTTGTCATAGCCTTTAGATCACAACTGATTTTTATTTCTTTATATAATCACTCCTATGAGTATCATGATCGAAAAGGATTGGAAAGAGAATGAAAATTTTGATTATTGGAAACGGTGCACGGGAACACGCATTGACTTGGGCTATATCCCAAAATCCAAGATGTACGAAAATTTATTGTAGCCCAGGGAATGCCGGGACCACCGAATTAGCGACTAATGTTGATATTGATGTGACGTCAAATAACGAGATCCTGAAAATGTGTTTGCTGCATTCCATTGATCTTGTAATAGTCGGGCCTGAGAAGCAATTTGAGCAAGGTCTTACAAATGCTCTCAAAGAAAAAAATATATTGGTATTTGGGCCAACCATGGAAGCTTCTCAATTAGAAGCCTCAAAATCCTTTACCAAGAATATGTGCAAGCACAAAAAAATACCTACTGGAAATTACGAGATTTTTTCAAGAGTTGATGATGCTAAGAAATTTTTGAGAGAACAACCTACACCCTACGTAATTAAAGCAGATGGACTTGCTGCAGGTAAGGGAGTTTTAGTTTCAAGCGATATTGAAGAGGCCGACAATTTTATAAAGTCTATCTTTGCAGGAAAAATTGGAACAGTGAAAAGTAAGGTTATAATTGAAGAGTACCTTGAGGGCAAAGAAATGAGCGTCTTTTTTGCTATTGATAAAAAGACAATAAAATACATCGGAAGCGCACAAGACTATAAAAGAGCTTTTGATCATGACCGTGGGCCTAATACTGGTGGTATGGGTGCCTTCTCGCCGTCTCCTTTACTAACAAAAAAAATTTTAGAAAAGATCTTGAATAAAATTATTAAGCCAACAGTAGAGTACATGAAAGACACTGGTATTGAGTTTTCCGGAATACTCTATGCAGGACTAGTTTTGAATAATGGAGAGCCAAAACTCATTGAATATAATGTGCGTTTTGGTGATCCCGAATGTCAAGCTCTGTGTGTTCGATTAGGTGCTCAGATATTCGATATATATTTTAGTGGAGCAAAAAATGAATTATCTAGTTTATCTATTAATGAGGCATGTGACAGTGCTATCACAGTTATTGTTGCAGAAAAAGGATATCCAAAAAATCCAAGAAGTGATTGTGAACTCAACGACATAGTTGATATAAAATATAATAAAGCGTTAAAGATATTCCACGCTGGCACTTATTTTAAAAATAACTTTTTATGCAATACTGGGGGACGAATTTTTAGTTTTACAGTAAGAAGCGAAAATCTTAAAGAAGCTAGAACAATAGTGTATAAAGCACTAAATAAAATAGAAAATGAAAAAATTTTTTACAGAACAGATATTGGCACCTATTAAATTAAACTTGTTTTTCGGGCATCCTTACAATTAAGCCTTCTAAATCATCAGTAACTGTAATTTGGCATGTTAGCCTAGAGGTTTTATTATCGGGGGAAAAGGCAAATTCTAGCATGTCACTTTCCATATCTTCTTTTTGGGGAAGTTTATCAACCCAATCGTTATCAATATAAACGTGGCAAGTGGAACAAGCACAGGCTCCTCCACAATCAGCTTCAATGCCTGGAATATCGTTGTCACGAGCACCCTCCATCACTGTTAGCCCATCTTCTACATCGACAACGTGTTCGGTCCCATTGAACTCTATATAAGTAATTTTAACCATTGGGGAGGAACTTAATATTATTTTTTTAATTATACAATCTTAAATTTAATCTATTAATAACAAAAAAAATGTTCTATTTTTGTTCTCATGAAAAATGCTCAAAAAAAAGATGCAATCTTGACTTGTGCTGAATTATGTACTTTAGAGAATAATTCTTTTGCATCAGTTGCTGGATTTGTAATTGTTAAACAGATGCCCTCAACTGCTAAAGGGACAGTATTTCTAACATTAGAGGATGAAACAGGGACATCAAATATTATTTGTTGGAATAGTGTTTATAGAAAATTTAGGGATCAAGTTGTATTCTCTTCGTTTTTATTAGTACGTGGACAGCTACAGAGGGAAAACGAAGTCTCTCACCTAATTGCTGATGATATAAGAGACATCTCAAGACTTCTCGAACTTATTCCAAATATAAAATAAACCCACACTATTGAGTCGGCAGACCAATAAATCTTCTCATTCCGTTTCTAAGTATCAGCATTAATATTGATGTTTTGTTTGCCTTTTTTGCCTCTTCGTTAAGTTTGTAAAGTTCATCCGTAGAAGAGATCTTTTTCCGGTTTACTTGAATAATTACGTCTCCCTTTTTCAAGCCTTTTTCCTCTGCAACAGACCCTGCTTTTACATCTACTATAACAACTCCGTTTACACTTTGATCAATACCAAACTGTTCAGCTACTTCTCTCCCTAAATTAGACAAAGTCATCCCTGCAAACTCAACTTTTTTTGTCCTTTGTCTTACTGGTTGACTTGATGCAATGTTATCTTCTAACCGACCTAGCTTTACAGACAAAGACACTTTCTTTCCATCCCTCAGCACCTTCACTAACACCTGTTTACCTACTGAACTATCACCAACTATCCTAACTAGCTCTCGGGTGTCCTTTATCGTCTTACCGTCAAACTCAATGATAACATCTCCTGATTTTATACCCCCAGTTTTAGCAGGTCCATCAGGGACATCAGTCACCAAAGCACCATCGGTTTTTTCAATACCAAGAGCTTCTGCGACATCTTCAGTAACATCTTGTATTCTTACCCCTAACCAACCTCTTCTTGTCTCACCAAAAGTCGTGAGCTGGTCGATTACTTTTTCAACTACAGCTGATGACATTGAGAAACCTATACCTATAGACCCACCATTCGGAGAAAGAATCGCCGTGTTAACACCAATTACTTCACCATCCATATTAAAAAGTGGTCCTCCCGAATTTCCTCTATTTATGGCGGCATCAGTTTGTATAAAATCGTCATAAGATCCACTCAAAGCCCTTCCTCTAGCAGAAATAATACCTGCAGAAACTGAGAACCCTTGACCTAAAGGATTACCTATAGCTAAAACCCAGTCACCTACTTTGGCCTTGTTGCTATCTCCAAACTTGACAAACTTTAGCTTATCTTTTGCCTTAACTTTCAACAGAGCTATGTCGGTTTTAGGGTCAGTTCCAACTACAGTTGCCTCCATTAATCTCCCGTCAAAAAATTCAATCTCTATCTGATCCGCGTTTTCAATAACGTGGTTATTTGTTACAACATATCCGTCAGCTGAGATAATAAAACCCGAGCCCAGTGCTGTGCCCCTTCGCTGTCTTCTAGGTGCACCATTTTGTTCTCTATCCATAAAGTCTCTGAATAAATCTTCGAATGGCGAACCAGGTGGTAGTTGTGGGTTGAGCTCTTGCCTGTTAGGCACGGTGGAGCTGGTGGTAATGTTAACCACTGAAGGACTTAATTTCTCCACAAGATCACTAAAACTACCCGGCATACCCTTTCCGTGAGATATACCACTGACAAAGATAAAAAATAAGAAAGTACAAACTGGTAAAAAAGCGTAAGAACAAAATTTCTCTGCAGTATTTTTTCTCAAGACGTTCATGTAATTTTCATCCTAAATATCTGTTACACCTATAATAATTATCCCAATAGCCATCATTACTAAACCAATTCGAGATAGCTGTTTATTAGGAATGATCGAAATTTGACTCAAAGTTTTTTTTAGTCTTTCTGGTATAATCGCTAAAAAGAACCCCTCAAATGCTATCACGGATCCCAAAGCGAACAGCACCTTTTCTATCACTCTTTTTCACTTTCCTTTATATAATCAAAGAATTCGGAGTTGGGGCTTATGACCATTGTGGTGTTTGATCCTGTCATTGATTGCTCGTAAGCTATCAGTGACCTGGTAAAAGCATAAAACTCTGGGTCTCTGCCAAACGCATCTGCAAAAATTTTGGTCGTTAGGGCATCAGCAGTACCCCTTATTATTTCAGCTTCTTTCTTTGCTTCAGATACAGTCTCAACAGCTTTTCTGTCAGCTTCTGCTCTGACTATTTGAGCAGCTTCTTGACCTCTAGCTCTCTCGTCTGCTGCCATTCTTTCTCTCTCTGCCTGCATTCTTCTAAAAGTTGCTGCTAAGTTTTGTGTAGGCAGGTCAGCTCGTTTAATCCTAACGTCAACTATCTCTACACCTAAACCTTTCGATTCTATCTTTGCGCTTTCTGTTATTCTTGTCATTAGCTCTATCCTATCTGTTGATAAAACTGCATTTGAAGTCACAGATCCAAGTACTTCTCTTAATGCCGCATTCAAAATCCTTTCAAGGCGACTTTCAGCTGTAACAATTCCCCCAGTTCCTACGGCTTGCCTGAACTGAACGACATTGATAATTCTGTATCTTGCGAAAGCATCTACCACCAATCTTCTATCATCAAGCGGTGTTACTTCGAGCGGCATGGTGTCGAGAGACAGTATCCTGTCATCGTACCTCACGACTTGTTGTATAAATGGTAGTTTAAATGCTAAGCCAGGTTCTTCTTTCACATCAGCAACTTGTCCAAATTGTAATACAAGCGCTTTTTGCCTTTCGTCAACTACAAAGAGTGAGGAGTATGCAACGAACGCTATGAGCGCCACTATTATTGATATAATCCGTAAAACCATTAATTGTTTCCTCCTGCTCTGAGTTGATTGAGTGGGAGATACGGAACAACCCCTTGTTCCCCTCCAACATTTTGATCTAGAATAACCTTGTCAACATCACGCATGATTGACTCCATTCTCTCCAAATATAACCTTTTTCTCGTTACATCTTTAGCTTTGACATACTCTTCGTAAACGGAAACAAATCTAGCAGCCTCACCTTCACTTTCATTGACTACCCTAGCCTTATATCCTTCTGCCTCCTGTATTAATTGAGCTGCTTCCCCACGAGCCTTCGCTAATGCCTGATTAGCGTAAGCGTCAGCTTGTTTCTCCAGCGTATCCTTCTCTTGCTCTGCAGCTTGTACGTCTCTGAAAGCGTCAATAACTTCGCCGGGTGGATCAGCTTTATCAAAGTTTAAACGTACAATATTTACTCCGCTATCGTAACTG
>CACBBC010000023.1 GCA_902537415.1 uncultured Alphaproteobacteria bacterium | reverse complement strand
AGATTTGAATAACCAACTATTTCATTATTTAATAGAACATCAAAGCTCATAGAAGTCTTTGATGTTGAACCATATGCTTGCTGCGAAATCAAGCCTAACGACAAAACGCTTGAAATTAGAAAGTGTCGTCTTTCCATTTTGTTAAAAATTACCATAAAAATTAATAAGCATCTATAAGTAGTAATACTATATTATTTCGATTGCATCAATTTACACATTCATTGATACCCGACAACACAATAAAAATTCGTGCAAAATTACTGAGGACTCTGTATGAAATGGATCAATTGTGGAATCAAAAGTAACTATTGTTAATCTTCTTTAAGGTAGGTAAGTTCAATCTATGAGTATATTAAACAAGCTATTAACTTCGTTATTTGCTGCTCTATTTCTTTTCCTTAGCCCAATAAATGTTAGAGGAGAGACGCTTGAAATTATTTTTGATAGTTTCGATAAAAATGCTGCAAGAGCTACTGATATCCTGTCCAAGGGAGAAGCATCGAATGAGTCTCTAAGTTATTTGAGAGCTGACTTATTCGAAGATAGAAATAAAGCTCTTCTTTTGCAAAAAGAAATAAATAATAAGTATCTAATTCAAAGAGGAGAGTTAAAGCTAATTGATGATTTGGTTTCAGAGAGTTCCATACAAGGGACATATATTTCGTTGAAGCGGCAAAAACTTATAAGTACTCTTGAAAAAACTACGTTTCAATTGGCTAATACAAAGCTTTCTCTTAAAAGAGCAGAAAGACTGATCAAGGAAATTGATGTACTAAAGAAAGTGAGATTTAATGAAAGGTTTTTTTCATTCAATCAACTTGTTTTGTTGCCCACTACGTATGCTCAGGGAGCGTCTGATTTCTCAAGTTTAATTGGAAATTTTGCAGTTGATTTGTATAAAAATTTCAACACTCAAGGAAGGTGGATTAGGATGTTTTCAGTTTCACTTCTTCCAGTAATAACTTTTTTCATTGGACTAATTATACTTGTTTTGCAAAAAAATATAATTGTATTCGGCAACAAACTCATTTCATCGAGAATAAAAAATAACAATACGCTGATTTTTTTAAATCCTTTTCTTAGATTTGTTACTCAAGTGATTGGTACTACGTTGATAATCAATTTTCTGCAAAGTCTTAGTGGAAATTATGGGCTCCCAATATTAATTGACTCTTTGCCTATGGCAGCCTTAATTTTCCTACTAGGGAATTTCCTCAGAACAGTCGTCGCAGAAGCAAAAATCCGTTTATCAAATGATAATTATGGCTACACTGTGGATCTTTCACGATTGCAGGGAGCAATATTTTGTATAGCTACTGCATTGGGGTTTTTTACAGTAATAAGCTATTTGACCGAGAGGTCGTATCTTTCCCTTGAAGCTGAGGTAACCTTAAATGCTATAGGTTTAGTAATAATTGCGAGTGTATTTAATTATGGTTTGAGAAGTGTGCAAACTCTTATTTTTTCATTAACCAGCCTTCTGCCAGATAAGGAGAGGGGTCTAAGCTTTTTGTCAGTCGATTTTATTGCTAAAGGAGCAATTGCTCTGACTTGGGTTTTTTTAATAGGAGGTATTTTTGGCTACCTCCTAATTGCCTTTGAGATAATCAAAGCAATGAGTTATATATCGGGTATAATTATCCTTGCAATTTTGATCGACTTTTTCTTACGCGTACTGTTTTTGTCAGAAAAGAGAAAGAAGAATAATGACAGCAATCCATATTTTTTGGGGTTTAGCTTGCTTAATTTTATCGGGAATCTCTTGCTTTTGGGTCTAGTTCTAGGGGTTGAGTTTTCACAATATGTGGAGCTGTGGGTGAGATTTAACGAAGGTTTAACACTAGGAGATGTTAATTTAACGCCTACGTCTATTCTTAATTTTGGTGTAATATTTGGTCTAGGTTACTTTACAACAACAGTCATCCAGAGAATTGTAAAGACTACTGTGTTACCCAAAACAAAAATGGATAAAGGAAGTCAAAATGCATTAGTTTCTGGTGTTGGGTATATCGGTTATACATTGGCAGCTGTGGTTGCCTTATCTTCAATTGGATTCAATTTGTCAAGTATAGCTATTGTTGCTGGAGCTCTAAGTGTAGGGATTGGTTTTGGTCTGCAAACTATTGTATCAAATTTTGTTTCCGGAATTATTTTGCTTGTCGAGAGACCAATAAAAGAGGGTGATTGGATAGAAGCTTCAGGTTTCTCAGGCACTGTTAAAAAGATATCCGTTCGTTCAACGCAAATCGAAACATTTGATCGAGCAATGGTCGTTGTACCAAACTCTGAATTAATCGCAGGGTCCGTTTTGAATTGGACCCATAGTAACGAAACAGGCAGGGTACGGGTATCAGTAGGTGTTTCCTATGATACTGACCCAAAAAGGGTAGAGAGATTATTACTGAAAATTGGAAAAAGTCATGAGATGGCTCTTAAAAGCCCGGAGCCATTTGTAAGGTTTCAGCAATTTGGAGATAGTTCACTAGATTTTGATTTGATTATTTATGTAAGAGATAAAAATTATATGTTTCAAGTCAGATCAGAGCTTCATTATTCCATTTTTGAATTATTTAAAAAAGAGGGTATTGAGATCCCATTTCCACAAAGAGATTTAAATATAAAAGGTAACTCAAATTCTAATATTAAAAAAAGAATATCGGTTAAGATGGATAATACAAAATGAGTGATCAAGAATTTGTTTATAATAAGGCTCCCTATAAAAAAGAACATGAGGCTAGAATTATTGGTGTGTCTACTGAGTTTGGTATAAAACTAGACGAGCCAATTTTTTATCCAAGGGGGGGAGGTCAGCCAGGAGACACAGGTGCTATTTCAGTAAACGGAGTCCATTTTAAGATAATTGATACCGTTAAGGGGCCAGAGGACGAAGTTTACATTAAAATTGACGATGCTGAATCTATTACCGAATTGAAGGAGGGAACTAAAGTAACCCAAAGGTTGGCTTGGGATATTAGATACAAATATATGAAAACACACACCGCACTTCACTTGTTGTCTGTATGTCTTCCTTTCCCCGTAACAGGAGGACAAATCACTTTTGAAAAAGGTCGCGTGGATTTTGATATGCCGGATTCACCTAATAAGGATGAAATTACTGATAGATTGAATTCTATGGTAGAAGCAGACTATACTGTGTCTTATGATCTAATTTCACAAAAAGAACTAAGAGAAAACCCACAACTCATAAAAACAATGTCAGTGAAACCCCCACAAAATGTTGACTTTGTCCGTCTAGTAAGGATAGGCAGCTCCGATAATGTTATTGATTTACAGCCTTGTGGGGGTACTCATGTAAAGTCAACCGGAGAGATAGGTAAGCTACTTATTTCAAAAGTGGAAAAAAAGGGCCGAATGAATAGACGCGTTTCGGTTGTCTTGCAAGATTAATAAAAATACGTAGAATGCTGTTAGATCGGAGAGGTGGCCGAGTGGTCGAAGGCGCACGCCTGGAAAGTGTGTAGGCGGGAAACCGTCTCCAGGGTTCGAATCCCTGTCTCTCCGCCAAGCCCTTGAGCCTAAGACTTTGATTTCCTTCGACAACGAACATTATGCGCAAGTATATATTAGTTGAAAAGACTAAATAGAAGAGTTACGATGCTGTAGACAAAATTTACCATGAATTATAAAAATGTATTTAAGATGAAATATTTTTTCTTCTGCCATACTCCCTTTGATAGCTCATACGGTGCATCTAACAGTGCAAAAACTCTAGTAAGTCAATTGGAGAAGACGAAGCGTTTTGATCTGAATCTTATAGAGATGGGGTCGGTGAAGGAATTTATTTCTTATTTCAGGACAAAACGAACAAATAATATTATATCACTACCTTTGCCCTGGATAAATAACTTTGATGCTTCTTTAGACTTTAATGAAAGCATTTTTGTTTTGATTAGGTCAAAAATAAGGAACTCAATTGCAAAATTCATCTGTAAACACTATTTCAGATACCATTTAAATAAAGAAGAACGTCCGATAGTCCATTTGAATAGTCTAGTATTATCGGAACTTGTACCGATAATTAAAACAATTTGTAATGCACAAATTTTATGTCATATCAGGGAGGTATGTATAAAAGAACACGTGACATTGAAGTGCATCAGAGAAGTTGATTTCTTTGTGTGCATTGATCAAACAACTAAATTGATGCTAGTTGAAAATTATAATATAGCTATCAGTAAAATTATAATGTTACCTAACCCAGTAGTTATGAAGTTTACTAGTGAAACATATGTTATTAACAGAAAAAAAAAAGAATTTCGTTTAGGAATTGTTGGTCAAATCTCCCTGCATAAAGGAATAGAGTTAATTTTGAAAATGATGCGCCAATTGACTGATAAGGACATTGTCCTATACGTAGTCGGTAGCTATGAAGATAATCATTATGCCCAAAATTTGATAAAAATGACGCGGAATATGCGTGTAGTCTGGCTAGGACATATCGATAGGTTTTTTGAAAAGGGCGGCTATAGAAATTTTGATGTTTTGTTGAGAGCAGAGTCTGATCACAGAGTTGGCAGAACAATGTATGAGGGGTTGGTAAGCGGCAACAAAATAGTAATACCATTAAGCAGAGGTGCAGAAATAACCGATGAAGTTTTACTTTTAAATATCAAAAAAGTTTACACATACCTTCCAAATTCTGTAAATTCTTTGGTGTCCGCAGTTAAAAAAGCCAAGAGAGATAGAAATAGCCTATCAACGAAAATTCATAGTAGATTTCTCTCTAAGCTAAACGAGAATCAGAATAAATCCTTTGGGGATTTTATTGATAAAATCCTATGAGATAATATACAGAGTATCACAATTTTAATATAAATATAATCTCTGCTTTTTCTTTAAAACGACATTATTTTACTCATTTTTGTTAATAATATTGATGAAAAAAGTATTTACAAAATGCGGTTGCTAGAAAAAAATATCACTAGAAAGTAAAAATGAAATTGTATTACTTTTTTAGCTTTTGAGTGGTTTAGCTGGATTCCCAACTACTGTTAAATTATCGATAACTGATGAAACCACTGTGGCCCCCAACCCCACAATCACATTGCTTCCAATATGAATTCCATTCCTTATTAAACTTCCTGGAGATATCCAAGAGTCCTTTCCGATCACCACGCTCCCACAAATAACTACATGCGAACAGATTATGCAATTAGAATTAATTTTGACGTTATGAGCCAAGAAGGAATGATCATCTATCTTTACCCCATCTGATATTTCTGTAGTCCCAAGTGTTCCTCTGTCAATGCAGGTATAAGACCCTATTTGAACATCGTTTCCTAAACATACATATCCGATATGGGGTATTGGAATATTATTTCCGTTGTTTTTTTCAAACCCAAAACCTGTTCCCCCAATAATGCAACCAGACTTTAAAAAGCAATTTTTGTTAATGATACAATTATCATGGATTACAACGTTGTGCTCAATCACCGTTCCAGATGAAATAGTTACATTGTTGCCTATAACGCAGTTATGTCCGATGCTAACCGATGGATCTATCTTGCAATTCTCTCCAATGACACTACTTCCCATTACTCCAGATATTTTCTCTTCAACAAAAAAATGTCTCAAAATCTTAGTGAAAAGGAGTCTGGGCTTACCAACTTTAACTACGCAAGACTTTACTTTTTGCGGGACTCTACAGTTTTTGGGCACAATGATTATTGCAGACTCAATTTCAGACCAATTCAGCTCTTCGCTCTTACTCCAGTTAAATGTATCGTTTCTGTTCTGTGCAAGCTCTGTTACTTCCAATTCATTAATCTCAGGGATATTTCTCAGCTTGACTGAGAGATTACTTTCAAGAAACTCTACTAACTTTTTTACATTTATTTTATTCAAAAAGCTGCCTAAAATATTCTATGGGTATGTTCCTTAACCACATATTGGCGATAAGTATCTAGGTAACAAACCACAAAATTTATAAAAATCTCGTCTGTCCGGTTTCTAAACTCAGCTGACATTTCTCGTTTTCAATGTAACACAAACACCACTTCTTTAAACACCTAAATATAAATCTTAAAATTTTAATGAATGTTATATGCAAGAGTACCAACTGATTCAATACAGAATATAAGTTAAGTAAAATATTTTTTGTAAATTTATCTATGACTACCAATATAGTGTTGAGTATAAGCAAGACGATAGGTGGTTTTTAAGAGTACATTAGGACTTTCAATAGGCTTGAAAAACTTTCCTTCCTTCGTTACAAACTAGTACGTTAAAGGTTCCCAAACATTACCATCTAACTTGTTTTACTGCATTATACTAGATGCCTATGGCTGTCTGATGAATAGCTTTCACAAGTCAAGAGCTAGTGAGTGGTTAAGTGCTATTCTATTGTTTGGAAGCGAAATAGTTCTTTGATAATTTAATATATGACGGCCATATTCGGACACAAAAGTCAATCTAAATCTCTTGAAGGGATACAGATTTGGGATACAGATTTTACTGAGTGAGTATTGACAAGTATTTGATAATGTTTCACTTATAGTCAACTATAGTTGGAGATTGAGAGAGATGAAGGATACAGAATATAGAGAGCCAATCGAGTCCCTGTCTCTCCGCCAAAACCTTTAAGACATATAAGATATTGATTTTATTGACAAAATAACGATGAGGTCATTACTTGGGTCGCTTCTTTTTGGGATCGAAACAAACGAAGATGTAGTATAAAAGCTATTATCTAAAATTTTCTTTAATATTTTTCAAAGCAATCAAATACTCAAGCTTATTACTAGTTTTTTTATTAAAACGAATTTTCTTATCTTTGTACCATGAGACTAAAGCGTTCAGCGTTTTTTTTCCTAGGATACCATCAATTTTCCCCACATTATATCCAGAGGTATCTAGAAGTGTCTGAAGCTCCTTTACTTTCTCAGTCTTGAAAGCAAAATATTCAGTTAATCCAATGGCTTCAAGCAAGTCCTCGTCTCTTATTAAAGGTATACCTTTAGGTGGCCTGGGATCAGCGCCCTTACTTGTACCTCTAGCATATTCTGGAGCACCTAAGGATTTAAATCTCTGACGAACATATGGGGTACTATCATCACCTAAGCCCCAATAAGAAATACCACAATCGCATTTATCTGACCAAGGGATGATTACCTCCCTGAAAAACCTAGCCCGTTCTTTACTATCGACCCCCTTATTGACATATTTTGTTTTTGCAATAATACCAACCTCACTCAACATAACAGGTACGTTATAACGTTTCTTGAATCTTATAGCTTCTCCCAAGCCTTTTTTTATTTCATTATCCCATTGAGATATGCTTGAGATAGCATTGCTATTAGCGTATTCAGAGCGATCCCATTTTGATTTGCTTGTTCCGTAAGAATGGAACCCATACACAATATTAGCTCTGCCTATTGGCTGCATTATGTCAAAAATAGTCTTATTAAGCTTTTCTCTGCCAATTACCGATCCATGGGTTCCATTTAATATTATCCAGCGTTTTGGAGCAACTTTCCTTATTTCATCGACGGTTTTAGTCATTAATTGAATGTAATCTTTTAAACCGTCTGAATAACGATAGTCTGGCTCGTTCATTAACCAAAATGCTATTGATTTCTCATTTTCAAAAATCTCAGCTGTTAGTTTCCACCACTTTATGAATTCAGCTTCCATTCTTTTTGATTTTATAATCCGTTGATACAAAACCGTTCCACTGAAACCGATTCCCTTTTCTACGTTGTCGTATCCTTTAAAAACAATGCCGAAAGTACGATCAGGGAATTTTGTCTTTAACTGACTAATTTGACTGCGTATGCTTTCAAGCTTTAAGCGTACCAAATTCTGGTCCAATTCATCATTTGGAAAGTGTTCCTGTGCACAAATAAAAAAATTTAAATGGCGCCAGCCGTCCGATAATACCTGGCTATATTCTTCTACGCTACCAATCACAGAGTGGTGCTTATCCCAATTATTACAGCCTAACCATTCTTTCATTGAATTAATACCGACACCCATGAGGTTTTTGTAGGTCTGAGACTTAGTATCAGTGTTTGCTTGAATACTGTTACCACATACTGAGAGAAGTAAGAAAATTGAAAGAAAAAAAATCGATATTAAATGAAAAACTGACTGGTCCTGTTTATTTGCAAACAGCGTCTTAAAATTTAAACTACAATACATAGCTGGTCTAACTCTCAACCTGATTTAGTCTGAATGTATTATGGTTACCCTTCCATTGCAAAGCAAAATATATGCTGTTTTGTTTGTGTACTCAGTCTTCACTTAAAGTGTGCCTATAAACAAGATTTGTTTAAATGAATCTCTTATAATATTTACAGGTCACTACTTTAGGTCACTAATTTAAAACCTGTTGGACCTTAATATGGAGTTAGTGTGCTATTGATCGTATTATTAGAAAATATTCAAGAGCTTCAAAAGTGGGCAGATAAAGTATCTAAAGGCTTTTCTGATGGGGGTTTAAATTTTGTAAGGTCAATGTCTTTAACCGAGTCTTTGTATTCCTGCAGAGTAGGTGTCCTTCCTAATATTGCAGATAGTACTACAACCGGTGTTGAAGCAAGAAGTGACTCTCCCTTTTTTTGAGATGAATCCTCTACTACTCTACCTTTAAAGAGACGCGTTGAGGTCGCAAGAACTGTATCACCTTTCTCGGCCTTCTCCTGGTTTCCCATGCACAGGTTGCACCCTGGCCTCTCAAGGTACAAGATATTTTCATATTCAACTCTTGCCCCTTGCTTGGGATTATTATCATCAAATTGGAAGCCAGCATATTTTTCTAGAATTTCCCAATCGCCTTCATCTTTTAACTCATCTATGATGTTATATGTTGGTGCCGCCACCACTAAAGGCGCTTTAAACTTTACCTCACCTGATTTTTTCTCAAGATTACGCAACATTTGAGCAACGATTTTCATATCTCCCTTATGAACCATGCATGAACCAACAAACCCCAGGTCTACAGATTTTTCTGCTCTATAATACGATATTGGTCTTATGGTATCGTGGGTATATCTCTTAGAAATGTCCACGTTATTAACATCTGGATCTGCAATCATCGGCTCGGTAATTTCATTCAAATCCACTACAACCTCAGCAAAATACTTTGCGTTTTTGTCTGGCTTTAAAGCAGGGTTCTCTCCAGATTTTATTTCCTGTATTCTTGAAGAAGCTTTATCCATCAATCCTTTTAAAGTTTGGTTTTTGTTATCCATTCCTTTTTCGATCATTGTTTGTATTCGTTTTTTTGATATTTTTAGTGACTCAATTAAAATGTCATCATTAGAAATACAGACAGAGGCCTTTGCTTTCATTTCGGCAGTCCAATCGGTAAAGGTAAATGCTTGATCCGACATTAAAGTGCCAATATGTACTTCAATAACCCTTCCTTGAAAGACATTTTCACCAAATTGTCTTAACATTTGGGCTTGAGTGGAATGAACAACATCTCTGAAATCAACATGGCTATGCAAGTCTCCCTTGAAAGTGACCTTTACAGATTCGGGAACCGGCATTGTTGCTTCACCAGTCGCAAGAGCAAGCGCAACGGTACCGGAGTCTGCTCCAAATGCGATACCTTTCGACATTCTAGTATGTGAGTCTCCTCCAATAATAATAGCCCAATCATCTATTGTGAGGTCATTGAGCACTTTATGTATTACATCTGTCATCGAGTGATAAATACCTTTTGGGTCTCGGGCAGTTATGAGACCAAAATCATGCATAAACTGCATTAATCTAGGGATATTATCTTGAGCCTTTATGTCCCAGACAGAAGCAGTATGACATCCTGACTGATATGCACCATCAAGTGATGGAGATAAAACGGTAGCAGCCATCGCTTCTAATTCTTGTGAAGTCATAAGTCCGGTCGTGTCCTGCGAACCAACGATATTTACTTTAACTCGTACATCGGAGCCTGCGACAAGCTTTTTGTCACTTGTAAGACCAATAGCATTTTTATTAAATATTTTTTCAACTGCGGTTAGTCCTTGATCCTCGGAATAGATTTTTCTCGGCGAAGCAAATACAGGTGCAGGATCTTTATTTAATATATTAGCTGCAAAATTTTGAAGTTTTTTTCCGAAGACTATAGAATAGGAGCCTCCAGCTTTCATAAATTCTACCTTTTGCCTTGTGAATGATGAGCTTACATCTACTAATTCCTTAGTTTCTTCTTTATTGTAAAGCTTCTTTGTTTTGGTGTTAATGGTAAGTTCAGTTCCTGTTTCGACAGAATATAATTGCTCTAAAATAGGCTCACCATCATTATTTAAAATAATATTTCCATCAGAATCTTTCTTTTTAGCCCAATTTTTCAAATCTATTCCAATACCCCCTGTCACTCCAACAGTAGTTAGAAAAATTGGTGATATACCATTTGTTCCAGCAACAATCGGAGCTACGTTTACATAAGGAATGTAAGGACTAGCCTTTTTACCTGTCCAAAGCGCCACATTATTTACACCAGACATTCTGGATGATCCAACTCCCATTGTGCCTTTTTCAGCAACAAGCATGACACTTTTGTCGGGATGGGCTATCTTAAGCTGAGAGATTTCATCCTGAGCCTTTTTAGATATAAAACACTGCCCATGAAGTTCTCTATCTGAACGAGAATGCGCCTGATTACCAGGTGACAGTAAGTCAGTAGAAATGTCGCCTTCTGCAGCAACGTAAGTAACGATCTTTATCTTTTCTGGGATTGCATTTAACTTTGTAAAAAACTCCGCCTCAGAATAACTTTCCAATATATCTTCGGCTATTTTGTTGCCAGCATTATATTTTTCTTCAAGCCTATTTGTATCTGCTTCATAAAGAAAAACCTGCGTTTTTAGCACGTTAGCAGCTTGTTCTGCAATTTTAGTATCTTTATGAAAGGCTAGGTCTAACAGAACCTCTACAGATGGCCCACCTTTCATATGTGATAGTAAGTCAAAAGCAAATTTTTGATCAATTTCTATGACACTATCCTCCTTAAGAATAAGTCTTTTTAAAAACTTTGCTTTGACTGAAGCGGCGCTGGTGGTACCGGGCAATACATTGTATATGAAATGCTTTACAGCATCATCTCTAGTAGAAGACTTTGTAGTCAAAATTATATCTATAATTTCTTCTAATAGATTTCCTTGATCAATAGGCTTCGGACCAAGTCCTAGTTTTGCACGCTCTATTATTTCTTGCAAATAAGCTTTATATAACTTCAAAACTACCCCCCCTCGCACTATATTTGAAATCTAAATTAAAGCAGAGCTTTTAGAGACAAATAATATAATTTTTATTACGAATATGCAAGGTCTGGTGGGAAAAAGCACATAAAAAATTGGGTCTTGAGATTGGGTTCAAAAAACTAAATTTAAATTGGTGTAAATACTAGCTAATTCGAAGTCATTGAGGAGACTACCAAATTTTTTTCTCTATAAAAATTGTCACTTTTATTTATTAAAAGCACAACTAGTGAATGTTGAAGATCTAGTAAATAAAGGTTTCAATAAGAAATTTTTGTATACATTTAAGTGTTGTATGCGACAATTAGTAAGCAATTTTGGAGTAGGAGAAATGATATGAATGAGAACTTACCACCACTCGTGAAAAATGGATCTATGACAACAGAGGAATGGCATACTCGAGTAGATCTGGCAGCTTGCTACAGACTAATGGCACACTTTGGCATGGATGACTTAATTTACAACCATATTTCTGCTAGAGTACCAGGGCCTGATGAACATTTCCTTCTAAATCCATTCGGATTACTTTATGAGGAAATAACTGCCTCGAATCTCGTAAAAGTTGATTTAGATGGAAATATAATTTCTGAGACAGAGGATAAAATAAATCCAGCGGGTTTTGTTATACATTCATGTATCCATAGAGAAAGGCCGAACATGCATTGTGTTATTCATACACACACATCTGCGGGCGTTGGTGTGTCATGCCAAGAAGAAGGGCTATTGCCTCTAAGCCAAACAGGGCTTTTGTATAAAGACTTGATCGGTTATCACGAATATGAAGGAATAGCTTTAAATTTAGACGAGCAAAAAAGGTTGGTTGAAGATTTAGGAAAAAATAAACAATTACTTATTTTAAAAAATCATGGCTTGCTTACATGTGGGCGAACAATACCTGAAGCTTTCATTATGATGTATTATTTAGAGCAAGCTTGTAAAATACAGATAGCCGCACAGGCAGGGAACAAGGTAAGTTTACCCAAGCCTGAAGTTCAAGATTTGGTACATCAGCAAGCAATGAAAGGTTTTGGATCGAAACTAGGAGAAATGGAGTTTACAGCGCTAAAGCGACGACTTGCACGATTAGGGTCTGATTATGCGTCTTAAATAAGACATTAAACAGATATTAATTAAGAAAGGTTGTGAAGTCATCTAAAGGCGCGCGTTCGCTCACTAACGTGTTTTCAGGTGCTTCTGCAGCATATCCCATCGACATTCCTGAAATTATTATTTCATCATCAGGAATTCCTAGTACTTTGTGAACAATAGGCCCAAACTCACACCATGCCTGTTGAGGGCAGGTTTCGAGACCTTTACCTCTTGCAAGGATCATAATATTCTGCATAAACATCCCAACATCTAGCCAGGAACCGTATAAAAGCTCTCGATCCATTCGGAAAAACAGTCCAACTGGCGCGCCAAAAAAGTTGAAGTTACGTAAACCAGCAGCTTTCCTTGCAGGATAATCATCTCTTTTCACGCCATAAAGTTCATAGAGTGCGTATCCAACTGCTCTTTTCCTTGATATGTAAGGTTCTTTCAGTTTTGGAGGCATATATTCATACTCAAGCTCAGCATTACCTGTGTCTACAGCCTCTAAAACTGCATTTGTTAATTTCTTCTTTGTTTCCCCTGTTACACACGTAACCTTCCAAGGTTGTGTGTTCGTACCAGAAGGAGCTCTTGACGCGTCCCTAATGATTTCCTTCACGATTTCAATACTTACAACATCTGGAAGAAAATTCCTTTTTGAGGATCTCTCCCTAACAACCTTACTAATCATTTTATCTAAAGTACCTACATCATTAATCTTCTCCATTGTTCAGCTCCCTTGATATTTCGCTTTTACGTTGCTCTCGAAGCACAAAGCGTTGTATTTTCCCACTAGGCGTCTTCGGTAATTTTTCAATGTAAGTTATATGCCTAGGATAAGCGTGAGCCGCAAAATTTGTTTTTACCCACCTTTGAAGCTCTTCAGTAAGTTGGTCACTTTTGTTTGCTCCAGGCATTAATACAACAAAAGCCTCAATTACTTCGCCTCTAACGTTGTCTGGTGTAGCGATCACGGCGCACTCTGCCACTGCTTCATGAGTACTTAGAGCAGACTCAACTTCGAATGGCCCAATTCTATAGCCAGCCATAATAATCACATCGTCGTCTCTTGTGGAAAAGTAGAAATAACCATTTTCGTCAATTGATCCGGTATCACCAGTTAAATAATATTTTCCGTCTTTGGAAAACTTTTCAGCACTTTTTTTTGGGTTTCCTATATAACCCGCAAACCAAGAAAATGGGCTCTCGTTAACAATGAAGGCAACACGACCGGGAACCCCAGGTTCTTCGGGTACATCTTCATTATTTTTTAAGACAGTAGCTGACCACCCCGGCATCACTCTACCCATTGAGCCATCACGCAAATTTGTTTTAAGCTCTGGATGATGATGATTATTAATAACCATACTGGTTTCAGTCTGTCCATAATGGTCATGGACAGAAAGCCCAAAGAAAGACTGTGCCCATTCGTTGATCTCTGGGGTCAAAGGTTCTCCGGCACTTGAAAGACATCGTAATTTATGTCCAGCAGAAAGCTCCACCCTATCGGCACGTAGTGACCGATAGACCGTTGGCGCAGCTGCAAAATTTGTCACTTTATGCTTTTCTATTATATCCATGGTCGCCTGGGCGCTGAAGCCACCTTCAAATAAAATCGCAGGTGTCCCAGTAGTCAAAGTCGCAAGAATACCACAGTATAATCCATAGGCCCAACCAGGATCAGCAGCATTCCAAAAGATATCAGTTTGTCTAAGATCATAAGCAAATTCTGCATACGCTTCTATACATGCAAGAGCTTTCACAGGAAGACTAACGCCTTTAGGTTCTCCAGTAGTACCAGACGTAAATATATGAATAATGGCAGCATCTGGATCTAAGTTCACTTCTTTCTTGATAGGAACATCTGTCGCTAGTAAATCCTCCCATCTTTCTGCCCAGTTTGGTGTTTGATCAAAGCTTGCTGTCGTAATAACATCTAATTCACTATGAAGCACAAAGTCATCTGATGGTTTAAGTTTCGACTGCTGTTTATGGTCACAGAAGACTATTTTAGCATTGCTTCCATTTACTCTCAGCGCAATCGCTGGTGTAGAGAAGGCAGTAAATAATGGGACGTGTACAGCACCTATTCTCCAGATTGCTAATAGTGTGATGAGATACTCTTTACTTTTGCCCATCAAGGTAGCAATTCTATCGCCTTTTCCAATACCTCTTTTTGTTAAACCATTCGCTATCAAAGTAGAATGTGTTTTTAACTCGCCATATGTAAGATCATATTCCTCCATATTTTCATTTATTATTTTATAGGCTATTTTATTTGATGGATACTGGTCACAGAGTAATTGCTCGACAGTATTTGAAGGGTTGGAATATTTATTAATCAACTCGCTAACTCTTAGGTTGATTTTTTCATTGACGACCATTTGCTTATCCTATCTATGATTCAAAAATCCTAAGATATGATATCTAAAATGATTTTATAATGAAAGAAAAACGCAGACTAACCATGATCTGCACGAGCTTATTAAGGAGCTAACCTTTTGACGTAAGAGGAAATACGTTCTATTAACGTTTTACATAGAGCAATAATCATGCCTAACTGAGAGTATAGAGTATAATTTCTAAATGAAGGTCATAAGCAAATATTTATATAGTGAGCTATTAAAACCATTTCTGATATTTTCTTTCACATTTATCGGCATACTATGGTTAGTTCAAATTCTTCCAAAGCTTGAAACTTTGGTTTTAAATGAGCAACCCTTAGCCATATTTTTCAATGTTGCGATGCATACACTTCCTCAGGTGGCCTATTTTGTGATACCTATTGCAGCTTTTTTTTCAACAATCTATGCCGTAAATAAACTTGTAACAGAAGCAGAAATTGTAATTATTTCAAGCTCAGGCTTTTCATTTTTTTCTTTCGCAAAAATAATTTTTTTATTTGGAGTAACTATCAGCTCCATTCTATTTTTAATCACTTTTTTTGTCTTACCAAAAAGCGCATTTAAACTTCAGTCAATTTTTTTTGATATTGAACAAAATTTTGCCATAAAGTTTATTGATAGTGGGAAGTTTTTGCATCCAATTGCTGGTGTTACTATTTATGTCAGAGACAAATTGGAAGAAAATCAAATGACGGGAGTATTTGTATTTGATGACCGAAATGACAGTTACTCTTTATTATACTCCGCCAAAGAGGCAGCTATTAGAGATAAAGACAATATTAGAGATTTAATTATGCAAGATGGTGAGTTGCAGATTACGTCCAAAGATGAAAAGAGTATTGTGTCAGTGAAATTTGAAAGATTTGGTATTAATTTGAATTCATTCATTCCCGAAACGCTGTATTACTTGGCCTCGCCTTCTGATGTTTCACCAATTACTGGATTTTTAAAATCTAAAGAGCTTGCTCAAATAAGTGACTATTCCTCATCTGAATATTTAGCAGAGAGTCATATGAAGATGGCATCGATATTGTCTCCGATAGCGCTATCCATGCTAGGGGGTTTAGCTCTAATAGTTTTTACTAGTGAAAAATACCGAATTACTGTAGTTGTTCTTTTATTGTCATTAGTAGCCCTAGTTATGCAGGTTTCTATTATTTCTTTGAAATCACTTCTTGTTCTTAAACCAGACATATTTTTACTAATTTATCTTCCACCTGTAGTCGTTTTTGCCGGCATGTTGGTACTTATTAATTTTAAAGATAGGTTTGCCTGATTAGTGAAATTTCTAAGTGGAAACCGGAAGGTGAAAGTAAAAAAAGAAAAAACATATTTATTCAATTTTTTTGAATTTATCAATTATTGTAATTTTAACAAAATTCAAATAAGTTTTACCGATGCTATTGAAAGAAGTTAGGTCAGCTGGACTAATCGTCGCATACGTAGGGTTATTCTTTTCCTTTTTAATGTTAATCCCGTGGATTACTTCCGTACTCACGGGTTGGGAGGGCGGCAAATCTTTTCTTTGGTCAGGTTTAATGGCTGCTATCTTTTGTATATTGGTTATAATCGCATGCTTCGGTGATCAACCAAAGATTACCCCAAGATTTGGAATATTAGTAGTTAATATGTTGTGGTTTCTGCTCCCAATTTTGTGCGCAATCCCCTTAGCCAATTCTTCAGCTAATTTAAGTTTCGTAGACGCTTTATTTGAAGCAACCTCAGGACTCACTACTACCGGTTCAACAATAATGTCAGAGATATTAAGCTTCGATCGCCCAATTCTTTTGTGGAGGGCTTTGATGCAATGGGTCGGAGGTCTTGGTATACTTTCACTAGGGCTAATTCTACTGCCATTTTTGAGGATTGGTGGAATGCAATTATTTAAAATGGAGAGTTCGGATAGGTCGGATAAACCTCTGCCGAGGTTGGTAGAGATATCAAGATCCATAATTATCATTTACGTAATATTATCTTTGGCATGTGTAGTTTCTTACTTAATTGTTGGATTAACACCATTTGATGCGCTAACGCATGGTATGACGACCGTCGCTACTGGTGGTTTTTCGACGCATGATGAATCTCTCGGCTATTTTAATAGTGCTTCAGTTTTATGGGTTGCTATTTTATTTATGATAGTAGGCGGGTTACCGTTTAGTGTATTTGTTGCGATTTTTTTTACTCGAAACATTCCCAAGTTAGACCCACAGGTATTGACCTTTCTATTAATAATATTTTTTTCTTGTGCATTACTGATTTTTTACCAAAACAGTGGGCATACTAAATCAGTATATGTAAATACTGAATATATTTTTAATGTAGTTTCCATAATAACCACTACTGGATATTCTAGTGGGGATTTTATGAATTATGGTTCCTTGGGCCCTGTCATGTTTTTCTTTCTTATATTTATCGGAGGTTGTGCGGGTTCAACTGCCGGAGGGATCAAGGTCTATAGATTTATAGTTCTGGGACAAGTAATCAAAACATCCTTAAGACAATTAATTTATTCTAAGGGGATTTTTCTCTTGAGATATGGCAGTAAGCTCGTTGATCAAGATATTTATCGCTCAACTGTTACGATGATCTGTTGTTTTTTTGCATGCCTAATTTTAGTAACATTAAGTCTTGCTTTCTGTGGATTAGACTTTGTTACTGCTCTATCTGGAGCAACGACCGCTTTAGCAAATGTTGGCCCTGGAATCGGTGAAATAATTGGTCCATCGGGAAGCTTCAAGAGCCTTGATGACGTTGAAAAATATATTTTAATATTGGCAATGATTTTAGGAAGGCTAGAACTTCTAGTTGCAATGGCATTTTTCCTGCCTATCTTTTGGAAGCAATAAGGCATTAACCTTGACTTAAGTCAGGTATGTTAGCAAAATGAATCAGGGCTTCTGGGTTAGCCAAAGCTTCTTTATTTTTAATTTCTTTTCCATGTACAATATCTCTGACTGCTAGCTCGGTTATTTTTCCAGAACGCGTTCGAGGGATATCTGGAACAGCAACTACTTTAGCTGGTACATGCCTTGGGGTGAGATTTGTTCTTATCTGATTAACTACTTTTTCTTTGAGATGTTCAGTTAGCTCATGGTCATTTTGTAACTTTAGAAATAAAATTATTCTAACATCATCATTCCAATTTTGTGCTATTACGATGGACTCAGCAATTTCATTGAGTTTCTCAACCGTATTATATATCTCGGCAGTACCAATCCTCACTCCGCCAGGATTTAGGGTTGCATCCGATCTACCGTAAATTACCACTGTACCGCGCTCAGTTATTTTGGCCCAATCTCCGTGACACCATATCCCTTTAAATTTTTCAAAATATGCTTCTTTGTATTTTGTATCATTTTGATCATTCCAAAACTTTATGGGCATTGATGGGAATGGGATTTTGCAAACAAGCTCACCTTCCATGTTAACCAAACTTTCTCCATGCTCGTTAAATATATCCACGTCCATTGCTAGTGCTCTGCATTGGATTTGTCCTTTGACTACAGGACTCAAAGGGTTGCTTAAAACAAAACAGCTGAGAAGATCTGTTCCACCAGAAATCGATGCAATCTGCACATTTGGTTTTATATTGTTAAGAATGTAATCATAACTATCCGGGCTAAGTGGAGAGCCAGTTGAACAAACAGTTCGTAGGTTGCTCAATGTGAAGTGTTTCTTAGGAACTATATTAGATTTTGAAAGTGCATCGATATATTTTGCTGATGTACCGAATATGCTCACCTTTGATTTTTCAGCTATTTTCCATAGGTGTTCGGGATTTGGATAAAATGGACTTCCTTCATAGAGGACTATCGAGCTTTTACAAAATAGGGAGCCAACCAACCAATTCCACATCATCCAACCACATGTAGTAAAATAAAACATTTTCTGCTTTTCGCTTAAATTTACATGAAGCAGGTGTTCTTTTGCGTGTTGAATTAGAACGCCTCCTATACTGTGTGTTATGCATTTAGGTTTGCCAGTGGTACCCGATGAAAAAACAATATATAAAGGATCATTAAATTTACACAAAACATAGTTCTCTAATCTGTCTGACTGAAAAACAGCTTTAAAATTTGTAAAATTATCAATATCTTTGGAAGAACTTATATATTCAACAACAATGATATGTTCTAAAGAGGGAAGGCGTTTAGATATTGTTTTAATTTCTTCTGATCTATCAATAACCTTTCCATTATAAAGGTAACCGTCCGTTGCAACCATAATTTTGGGCTCTATTTGTTCAAAGCGATCTATAACCCCCTCAATACCGAAGTCGCTCGAACAGGAAGAAAAAATAGCTCCTAAGGCAGAAGTAGCGAGCATCGATATAACTGTTTCAGAACAGTTGGGCATGTAAGCGCAGACACGATCCCCTTTCTTGACCCCCTTGCTTTTCATCCAGCCAGCCATTTTAAGGGCCTTATTTTCCAATTCTTTTCTAGTTAACGCATTGGAGAACTCATCTTCTCTAAATTCCTCTATAGCTATAGCATTATCTGCAGCTCGGAGTAGGTTTTCTGCATAGTTTAGTTTTGCATCTGGAAAAAACCTAGCGCCAGGCATCCGCCCAATATTTTCAGTAATTTTTGTGCCCTTACTTCCTTTTATTTCAGAAAAATCCCACATCAAAGACCAAAACTTTTCGACATTATTAACTGACCAATCCCAAATATCTTGATATTCTGTTTTAATTGATTGTGAGTATCTGTGATTTGCAAATTCAATAAACCGATATAAGTTGCTTGACTTTTTACTTTCACTACTTGGTTGCCAAATGATTTCGGGATTGTCCATTTAAAGGCCTCCTAATATTTATTTAATTCACTGGGGTCATTTATAATACAGTCCGCACTCGCTTGCTTCCGTTCTCTTTTAGCATTATAGCCCTATGTAACTGCGATTATATTTATTTTAGCATTCTTTCCCATCTTAATATCATGAACTGTATGCCCGATCATATAAGCTTTTGAAATTTTTACTTTAAGCATTTTCAGGGAGCTTCACGCTTAGATTGATAGTTAAAAATAATAAGGAAGCAAATACCGAAAATGCAGCAAAAAATTTGAACTGATGATCAATGAGAAAGCCTAAGTCTATGAAATAGCCACTTAAAACAGGTCCAATAGCAGAACTGAAAACCATAATGGTTACTCCAACCGTACGCACTGATCCGAGATACAGAGATCCGAAGAATTCCGGGAAAAAAGTTCCATATACTACAATGTATGCCCCAGCGCTTAAACCAAACAGGATAAAGATAAGGAGTAATTCCAAGTAACTTGTAGCGATCGATAAAAGTAATAACCCTGAGATGAGAGGAAAAAGAAAAAAAGGTAGAATAATTTTTGTGGAAAGCTTATCCACCAAATAACCTATCAAATACAAAGAAAAAAGAGTTGCGGCTGAATAGGCTGGAATAAATAGTACATATGTTGAGAGATCCCAACTTTTTATTTCCACTAAATGCACTTGGTGGAAGAACAGAGTTGTTGTAATCATAGGAGAAGTCATTAGCCCCGGCACTGCTGCCCAAAAAACCCAACTCCTTAACATCTCGGATCGCTTCCATGATTTTTTCAACATACCTACCTGTTGATTTTCTTTCTGTGGCTTGGTGCCCTTGTTTCGCTCTGTTTTTGCAAAAAACCTGACCGAGGCCAATATTAGTATACTCATTATTATCGATACATACCAGCTGACCTGCCAACTTAGAAGGCCTATTAAAGCAACAAATATTGTGGGCATTATTGCTTCTGCAAGAGTGTAACCAGAGTTTGCAACGGCGACCGCCTTTCCCTTATTTTTAAAAAACCACTTGCCACAAAAGACCATTGATATATGCCCAAGCATTCCTTGACCAAAAAAACGGAGGCCTAGAATGATAAAAACTAGCGCCCATGTTGAAGTATTGTTTGCCATTAAAAATACAAAAACTATCAATCCAAAAATGACCAATGTGCTTAGTTTTTTAGCTGAAATTCTATCTGCATAACCACCCGCAAAGAGGATTAGAATTGCTGAAGATAAAGTAGCGCACGAGTAGATCAGTCCCCATTGACCATGAGTTAACTCGAAAGCAGACCTAATTTCTCCCGAGTATAATGAAATGAAGAAAGTCTGACCAAAAGCTGAACAAAAAGTAAGAATAAATACTATATAGAGCCAGCGAAAATTTTTTATATAAAAATCTATATTGATCATTGAACTTTTCAGTTAAAAGCTTGTATTCTTGAATAACAATAGTCGTATACGTGAAACTATGATAGGAAAGAATTCTATGTCGCAAATTATAAAAGTAGAGCATTTAACGAAACACATAGTCGAGGTTTTAATTAATAGGCCAGAAAATTATAACACATTTAATACAGAACTCAGGTTAAGTCTCGCTGAAAACTTGAGGAAAATTGATCAGAATAAAGATACGAGAATAGTGATATTGAGAGGAGAGGGTCCTGGTTTTTGTGCTGGCGCCGATTTAAATGACGGAGGTCAAATGCCTCCTTCAAAACAGCTCTTAGATGAATATTTTCCCATATTTGAAATAATCTCAAAAAGTCAAAAACTTTTCATAGCTGCCGTACATGGATCAGCAGCTGGAATAGGAACGGCTTTAGCTATGAATTGTGATTTTACGGTAATGGCCGCCTCCTCTCGTATTTCAATGGTGTTTTCTAATATTGGCTTGGTACCTGATGGAGGAGCAACGTATCTTCTTCAAAAATCTCTAGGCTATAGAAAAGCTTTAGAGGTAATTGTTTCAGGTAGCCATCTATCTTCGGAGGAGTGTCTTAACTATGGATTGTCAAACAAAATATTTCAAGATGGTAGCTTTATTGATGACGTAAGAAGCTGGGCTGAAGAATTATCGCAAAGAGCGCCTTTAGCGGCATCTGCTGCAAAGCAAGTAATGCGTGAAGATACTTTTAAAGCTTATTGTGATAGGTTCAATCATGAAGCGAGAGAACAAGATAATTTGATGCTGAGCAACGATTTTAAATCTGCTGTTGAGTCTTTTTTTAAAAAAGAAAAACCAAATTTTACAGGAACTTAGTGTGACTTCAAAATCAAAGAGAATTAATCTCTTTGGCAATTTTTGCACTTGAAACTTCATGGATCAAATGGCCCTCACTTTCAAAAAGCTTTATTTTAGCGTTAAATGCTTTTTTGTGAGCTCTTACAGATGTTTTATAACTTACAATCCCATCGTGCATGCCTGCTAAAAAAAGAGTTGGAACACTGACTTTTTTTAGTTTTTTTTCAATATCGCCGATATCCCAATTAGAAATGAATGCCAGAGTGCCGGTAACATGGTCCTCATCAGTCATGAGTTTCATATAGTAGTCAATGTTTTTACTATTAAGATTGCTCCCAGATATTGATAGAAATTTTCTAAGACTTGTTTCGGCACTATTAAAAAGCCTTATCCAATATTTAGTTAAAGGGCTCCCATAAAACACTTTTGCCATTAGTGGAAAAATGGTCCCAGCTGGACCTTCAAATCTCTCTAGAGCACCATTTACAAGAACTATGGATGACAGAGGTCCCTCGTAGATAACGGATAAGGACAAAACGATTACTGCACCGATAGAGTGACCTACAAAGACGTTTGGTTTAATCTTTAATGACTCAAAAAGAATTATCAAATCGCTCACAATAGTTTCGTGTTGAGGTCGTATTCCTTTTTTTATCTTTGAGAATCTGTGTCCAGGTAGGTCAACCGCTAAAACTTGAAACTCATTTAGTTTTGGTATTAGATTGGCCCAAGAATGAGAAGAAGCGCCAGCTCCATGGATAAGGAGTATAATAGGGTTGCCTGGTTTCCCAATTAATTGATAATGCCAGACAAAATTATCGGTCTCAAGGAACTTACTATGTTCAGAGTATGGCCAAAAATTATTTGAAGCGTCATTAACCATCTCTATGCACTATATCGATCGCTGAACTGCTTTTGAAATGCTGCTGGAATTAGCCATTGGCAATTGGAAATAATGACCGTTTAGCTCTCTTGCGAGCTCATTAGCCATTGGTGTTTTTCTTCTAGACGTATCAATAAAGATATTATTGATGGCGTTTCGTTTTATTAATGATGCTATGTAGGTTGTATCCTCAATAGCTTTAACACGATCTCCCACTCCATCAAGCGACATGTTTCCCCTACCATCAGATAAGAGGATAATAATAGGTTTTATACTTCGGGATCTAGCGACAGATGCCATATTAAATGCTTCGAGTAGACCATTTGCCAAAGGTGTAGCACCGCCTCCAGGCAGTGAACTTAATTTTTTCTTGGCTGTCACAAGAGATTTTGTAGGTAATAGTAAAGGATCAGCTTTCAATCCACTAAAAGAAATGAGAGCAACATTATCCCGCTTTGCATAAGCATCGGATAATAATATCTCGATAGCTCCCTTTGCTTCATTTAATCGCCCAATAGCATTAGAGCCTGAGGCATCAACTAAAAATATTAGAAGCCTCTCTGACTGCTTCTCAAATCTTTTTATCATGATGTCTTGTGGATAAATGATTATTTTTTTATTTTTTGTAACTGAAGAAGATCTTATTTTTTGCCAAGGGATAGATTTTGTAAGCGTCCCCATCAAATCAATTCTTTTGTCAGAAGAATATTTCCTATTAACGGAAGGGATAGGGCGACCTGCAGAAAAATTAATGTTTCTTTCTCCAGATCCAGCTGCTTCCCCATAACTAATAGATTGAGAATTTTTTGACAAAAGAGTCTCAATGAGGCTGCTTGGGAGAGAGATTTTAAGAGCATCTATGAGCATTTTTTTGTCTTCACTATTAAGTTCTGTTTCGTTCGCTTTACTTTCATTATCATCTCTTGATTGTTCTTGTTCAGGCGTCGCTACTTTCTCCTTTTGTTGAAATTCTGGAATTTGTTTTGCCTTATGAATCATTGAGAGGGAAATAGCTAGGTTTATTTCTTCTCTCGTTACACTCTTTTTTCCTTTATAAGCACATATCGCCTTAGCAACTTTTAAGGTGGTAAAAATCGTATGCATATTGGAAATAGAAAACATTTCGGCGGACGCGATTAAGTAATCCAATATTTTTTTATTGACTTGCCACTAGATTTTCTTTAGCCTCAGAAATTTTTTTTCTATTTATAGTAACTTTTTTCAAATCTTTATGTCTTGTGCCATCCAGATTTATAGAAAAAATAAGATAGTCGGATAGATTTTCTCTGGGCACTTCGTTACTTTCGCTTTCGTCTAATGCAACGAAGAATTTGTTGCTGTTGTTCTTAATTTTGTTTCTCAAAAATGTAGCTAGACCTTTTTCCATTTTTTCCGTGTTAGTTAAAATTAAAGCGATGTCATCGGATGAGAATATATCTTCATTATATTTTGGCGTGCCAAAGGTTAGTGTATCGACCATGTTAATGTTATTGGCAAAGTCGGTTGGATTTTGAAAGGGATAAATTTTTTTCAATCGTTTTGGTTTTAATAGGGACAAGAGGTTAGAAAGAAACACCGTTCTTAAGGTTGAATATTTGGCCTTTACAGATAAAGAACCAAGAGAGGGATCGATACTACTAATTGTTAATATGCCCTGGATGAGGGCATTTACATCGAGCTCATGTTCAAGAAAGTCAATTTTATTTGTCATCTATCAGTTCATTGACTTTTCTTTTCACGCGCACCTCTGAACTTGTATCATCCAA
>CACBBC010000022.1 GCA_902537415.1 uncultured Alphaproteobacteria bacterium | reverse complement strand
CTGAGCTTTTTGGGCACGAAAAAGGCGCCTTTACTGGAGCAGATCGTGCAAGACCGGGGAGATTTGAGCAAGCTAATAATGGAACTATTTTTTTAGATGAGATAGGGGATATGCCACTTCCGCTACAATCAAAACTTTTGAGAGTGCTAGAGAGCCGAAAAATTCAAAGAGTAGGCTCAAACAAAGAAGTCGATGTCAATTTCCGTTTAGTGTGTGCTACTCACCAAGATCTTGATAAAAAAGTTGAAAAGGGAGAATTTAGAGCAGATCTATTTTATAGGATTAATGTCTTTCCAATTGACGTACCAACATTAGCCGCAAGGGCAGTAGATGTTCCTATACTCATTCAAGGAATTATAGAAAAAATAAAATTTTCAGGACAAGACATTAAGGTAAACTTTAGTGAAGATGCTCTTAAGGTTTTATCAAATTATAACTGGCCAGGAAATGTTAGAGAGCTTCGAAATGTAGTTGAAAGGGCATCCGTGCTATTTAATGATAGATTTGTATCGGGAGAAAATGTAAAAGAAAACCTTTTACGACTGAAAGTCCCTGAACCCGAAGAAGAGCAAGATGAATTGTGGGCGGCATCAACTGAGTTGGCTGACATTTCAAGCGATCTTAAAGATGAAGAAACAGATAGTTTGCCCATACCGAAACCGGAGCAGTACAAGGATTGGTTTTTATATTTTGATAAAATGGATCTAAGACGCCACCTGAGCGAAATCGAAATCGTGATGATCGAAGCAGCCTTAGAAAAGACGGATGGAATGGTAAGTCAAGCTTCTGATGCCCTTAAACTTAGAAGAACTACGTTAATAGAGAAAATGAAAAAATATGGAATTTCAAAATAGATTTAGCCACGGCTATCTTTATAGGCGTTTTGCATTTTTGTTTGCTTAGATATTTTTGAAGTGTAATCTCTAAACTTGGCCTCAGTTTTTATCTGGTATTGATTGATGCGAAGCAATTGTTTTTCAAGAGACTTAATGTCGTTTTCCGTTATATCATCTCTATGAGCAGAAGCGCTCGTCATTGTTTCAACTAGCGAACTCAGCTTCTTAGAAAGAGAGGCAAGCAAAATAAAGTTACTTTCTTCTAGTGCTCGCTCGATCTTTTCATTCAATTCGTATAGATTTTTTAAATCTGCGTGATGCATCGAATTGCTCTTATTTTATTAAATTCCAAGTATCTCGAATCTCAGATAAAGCTTTCACAGCTTGAAGACTCTTTTTAACTTTACAGGTTTTAAACTCTTCAATCAACGCTACTCGTGTAAACTCATAGATTTGAAAAAGGCTTTTAGCAACGCTTAGATCTTTTTCAAAGTCAATACTACTTTGAAGAGTGTAAATTATTGTGAGAGCTCTAGAGAAACTAGAAGATTTTTTTCTAAAGTTGCTAGTCGACGGTACAATATTATCATGAAAAGACTTGACTGAATTTATAAGCTCATCAAAACATTTTAAAAGAACTGAGTTAGCGTCACCGGGTTTCACGACACTAATCTGATCGGTATTCTTATATGTTAAAGCGGCGTTTATATTTTTCATTTTCGTATTTTCTTGTGATTCCCAATAAATTGTGATAGTTTTGCAAAATGGTTGATTCTATAATGACAAATCAAGCTCCTATAGTTCAGCGTCAAGCTGATAATAGGTCGATTACCAGCGCTGCCGTTTCTAATGCAAGTAGCGTACCAGAAGCAGATCTGGCAGAAGATACTATCGACGTTACACCGAGAACAATGGACATAGACCCAAACCAGCAGTTTGCCTCATTAGAAGAGAGGGGAGTTGGTTCAGGAACAAGAAACGTGATAGACTCTGGAACAGACTTAAGACCACCGCTTGAAAATTTTCGACCAATGGAACTTACAAGTGAAAGAGCGCTAGAGAATAGAACAGCAGATATAGAGATAAGAAGCAATAACGAAATTGATGAGACAGATTCCATAGCGAGCGTAAACAACCAAAATATTAGAGCATTTGAAACCGTTGACACAACGCTACAACAGTCAGTTGATCTCACAGCTTAATTAGTCTTTTTCTATATTAGAGATTCTGCTCTGCACCTCGAGATATTGAGAAAACAAGTCAGCCTCCGTAATTACTCCCCGTAATGTGTTGTCTTGACCAATAATTGGGATACTCTCTCCGACAAAATTACTTGCTTTTTTAATTGCGTCAGAAATTGTATCAATTTCTCTAATAGTAAGGGGATGAGATGGTTCGATTTGATCACCTACTTTCAATAGATCATTCACCTTTACTTTTCCTATTAACTGATTGCGATCATTAACTACGTAAGCTTCAGTAAAATCAGAGTCTCTGAATAAAGTTAAGAGACTATCTTTCGTAATAGATTCATCGACCTTTAAATAATCATTTTTACCTATGATACTGGAAACAAATACCTCTGAAAGCAGTATTTCAGATCTTCCACTATTTATTTTGAAGTTTCGATTTATAAGCTGTTTATCAAAAAATGAGTGTCCAAACGTTAATGAGCTAATGAGACAGGAAGCAGCAACACATATTATAGCCACGAAGGCCAAATCATACGAATGTGTTAGCTCGAAAATAATAACGATTGAAGCAATTGGCGCACCAATTACAGATGCTGATAACGCAGCCATTCCTGCCAATACAAGTGAGTCGCCTAAAGTTTCAAAACCTATAAAATCACCAAAAATGGTAAATATGCCGCCAACCGATGCACCTAATACGAGTGCTGGAGAGAATACTCCACCAAAAAAACCTAAGCTAAGGCAAATCACAGTAACGAAAAGCTTAAGAAAAAGTATTGTGAATAAAAAACCGAGTGAAAAAGAGTCATCTAAGATCCCAACTATAGTATTACCACCTAGTCCAAGAATTTCTGGAAAAAACCCACCTAAAAAACCACAAATCATGACCGCAATTATGATCCTAGATAGTTCTGATTTACCAACAATATGGACATTTTTCTGTAAGGCTAGCAGGGATCTCATAAATGCAACGGCACTCATAGCACAAATTGGCCCTAAAAGGAGAGATAAAGAAACTGCTGGCAATAGATCAATTTTAGCGTCAGTATTTTGAAAGAGTATACCGCTTGGAAAGAAGTATGCTGTTAGCGTTGAGCTTACTACGCTGCTAACTGCGATAGGAGCGATAGCTTTAAATGAAAAGTGCCTCAAAATTGCTTCATGAGCAAAAACTATACCTCCGATAGGTGAACTGAAGCCTGCTGAAATCGCTGCTGCTACCCCACAACCAATAAAGGTATCCTTGGAAAGTAAACCAGGAGTAAATTTGTTTATCAAGTTCCCGATGGTTCCACCTAAATGAACTAAAGGCCCATACTGACCTACTGACGCTCCACCGCTTGCCGATACAAACGCGGCAAAAGTAGAAAGAAAACCCGTTTTTGGATCTAAGTTTTCAGAGTTACTATGTGCTGTTAAAATTACATCTGCCGGTCCGTGGTATCGCGATATGTGCAGTACATTTTTTACTGACAAAATAATCATCGCACTTAAAAATAAAAAAATTAAAGGAATATGGCTAAAGCAGCTATAGAAAATTTTAAAGGAGCAGTGCCCGTATGACTCTCTGAAAGATGATATCTCTTTTACACCGTATACAAACCCTAGTGAAAACAAAGACACCACAATTCCTACAAGAGCTCCTAAAATGGTCACTTGGACAACAATATTCAATACTCTTAATAGCAATTTACTACTCTTTTTACTGAATAAAGGTCCAGTTTATCTGATGTTTAGAAACTGTCAAATATCGAGCTTGGTTCAGCAACTAATTCGCCAAGCCATCCGGCTTCAGGCTCTTCAATGATAGTCCAACCGGATGGAGCATAATTATAGACATTCGAACGAATGCTAAATATAAATGCTTTAAACCCCTTACAAACCTCATTCTCCTCAAAAAGAGGTGTTTTGGTTCCATTGAACTCGGAGGTAAACAAGCCTGAAATACGCCTTGGTTTATTATCTGGATGAAATTTATATCTCCTATAAACATAAGCATTTAATATTACAACAGCATTTTCTGCTGCCTCTATCTCAGATAGTGTTCTAAGCTTTTGCTCTGCTATTGACTCAATATACTGATGATTAACTAATTCATAATGTTCAGACAGCCCACGAGCATATTTTTTAGCAATTGAACTGAGGGTGCTTGAGCCAGTTAGAAAGTCCATAGCGGTGTGAGCTGTTACGACGTTGATAATCCAATTTGGGCAAAAGTTGCTCAGAGCCACATCCCTTCTATAATAATACTTTCATATACCCAAGTATGATAATATAGCGATGTCAGAAATAAAATAATAAACTAACGTTTTTTGCTAATTATTATTTTTTACTCTCGTCGATACCATCCCATCCTTCCGACAATTTGGTGATAATGGAATAGACTTCTTCTAATTTCTTTACTTCTTTAGTTTCAAGATATTCTCTAAGTGTTCTTCTACTGTAATCATATAACTCTAATAAATTTTCCGCCAATTCTCCGCCCTCACTTGTATTGAGTGAATCTGACAAAATTGTTAATACGTTTAAACACTTACCAAGGCTTAAAAAGTCTGTTTTTGGGTGCTTTTCAATTTGATTATCTAAATTTTGGATGAAAGTGTCGAAAAGTATCTTTATCCTACCGTGTGCACTATCTATACCCGCTATATATTCTTGGCTTTCTTGTTTGTAAGTGTCAAATCCTCGATTTAAAGCCATCTTTTACTCCTTTTGTTAAATGAACCTGTGAGGAATAACGACGATTATTATTTTTTGTTTAAGTAAAAAAAGGCATAGATTTTGCTCCTCGTGTGTTAACATCTGTCTTATAGAAACTAATGAAAGTTTTTCTCTGAATGCTGAACAACAAAAATATTTTAATTACAGGTGGCACTGGCTCATTTGGTCATAAGTTTGTTGAGTTGGTTTTGAAAAAATATAAACCTAAAAAATTAATAATTTTTTCTCGAGATGAAATGAAGCAATGGGAAATGGCAAAACTGTATCCCGAAAATAAGGTTTTAAGATTTTTTATAGGAGATGTCAGAGATAAAGACAGACTGCATAGAGCACTGGCTGGTGTAGACTTCGTGGTCCATGCAGCTGCTACAAAAATTGTTCCAGTTGCTGAATACAACCCTTTCGAGTGCGTTAAGACCAATGTCATAGGGGCAATGAATGTGATTGATGCAACAATTGATCAAAAAATCAAAAAGGTTATCAGCCTATCTACGGATAAAGCGTCGAGTCCGATCAACCTTTATGGAGCAACCAAACTTGCATCAGATAAATTGTTTACTGCGTCAAATGCCTATTCAGGAGAACATGGAACTAGATTCTCAGTCGTAAGGTATGGCAATGTTGCTGGGTCTCGTGGTTCAGTAATACCTTTTTTTATTGAATCTAGAGAAAGTGGAGAGATCCCAATAACTGATTTAAGAATGACAAGGTTTTTAATTACTTTAGAGGAGGCTGTTGAGACAGTCTTATATTCTCTAAATGAAATGCAGGGATCAGAGATATTTGTTAGGAAGAGTCCATCAGTTAAAATTGTTGATTTAGCAGCTACCATAGCGCCGAAGTGCGCGCTAAAAGAAATTGGAATGCGGCCTGGCGAAAAACTGCATGAACAATTGATAAGTTTGGATGAAGCTAAATATACTTATGAATTTGAGAGGTATTTCAAGATTTTATCCCCTTTAAATAACTGGGATCGGTGTAACAAAAGGACAAGTGGTGGTAAAAAAGTTGAAAAAAGTTTTTTGTACACAAGCGATAATAACAGAACGTGGTTAAAAACTGATGAACTTAAGCAATGGTTGAAACAGCTTGAACTTAAATAAAAAAGCCATAGAGTCTTATTCTACCCAATCTATAAACGCTCAAGATGAAAAGAGCGTTTTAGATGCTTTAAGGTCAGATTTTTTATCTCGAGGACCAAAAATAGATCTTTTTGAGAAAAAATTAGGGAAAATATGTAACAATAAAAATGTTTTAAGCGTAAATAGCGCCACCTCTGCGCTTCAATTGGCTTATCAAGTTCATGGTATAGATAACAATAGTGTTCTTTGGACCAGTCCAATTACTTTTGTAGCCACTTCTAATGCCGCTCTGCAACTTGGAGCTAAAATTGATTTTGTTGATATTGATCCTGATACACTCAATATATGTCCAAAAAAACTAGAAAAAAAATTGAGCCATGTTGCTGGAACTCATGATAGCCCTGGGTTTCTTACTGTTGTCCACTTTGGAGGCAATCCATGTGATATGAAAGAAATATTTAAGTTGTCGAAAAAATACAAATTCAAGGTAATTGAGGATGCTTCACACGCTTTAGGCGCATTTTATAATGGATACCCAATTGGAGACCAAAGATACAGCTGTGCATCGGTTTTCAGTTTTCATCCTGTTAAAATGATTACAACTGGCGAGGGTGGGGCATTATTGCTTGACTCAATCGGCAAGCTTGAAAATGCTCGTCAACTTTGTTCTCACGGCATTGTTAGGGAAAAGTTCATGAAAGATGGAATGCCAGAATGGTATTATGAGCAGATAGAACTTGGCTATAATTTTAGAATGTCCGAGTTGCAAGCGGCTTTGGGTTTGAGCCAAATCACTAGACTTAGACAATTTGTAAAAAAAAGAAATCGGTTGGCAAAGATTTATCAAGAAAATTTGGATAAATATCCATTAAAGTACCAGAGGGTCACACCGAATGACCTCTCGAGTTATCATCTTTTTATTGTTCGGATTACCAACAAAGCCTTTAAGAGAGATGACCTATATAGATTTTTAAAACAAAAAAAAATTGGTTGTCAGGTGCATTATATTCCTGTTCACTTGCATCCATATTATAAGAAATTAGGATTTTGCGCTGGTATGTTTCCGGAAGCAGAGAAATATTATGAAAGCTGCTTAAGTCTGCCTCTACATCAAAATCTTAAAGAACTTGAATTAGAATATATATGTGACGCTCTAAAAGAATTTTTTAAGTGTTAACTGATAAAGCTTATTTAGTAATTTTTATACTCTGGCGATGAGTTTTTCTTTTTGTAATATTTCAATGACTTCAAAGAGTTGCCACGCTGGAACATTAACCTTTTCAGCAATATCTAATAAAGAATTTTGTCCATCACAATAACTCAAAAAATCCATCATAACTTTCTCATTTGTTCTTGACTTCTTTGTTGATAAAGTTGAGTAAAGACCTCTTTTGCCCATCTGTGGCTCACCCAAGACGCATGATTTATAAAAAAAATTATTTTCTAAAACTTCGATTCCTCTCCTTATAGCCCAGTAACCACCTTCTAACCCCTCTGGGGTGACTACATCTTCTAGATTATCAAGAGACGTATGATATTCTGGATATTCACCATATTTAGTTCTCTGAATTGTTGCAATTGGCAAATCGATTCCGGGAGCACAATATTGTCGTTCATCACTCCCTCTATCTAGCCAGTTATATCTTTTAAAATTTGGATCAATCCATTTCAGTACATGAATAGCAACCCTATCACTTATTGTGTCAGAAGCACGAGAAGGTATGTATGAATAGGATCTGTCGTCTCCAACACATGAAATATTAAATCCTGAAAAAACATTCTTTTTCAGCTCAGATAAATTCTTGCTTAAATAAGTAATTGATCCAATTGTTTCTGGAATAAATATAATTCGATACGTAAATTCCCTTGTATGCAATCCTGTAAGCCACTTTGCTAGATAAGTAGTTACTGATGGGCCGGATAACTCATTATTTGCCATCGACGGATGGCAAATATATGTTGACAAAAAAATTTCTTTTTTACTTTTACCCTCCAATAAAACCTCACCATAATTTAAATTACCCTTAGAGATTTTACTATCTACTAAAATTTCATACTCTCCCTTTTCCATTCTGGATCTTTGTTCATGAGCTATGCAAAAGCCCCATCGTTTTTTATAGTAACTAGTTATGTAGGGAATAGCATTTGGTTGCTCGGGAATTGAAAATAAATGTTTCTGCAAATCTTCTAATGAAAGCCTGCCTTTAAAGGGTATGCTATATCCCAAGAGATGAAGATTATTTGTTGAAAAATCGCATATTTTCTCACCTTTAGGAGTTAAAATATATGCCTCTCTTACGTGCCATTCCTCAGGTACTGTCCAATCAAAAGCTTTAGTTCCAGAAGGAATAGAATAGATCTTAAGGTTTGGTAACTGCTTTTTAATTTTTTTGAGCGTAAGTCTAACACCTAGCCCAGTAATACTTCGATTTATCGGCCAAAGCTCTTTTGCAAAATTGTGAATTTCTGCCCCAATCATAAGGCTTGTTAAACCGTCGCTTCAACAACAAAAGCTGAACAAAGAAATAGACCTTTCCAACCTGAGCTCTCGTGTTCAAGTTTGAGTGCCTCATTTCGATAGAGACTTCTATTTTTTGATTCTAGGAATGGCATGGCAGGGTGATAGTGATACCAAAGAAGATTCACTTCTGAAAAATCAAGTTTATAGAATAGATCTTGTACTGCAAACGGATTATGTAACTTTGAAAGCATCGCATCATAACCAATAATGTCAGCTACATTTTTTTTATTTGATTTTACTTTTAAACGAGGTTTTGGCATATCCATTTCAAGTCTTTTCTCAAGATCATTTGAGACTACCTCTTTTAATTCTTCCGATACATTGCTCAGAAGATCCTCGATAATAAATTCTTTTGTATATCTGTTAAATGTAAATAAAGAGAACAATTTGTTTCTAAATTCCACAAATACCTTTCCCCCTGATCGAACCATGTTTCTCATATTCGATAGAACGAACTCGTCATTATGCACATGCGGCATCACACCCATTGCCAAAAGCCCATCATATTTACCCTCAGAGAGCATTTGATTATATGTCATAGGATCTTGAATATCTCCCCAGGAGATTCTGGAAGGTTGCAAAGAATTTTTTTTGAAATTACTTTTTGCCGCTTCAACCATTTTTTTACTGACATCAAAGCCACTTACATCCATGCCAGCTTTCGCAAGTGTTATAAGAGGCGTTCCTTCACCTACTCCAACTTCAATTACCTTTCTCAGCTCATGTTTGATAAATGAATTTATAAGTAAATGCATTCTAAAATAGTTTGAAGGATAGGGCTTGGAAATATCTGATAGAGAGCCACCTTCATATTGCAAGTGATAAGAGTCAGCTGAATTATCATAATGATTGGCAATCGCTTTGGTGCTATCTTCCATGCTATAGTCTTCTCCCTTTTTCTGAGGTCAGTTTCTGTCTACCGAGGGCATTTCAAATTCGGCTTCAGAATAATTAAGTATCAAGCTATTTTTTTCCCTCGTTATTTTCTTTAGTTTACTTTTTTGAGTCAACTCCTTATAGCCACCAGTCTTTAGGAGTTTCTTTTCAGAAAGCCCAATTTTAAGCTTCTCATTTAACTCAGACGCTTCGTTGGCGATTATTTCCTTAACTTGTTCGTCAGACATTTTTGTCATATTCAAGCAAAGATCCTGCCTCTCTGTTATTGAATCTAGGTATTGGTTTTCATCTACAATAAAGCCATTCATTTTTGCGTAGTCATACATGCCGGTTGCAGGTAGAGGTAACAGGTAGCCTATACTCGGGTAAAGGTTCGCTTCGAAACACATATCAAAGGTTTGTTTTATTGTTTCAGGAGTTTCAATAGGATATCCAAATACGACACTAATCATAGAGGTAATCCCAACTTGATCTAATAATTTTACCTGATCAAGAAAAAACTGAGCTTCAATTCTTTTTTGCATCAGCTTTAGAATATCTTCATTTGCAGACTCTAAAGAAAAACCCAAACTAACGCAGCCTGCTTGCTTAAACTTTTGGGCTACCGCTAATCGTCTTTGATAATCATGTTTGGGATTTCCAAATAAATCAACTCTAACCGCTGCGGACCATGAAAACTTTAGTCCGGATTTAAGGATAGCATCAACAAATCTTTCCGCCTGAGGAAGCGAAGCAAAACTTAGGTCGTCCCAAAAACTTATGTAATTGCAATCATAATTGGCAATATTTCTATTGATCTCCAAAAGGATATTTTCTGGACTTCTATATCGATATGGATCATTCCAAAATACAAAGTGACAAAAAGTACACCTGAAAGCACAGCCTCTTGCAGTCACGACCGGCATTGCTCTTATAGCCTTTCCATCAACTCCTGCAGCTGATGCATATGACTTTTCGAAATACTTTTCTGTATCAAAATCATCCCAATTGATAATTGGGAAATCATCAAGTTTTTTAAAAGCTTTTCTCTTTTCATTTACTTTGACAACACCATTTGTGTTTTTGAATGCTATCCCCTCGACTTTACACCAATCTTCATTGCGTAACATTTTTAGTAGCAGTTCCAATGTGGTGATTTCACCCTCTCCAATAACAGCTATATCTGCATCAGAGTTTGCTAAGAAAAGTGTAGGTATACTTCCAGCGACAGAGTTACCCACAATTATCTTAGACTTAGGATTATACTTTCTAACAATTCTAGTGAGCCATTTCATCCACTTATAGTGTGTAACGATACTTCCAGAGCACACAATATCGTACCTATTATTTTCCAAGAAACTTTCTATTTGGTCGTCCTCTATGGAATTTATATCTATATCTAGTAAGTCATAATTTACACCATGATGCCTTAAAAAAGACATAACGGATGCTATTCCAACAGGCAAAAACTTAGTCTGAGAATGAAGTCTAAGACTTGGATTTATAAATAGAATTTTAGTCATCAACGGTCCTAAATTTTATTAGAGATGCAGTAATCATGCCATCATAGGCTAGCATAAATAGGTACATTTCCAAAATTTTTATAAAGGCTTTGTTAATATCAATTTCTAGAGATATAAATGGATAAAGAAATTGTTTTATAGTTTTAACACTCAATCTTAATGTGTAATATGCTTACGTTTTTCAAAAGGAGGATAGCATTAAGAAATATGTAAAATATTATTCCAAGCTTCTCGGTCAACAAAATCATTTATACCAACCAACCAGCTTTTGGGCTAATGCGTTGGAAAAAATAAAAGATAATCTCAATAAGTTTGGTTTTGATGACATAAGAAACCAACAATTACCGCTAAGTTTTTTTGTTCCAACTTATGGATCACCTGGAAATGGGTTTTCAGTTAGTGACGTCAAACACATTTTTAATGTTTTAGAAACGAGTTTATCTTCGAAGCAGAAAAAATATTTGGAAAATAGTTTAAATGGGCAGGTTCACGCAAACTCTGATTACAGACTATTTAAAGCATCACACCATTTTTCCGAGGATTTAAAATTATTTAATTTCTCTGAAAGCACTATAGGTAAACCTAAAGAACAATTTATATTTGAAGGCAAGAATTTCAGCAGATCTTCTTTAAATTATTTATTAGGATTGAGTTTTTTAAAGAAGGCTACGAAAGGAGAAAAACTTCCTATTATTCTAGAGATAGGAGGAGGGTTTGGGACTTTGGGGGAGATAATTGGTAAAACCAGTAATTTATCGTTCAAATATATAAATCTTGATTTGCCTCCTATGTTTTTGATTTCTGAGGAATACTTAAAAAGATGCTTCAAGAGTAGGTTTAAATTCTTTGATCACTTCAATAGTAAATCAAAGAAAATCCTAATCTCAAGCCTTCCAGACTTTTCTTTTTTGCCCAATTGGAAGATTGAGGACCTAGAGGGTACTATTGATTTGTTTGTAAACTTTATTTCCTTTCAAGAAATGGAACCAGAAATAGTACAAAATTATGCCATAAACGTCGCTAGACTGAAACCAAAATATATCTTGTTACGAAATATGAGAGAGGGAAAACAAATGAAAAAAAAAGGTCATATTGGAGTAAGAAAGCCAATAAAAACAGAAGATTATCTTAAGATCTTTAAAAATTTTGCAATAGTCGAAAGTAATGTCAATGACTTTGGTTACAAAACCTCAGATGGCTTTCATTCTGAATTGATATTGCTGAAAGAGAGAACGCGT
This sequence comes from uncultured Alphaproteobacteria bacterium, assembly GCA_902537415.1. Lineage (GTDB taxonomy): Bacteria > Pseudomonadota > Alphaproteobacteria > Rhodobacterales > Rhodobacteraceae > CACIJG01. Next base: position 12,459 of record CACBBC010000022.1, on the reverse strand, counting down.
AAATAATATGAGTGCTCAAAAAAAAAGGCTGTTGATTATACCTGCCAGATTGGGGTCGAAAAGAATACCAAAAAAAAATATTAAGATTTTTAATGGGCAGCCCATGATAAATCACGTGCTCCGTATTGCATCGAAGACTAATATTTTTAACACCATACATGTTTCTACAGAAAGTAAGGAAATATATGAGGTCTGTAAAAAAGCCGGATACGAACCTAAATTTATGAGGCCTGATTATTTAGCTGATGACCAGATGGGAATTATGCAGGTTTTAAAATTTGTTGTAGATAAGTTTGAGTCAAATGGTATTTTTTTTGATACTGTTTGCATGATGTATGCTACCAGCCCACTGACAGACCATAGAGATTTAATTAGCGCGGCCGAGATTTTCGAAAAAAGTGATGGAGAAAACGCTCTCTTGTCAGTGTGCCAATATCCAACTCCGGTTGAGAAGGCTTGGGTTATTAGTGAGGAAGACCAGCTAGTACCTCATAATCCCAAAGCGTTTAAAAAGAGAACTCAAGATCTAAAACCTAGTTTTTTTGATGCTGGAATGTTCTGTTTTTACACTTCAAAGTATGTAAAAGAATCTCAGGAGTTTGGCAATCCCTTCAGTTTTAAAGCCTTTAAAGTTCCATACTACAGAGTTACCGATATTGATGATAGCCAAGATTGGGAAAGAGCTGAGTTAATGTTTAAGGTTTTGAATGAGAAATCGTAGTGCAACCTCAGAATAAGAATAAAACTAAGGAAAAATTGTTTTTTAGGCTTGAATTCTCTAAAACTATTGGTTGGGGACACCTTAAACGTTGTATTTCTCTTTCCAAAGCAATGTCTAAGAGCTTTGAAACGGTTTTCATTATTTCAAATAATGACTTGATGGCACTAGAATTGATAAAGAGAAATAATATTAGCGTAATGAAAGTAAACCCTTTGCAAAGATATGAATATGAGGTTGATCATTACCCCAAAGGTATCAAATATATAATTGTTGATTTATCGCATATTGAAAATATGAAGACGCCTAAGACGCTTTTAGTTTATTTAGAAGCATTACATCGGAAAAAAATATGCACAATTTTAATTGATGGTGTTGGTACAGAGGCTATATGCTCAAACAAATTACCGCCCTTGAAAGCAGTAATCCAACCATATTTTGTGCTGGGCAATCAGAAAAAACCTAGCTCAGAATTTTGGGTTTATGGAAAACAGTACGTAATTCTTGAAGACATATACAAGAATTCATTTAAAGAAAAACAAAAAATGAAGATTAATAGAATACTCATAACATTTGGAGGGTCAGACCCTCAGTATATAAGTGAGCAAATATTATCAGATTTCATTAATAGAGGCTCCATAGTAAAAATGGATGATATTGAGATTAAATTAGTCATCGGACCTTACTTTGATAAACGTTATGTGGCTCGACTTAAAATATTAGCAAAAAAGTTTATTGCACTTCATATTGTGGAAAAACCCAAAGATTTAAAATCCCACTATCAATGGGCCGATCTCTGCCTCGGTGCTTCAAGTACTTCAAGGTATGAAGCTATGGCTTGCGGAGTTCCGATGATTTTTACATCTATTTACGAGCACCATCAAGCACTCAGTGAAGAATATTGCAAGCTGGGAACCTCAAAACATTTGGGATATCATAAAAATATCAGAGATGGGCAATGGACAGATTCTGTTTTAAATTTGAAAGAAAATATCCACCTGTATAAATTAATGGTTGACAGGATAAAGGATGAGTTAAATTTCGTAAGCGGTTCAGATAATTTAGCGAGATTTTTATCTAAATTGTTGGTTAGGCCCTGATCTGGTCCAAGCTGGAACAATGTAAACTTTTTTGTTTTCGATAAGTTTGAAAGCTGGTTCGTGTGGCGGATGATAAAAAGCTCTTATTTTTCTATCTATTTGTGTCTCTGTATCTGAGTCGAGAATTTGTTTAAGAGAAAAAATGGAATTTTTACTGTAAAATCTTTTTTCTCCCTTGATTTTTTTTAGCACCAATTTTTTATTATTGATAAGACTATGCATCAGGACGCGAATATTCGATAAACAAGATATAGCCATCTTCTTTTGTAGGCTTTGAGAAGTATCAAGTTTACTAATTGAGAAATTTCGGCTTGCTACTTCAAGACCAAGGTCAACTTGTCGCTCCATGGTATGAAGGGTAGTAGCAAAACGCTTTTCGCCGTTAAGGATTGCATGAACTGATGTATGATGTCCCCTATACGAAGGAAGTTTCGCCATATGGTTATTGAAGGCGTTTCCGTCTAAAAGTTTTATGATTTTTTCTGGTATTATCCAAGGATGTTGTATGGAAATTAAAATGTTTATTTTTTTTTCTCGTATGTTTTTTATTAAAGATCGTTCATTTCTGACATTGTTTTTAATAAAAACGCAATCGTTACTTACAAATTTTTTGAATTTGTTGATACCTTGAACGTCCGTGCATATAACTTTTATTTCTATCTTTTTTTCTAATTCAAGCCCAGCTAAATACTTTATTGCGCTAAGAGGTGCAATTCTATACGGTGCCAAGAAGAGTACATTTACCATGGGATATTTATGTTTAATCTTTTCTAATATCCAATATAGTATGAAATGGTTAGCGTATAAATGTCTAAAAAAAATAAATAACAGCTTAAGTACACGCCATATGTTTGAGAAAAATATTTTTATTGACTCTATCGAAATTGGTTCCGAGACAAGGCCATACGTTATCGCAGAAGCTGGTTCCAATTTTAACCAGAGTTTAGATATGGCTAAGGAACTTATTGATGTTGCAGCGGATAGTGGAGCCCAAGCTGTAAAATTTCAGTTGTTTAAAGCCGAACTTTTGTATCCTGACCGTGGGGACACCTATAGATTGTTTAAGAGCATTGAATTGAATGAAAAGTGGGTTCCTATTTTGAAAACCTATAGTGACAAAAAAGGGATATCTTTTTTGGCCTCGCCGTTTGATATAGGGTCGGTTAACACTTTAGAAAAAATAAATGTCTCTGCCTATAAAATTGCATCATCTGAAATAGTAGATATCAAATTATTAATTGAAATTGCAAAAAAAAAGAAGCCGATGATTATTAGTACAGGTATGTCAGATATTATTGATGTAAAAGAGGCGCTAAATACATGTCTACTTCAAAACAACAAAAAGGTGATACTTTTACAGTGTGGAGCGCTTTATCCGATACCCGCAGAACAAATTAATTTAAACGTCCTTAAAACTTATAAAAATCTATATGGTGGACCAATCGGATTTTCTGACCATTCAATGAACAATATTGCTGCAATTGTTGCTGTCGGACTAGGCGCACGAGTTTTTGAGAAGCATTTTACCTTAGATAAAGAATTAGATGGCCCAGATCATTCTTATGCTATTGAGCCAAATGAGTTAAAGAAATATGTTTCCGAAATTCAAGAAGCATTCTTGTCATTAGGAAGTGAAGAAAAAAATTTACTAGAGAGAGAAAGATATGAGGGTAGGAGACTCGGTCTTTATGCAGCTAAAAATATTTCCCAAGGAGATTCTTTAACCCCAGAAAACGTTTGTATTAAACGACCTGCTATAGGTATTAGATCTCGATACAGACAATCGGTACTAGGTTTTAATGTAAAGATAAATATAAAGAAGGGCGACCCTATCTTTTGGCATGATATTTGATACTTTTAGAAATAATACACCGAGAGAAGATAAAAGATAACTATATTGGGATCAACCTATGAGAGACTTTAAAGATTTAACCTCAGGCATTTTTGCCTGCAAAAGAGATGAGCTAGATGATAATGTAATATTAACTGACTTAGAAAATTGGGACTCTCTCAAGCACATGGAATATATAATATCATTAGAGAAGGAATATAACATTAGCCTGACTGGCGATGAAATCGCCTCTTTGAAAAAAATTGGCACGGTAGAGGCTTTAATAAAAGAAAAGTTGAAGGGTGCCAAAGATTCGAAAAATGCAAATAGAGGGTAAAACTATACTCATAACTGGAGCGTCGAGTGGAATAGGTAGAAGTGCAGCCGATTATCTATCATCAGAGGGAGCTTCTGTTTTTGCTTTAGATAGAGATTTAGAGGGGCTAAAGAGATTGAAGATAAACAACGAGTCGATTTGCTATTTGCAATGCGACATTGAAAAAAGTGTTTCTATTGATAGCGTCTTTCAACACCTTAAAGCAAAAAACATTGCGATAGATATATTGATCAATTGTGCTGCAATAATGTATAGCTCCCCCATAGTTAAGTTACAAGGTGGACAGTTAATCACTCACGAGTACGAAGACTGGGAGAAAGTAATTGGTATTAACCTGACAGGAACCTTTTATGTTACTTCCAACGTTGTCAAAAATATGCTTTCCTATCGGAAAGAAGGTTTGATTATCAATTTAAGTTCTATTTGTGCACAAGGAAATGCAGGTCAGTCAGCTTATTCAGCCTCAAAAGCTGGAGTCGAAGGTTTTTCCATGGCTCTGGCAAAGGAGTTAGGCCCTCTTGGAATAAGAACAGTAATTTTATCCCCTGGATTTATTGATTCACCTGGCATGCACCAAGCCTTGGCTGAAAAGAGTGTAAAAAAGTGGAATAATCTCAATCCATTAAGAAGGCTTGGCTTAATAGATGAAGTGTTGAAGGGTATGAAAATGATAATCATGAACGATTATATCAATGGCACAATAATAAAAATAGATGGTGGTTTAACAGTTTGAGGTGTCGATGAAAGATTTGATAATATTTGGTGTAGGTCAAACTAGTGAGATTGTCTCACATTATTTTAAAAATTTCTCTGAATACAAGATTGCCGCATACACAGTTGATGGAAAAAACTTAAAAGAATCTAATTTTTTGGAAAAACCGGTGGTCAATTTTGAGGAATTGGAAACATATTTCCCTGTAAACAAGTTTAAGGCTTTTGTAGCAATCGGTTATTCAAACCTCAATAAAACTCGCGGCTTAAAATTTTTAGAGCTTGAAAAAAAAGGTTATCAGTTCGCAAACTTTATTCATCCATCAAATGTTGCTGCTAAAAATTTTAATATTGGTAAAAACTGCTTTATCTTGGAACATCAATCAATTCAGCCTTTTTCTAAAATTGGTAACAATTGTTTTATTTGGAGTGGAGTTCTTCTAGGACACCATAGTGTTATCGGAGACCATTGTTGGATTACTTCAGAAGTAAGCATAGGAGGAAACAGCTCGATAGGTGAAAGATGCTTTATTGGGATTAATTCTACTATAGGTCACTTTGTGAATATTGGTGACAAATGCTTTATAGGGGCAAACGCATTAATAACCAGAAATGCTCAAGCAAATTCTGTCTTCATTGAAAAAGACACAGAGTTGTATAGGCTAAATTCAAAACAATTTTTAGAGCTTTCAAACTTAAGGTGAACATGTCAAATGTAATGAAATGGCGAAAGTTAGGCAAAATAATAAGCCCCGGCGCAATAAACAGAAGTTGGATGGTTACTCACGCAATGGACCCAACGGTTGATCACCTGGATGGGAGTATTTTTAGGATTTATTTTTGTGGTCGGAATCACATTAACCAATCTCTGATAGGCTTTGCTGATATAGATATTGAAAAACCAAATAAAATATTAAACACTCCAGAAAAGCCAGTTTTGGGGCTCGGGTCTTTGGGTGCTTTTGATGATAATGGTGTAACTGCTTCGTGTATTTTAAAAGTAAGGGACAGACGATATTTGTATTACATAGGTTGGAAACCAAGATCAACAACGAGGTTTGGGTTAATGACAGGTTTGGCTATAAGTGATGATGGTGGTAATACCTTTCATAGGCATTCAAGAGCACCAATACTTAAGCTCACAGACCAAGAACCATACTCGATACTTACAGCACCATTCGTGTTAAGAGAAAAATCAATATGGAAAATGTGGTACGTTTCTTGTGAAGGATGGCTTCACGCAGACTTACCACGATACAATATAAAATTGGCAACCTCAAAAAATGGCCTAGATTGGACGCAAGATGGTACAATATGTTTAGACTTTAAAAATGAAAATGAAACTGCACTGGCTAGGCCATGTGTAGTTAAAGAACACGGTATTTATCGAATGTGGTTATCTTACAAAACGCGCTCAAAGGGCTATCGAATGGGTTATGCTGAGTCCAGCGACGGTATTGTGTGGGAACGTTTAGATGATGAAGTTGGTATAGATGTGTCCGAAACAGGGTGGGACTCGGAGATGATTGAGTATCCCTATGTTTTTTCTTATAAAAAGCAGAAGTATATGTTTTATAATGGAAACGAATACGGCAAATTAGGCGCTGGACTAGCGATCTTAGATCAAGATAAATTTTAAATAAATGGCTAATTTTAACCTTCCTTTAAAATTTCAAGACATAGTTGAAAAAAATAGTACCGCGGTCGCTATACATTTCGATGATAATAGAAAAGTATCATTTTCTGAACTAAACAAACAGGCAAATAAGCTTGCAAGGCTTCTTAGGCAAAAAGGTCTGGGGAAGGGGGATATAGCTTTAATTGAAGGAGAGAAAAGTCTCGTTACATACGTTGCTCTATTTTCGTGCCTAAAGCTTGGCATAACATATTGCTTTTTTGATAATGAAAGTCCCCAGCTCAGGTTACAAAAAATTATCGAAACCTGTCGCCCAAAATGCTTAATTGCTTCAAGAGAAGTCCATGATAAAATAAAGAAATTTTTTAGCTTTAACGTCTATTTTGATAATGATCTAGACTTTTTTTACAATGCCACAAAACGACTGCAGGACGAAAATTTACAGAGTTCAAAGAATGTTAATGGAGACTCTCTAGCATATATAATGTTTACCTCAGGCTCGACCGGTGAACCTAAGGGTGCAGCCATAACGCATTCAAATGTCCTTGGCTTCATTCACTGGGCTAAGTTAGAATTCGGCATTACAAAAAAAATAATCGCTACACACGTTAATCCTCTATTTTTTGATAATTCAGTATTTGATATTTATGCTAATTTATTTAACGGAGCTACAATTGTTCCCCTGGGTAATAAGGAAGTAAAAGATCCTTATGAATTTTTAAATATTATTGATGAATATCGATGTAATCATTGGTTTTCGGTACCCTCATTATTAATATATTTAATGACCATCAAAGCTTTGAATAAAGAAAAATTTAAGACAATTAAGAAAGTTATTTTTGGTGGAGAAGGATTTCCAAAAGATAAGTTGAAATATTTATTTGACATTTTTGGCGAGAGAATTGAGTTTTTCAATGTCTATGGTCCCACAGAGTGTACCTGCATATGTTCATCAAACAAAATCACAGAACATGATTTAAAGGGGTTGAAGGGTTATCCCGAATTAGGTTATTTGGCTGATAACTTTGATTATCTTATCTTAAATAAAGATCATGAGGTAAAAAAAGGGGAGCTTGGCGAGCTTTGCCTTATTGGCCCTCTTGTAGGCAAAGGCTATTTTAACAATTGGTTGCAAACAGAAAAAGTTTTTTGTCAGAATCCACTTAATAATTCTTTTAGAGAGATAATTTATCGTACCGGGGATATGGTGTCTGAAGGTGTAAATGGAAAGCTAAATTTTCAGGGACGAAGAGATCATCAGATAAAGCATATGGGTTATCGTATTGAGCTGGGTGAAATAGAAAGTGCTGCGCATTCATTGCCAACAGTTAACGAAGCGGTAGCGACCCATACAGTTTATAAAGGCATTAGCAGAATAACGCTGTCGCTTGCGACCGGAGTACAAAAATTATCAGATCTTCAAGTAAATCAATTATTAAGGGAAAAATTACCAAAATATATGATGCCACATAAACTTATGTTGTATGATTTTTTGCCAAAAAATCGAAACGGCAAGATTGATCGAATAAAAATTAGAGAAAAGATTTTAGCTTCTGAAAAGTAATGTTTTACCAGAACAAGATTATAAAATGAAGACTCTAGCAATTATGCAACCCACATTTTTACCATGGTTAGGTTATTTTGCTTTGATCCAAAGAGTTGATGAATTTGTCCTATTAGATAACGTTCAATTCGATAGACGTAGTTTCCAACAACGGAACATTCTTAAAACTAGTAGTGGGCCAAAGTGGGTTACAATTCCCGTCAGTGTAAAAGGAAAGAGAACACAGAAAATTAATGAAGTTGAAATTCTTTTCAAAAAAAAATTAGGTGATTTATCTAACATAAATAGCATGTTCAGACACTCATATAGCAGAACAAAGTATTTTCAAGATTATGTAGAAAACTTTGAAAATATTTTTCTAAATGCTCCCCGTTTTATTTCAAATCTTAATGAACTAATTATTAGAAAAATTTGCAATTATTTGATGATAAGAACGCCCATTATTTTGGCCTCACAACTTCAAGTTTCTGGATCAAAAGACAGTTTGTTGAAGAATATATGTTTGCAAAGAAATGCCACAAAATATATTTCGCCACCAGGTGCAATGAATTATCTTCAGAGCTCAAAGGAATTTAAGTTAGCTAGCATAGAAGTTATTTTTCATGATTATGTTCATCCGATGTATGATCAAATGTATGGAAAGTTTGTCCCGTACATGTGTATTTTTGACCTATTATATAATGAAGGGCCTAGAAGTATGGAGATTATCACTAGCGGTATGAAAAATGGAAAATTGTAGAGAGATTTATATTTTTTTTTGCTACAGTGGCACAGTACTTGCGTATTTTATTAAACAATTAAACTGAAAGTCGTTTCTAGATTTTGCTAGGTTAAGGATACATAAAGAATGGCAGTTGATTATTTAAGCGCTATTAATAAGCAGGGCTCTGGGTTGAATATAACCCAGATAGTGGATAGCCTCGTTCAGGCAGAAACCGCGCCTGTAGCTAGCAGAATTCAAAGAAACATCGATGAGAAAAATGCTGTTATTTCCGGCTATTCTATGGTGGCTGCGGAGTTAGATAAAATGAAAGCATACGCAGACACAGCTAAGGGCTCAACAGCATATTCTGTAAATTCCGACAACAGCGCAGTAGGAGTTAAGGTTGCTGATCAATCAAAAGCTCAAGCTTTCGATGCATCAATAGCAGTATCTGCTTTAGCTTCTTCACAGACCCTCGAATTTACTGGATTTTCAAGCAAAACGGAAACCATTAATAAGGGTACAGTTAACATCGATTTTGGGTCTTGGAGTGGGTCATCTTTTACTTCAAATACCAACAAGAGTTCTCAGTCTGTAGTAATTTCAGATGCTAACAACACACTTTCTGGTTTGGCAACAGCTTTAAGCGCGCTTGATGGCGTAAACGCTACTGTCACTGACAAAGGAGATGGTACATTCTCTCTAATCATAAACTCCGAAACTGGAGCAAAAAATGCTCTTCGCATGAGGGTAACAGAAGATAGTTCAGATCCTGGGTTAGCTTCTTTTGATACCTCCTCAAATAATTCAACTAAACAGGTGGTGGCAGCATCAGATGCATCTCTGACGATAAACGGAGTTCAAATTTCTCGGTCTACAAACACTTTTACTGATCTGATAGATGGTTATGAGTTCAAGCTCAATTCGATAACATCAACTAACGCTTCCGTATTAGCCAGTATAGACTCTGATTTGGCTTACAATACGGTAAAGGGCTTTGTCGATGTTTTCAATGAGGTAAATTCCACTATTGATAGCTTAACTAACAAAGGAGCGGATGGAACAGAAAAGGGAGCTTTGGCACGCGACGTAATAGTGGCAGGAATTAAACGTCAGATCCGATCTATAGTTACTGACTCTCTGCCTGGTTTCGAAGATAACCCCAGGTACATATCCGAATTAGGGATCAAAACCGAACGTGATGGGTCACTTAGCCTTACGGAAGAGGATTTCAGGGACAACTTCGCCAGAGAACCGATCTTATTTGATGTAATGGTCAATTCTATAGCAAGGTCCAGTAACGCCTCCGTTACCGCAAGCCATACGAGCACGATACTGCAACCTAAGGGTGGTGTATACAATTTCGTGGAAAATACTACTGATGGACAAAATGCTACCCTTTCTGGCGTTGCGCTAACTGGAGATGAGTCAAGTGGTACAAGAAGCTACGCAGCAGTGTCAGGAGACTCTGCTGGATTACGAATTAGCTCAACGGGATCAATGCAATCTGCATCGATTTATTATGGGGAAAGTTTCTTGAGTAAGTTGTCTAGTTATATTAAAGACCTTACTGGCCCAGTTGGAACTTTAGCTCAAAGTACGACACAAGCAACATCTACAATATCAGAGTTTACTGAAGAAAAAGCTTCTTTAGATGAAAAAATAGCCGCGATGACTGAAAGGTACATGGCGCAGTTTTCTGCAATGGAAACTGCAGTAACTGGCTTTAAAAAAACTGGTGAGTTTTTGACAGGCTTCATAGATGCCATGAAACCCAAAGATTAGTAATAAGAATTAGTTGGTGATACGTATGAATAAAGAAGTACATAAGATGAATTTTGTGAAGGATGAGTCGCTTAAAGGGAATACAGTTGCAGCAGATATTGAGACCGGTAATTATCATGTCTTTTTAAAAAACCATGATATTGAGAGAACGTTGAGAATTTACCGTTCGCTTGCAAGATTGTCTGAGGATGCAGTGAAGGCCGCAACTGATGGTAGATCTAGCGATTTTAGTATTCTCACTGATCGCATGAGACCGCTTATGAGCTATATCGCAGACAATAAGGTAAAATTGAGTAGCTTTATTGATAATAATGATCCGTTGACCTCAGAGCTTATGAAGAAGGATCCAAAAATCGCAGCTGTTACTTCTAAATTAAGACAGAATATTCAGGCAATTGAAAATGTACGAGAGACTATGGGGGGTGTTCCATTTAACCCATTATTTTTAAGCTCACCCGAGCTTTCTAATGCCTTTATTGACTATAAGTTAGAATTGGCTTGGGACTTTGAACACGATGTGACTATTATAATCGGGCTAGACGATATGCGTCTTGTTGATTATCTCGTCCTACGTGGGCAAAAAAGGTTTATTTTGGCAGGAGGATCAGTAGAAGCGCAAAACTGTAAAAGCGTTATAGAATCGGGGGGTGTACTCTATAAGCTCGAAGATTGCAGCCCTTTATTAAAACAAGGTGGCGTTCCATGGTTTGAAGGGCGACCTATGCATAGATTTACAATTATTGACGTTGGAGAACAAAGGCTTCCAACGGAGAAAATTTCAGATCTTGCGATGGCAATTGTAAATGAAAGAAATAATCAGTGGGCGAGATTTAACACGATCAATCGTGGAGACTCCATTAGAGTAATTAATAATCTAAGTAACATGGCGGAATATAATCAAACGTCCGTATTTCATGGCAAGTTTAAAGGAAGAAGCGCAGTAATTGTAAGCCCAGGGCCATCCCTAAGAAAAAATGTCGAATTATTGAAGGGAATAAAAGGAAAAGTTCTAATCATATGTGTTCTCCATGCTTTGAAGGAGTTACACTCCAGAGGAATAGAGCCCGACATAGTAGTGCATATAGACCCTGCCGATTTAAAAGAGAGGTCGCATTCAAAAAATGGAAAAGTTGTAAGTTTGTGGGATGAATGGATCACGGGAAATAATATTAGCTCGATAGAACATTTTGTAGTTTGTAGCTATTCCAAGCCTGACATATTTCAGATACCCGCTAAAAATGTTATGTGGATGTCCTGTGGATTACCAGTAGGAGAGTATTTGCCTTACGAAGTATTTGATTACACGAGGGTAGGTGGATCAGTTTCACACAGCTGCTTTGATTTAGCAGTTGAACTAGGATGCTCATCTATAGCGCTTATTGGACAAGATTTGGCATTCTCTGAAAAGGGCGAAGCTCACTCTAATTATTCGAAACTGGGTGTATTAGAAAGTGATAGAATAAAAAACAAGATGACGGTTTACGGTAATGATGTCGAAGTAAAAGGTTGGTCAGGAAATAAAGTGATTTCAAATAACACTTTTGTTGCTTTTGCAAAGTCATATGAGTATTTTGCTCGAGCTTTGGAAGGTGACAGAGTACAGTTATTCAATTGTACAGAGGGTGGTGTATATATTGAAGGCTTTCAACATTGCAAATTTGAAGAGTTCATCAAAAAAGAAAATAAAGTTGAATATCAAAAAACTATTGGAGAAATCCTCAGCACTCCAAATATTGGATGTGAAAATCAAGAAAAAGTAATTAAAACGAAAAAATACATAATAAAACAAAGAGAACTTGTGAGGGAAGTCGCAAATCTATTAAATATAATAATTCCAATAGCTAAGAAAGAATATTGTACTGAGGATGATTTAAAGAAATTTGACAAGTTGCAAAATAGACTTATCAAGAAAATGAAAAAAAATGTGTTTTATTCTCTTGGCTTACAAAGAGATATACACATTTTCCAAGCAGGTCTAAAAGCTGATCCAAGTGTTAAGGGTCAATTAGGGTTTCACTTAGACTTTCTAAAGGTCGTAAGAGATTTAAATAACAGGTTCAGGTTCTCGTTTGAT
>CACBBC010000021.1 GCA_902537415.1 uncultured Alphaproteobacteria bacterium | reverse complement strand
AAATGCGTTTGCAGTTGGTGATTGTGCACATTTCCCTTCTAAAGCGGTAGATAAGTCAGGAGTTTATGCAGTTAGGCAAGCACCAATTCTTTATAAAAATATCCTTAAGCTTTTTAAGAACAAGCAGCTAATTCGATTTAAACCTCAAAGTGATTATTTAAAGCTTATTGTCTATGAAGGTGAATCCGCGATTTTCCTTAGAAATGGGGTTGCCTTTTCAGCAAAATGGGTTTGGGCATTAAAAAGTTTTATCGATAAAAAGTTTATAAAGAATTTTAAAAAACTTAGTGAGATGGTCACTAAAGATATGGAAAACGCTCGTAGCAATAATCAAAAAATGCTTTGTGGTGGCTGTGGCTCGAAAGTCGGAAATGTTATTTTGGAGTCTTCGTTAAGAAAGTTATCAGATCCTAGCTCAAAACATATTGTTAGTAAAATAGGAGATGACGCAGCAATTATAAAATTTAATTCTTTGTTTCAAGCTTTGACGACTGATCATCTCAGGTCATTCACAAAGGATGCATGGCTTCAAAGTAAAATAACGGCGAATCACGCTTTGGGAGATATTTGGGCAATGGGATCCGATCCTGAAATCGCTCTCACAAATATTATTATTCCAGAGTCCTCCAATGACATACAAAAGCGAACAATCGAAGAAATTATAGATGGGGCAAATAGTGTTTTTGGTGCTGATGGAGTGAAGATAGTGGGCGGTCATACCTCTTTAGGAAAAGAGCTAGTGATCGGGTTCACGTTGGGAGGTATTTCCAAAAACCAACCTAAGACTGTCGATAAGGCATGTGTAGGAGATCAAATAATCTTAACAAAACCATTAGGCTCTGGGGTTCTACTGGCAGGGGAAATGCGTTTTGAAGGTGAAGGGCAGGATCTAAAAAATCTTTTTGATGCAATGTCTAAGTCACAAAGTTCTATCGCAAATGTGTTAAGGAAAGTTGCAAACTCGATGACGGACATCACTGGATTTGGCTTAGGTGGCCACCTTCTAAACATAGTTTCAAAGTCTAACGTCGGAGCAAAATTATATTTGGATCAGATACCAGTATACCCTGGTGCCAATAATCTTATAGCCAAAGGTATTAGGTCTTCGATTTTCGAGAATAATTATATGTATATTGAGAAAATGATTATTAAAACGACAGCAAATACAGATATCCTTTTTGATCCTCAAACATCTGGTCCACTACTAGCTACTGTCCCCAAAGACAAAGTAAAGGGCGTCATTGCTGCTGGAGAAGATTTTGGTTTTCATTGCAAAGTTATAGGAGAACTTACAAATGGCAAACCCCGTATAGAGGTAATATAGAGAATTCATTCTATTTTTTTCGCTGTTTGTAATATTCTATCAACCATTGAACTTAACCCTTTTGGGGACATATCCTCTATTTTTAAATTGGCAAATACTTCTTTCTTCTTTCTTAACAGGCTTCGCTTGTACCTAGGGTCATAATGTTTTTCCATAAGTTGTTTTACAAGTTCATAAAAGTCTTTATTTTTTGCCATTAGCAACCAGCTTTCTACAACTTTATGCCCAGCTATGGTCGAAAGGCTCGTAATTTGTTTTTCTAATAAATCTAGATCGGTTGTTATCTCGGAGTATTCTTCAACTAAAAATTTTGTCCTTTTTTCAACAGTAGCTGATAGTTCAATTTGCGGAGCGCTTTTCATCAACTTCCAAAATTCCTTAGGTATATGCAAGTTTCCAATTTTATTGGATTCTGCCTCCACAAATATTGGCTCATTAGTTTTGAGATTTACCAGTTTATCGTAGATTAGCGTTTCAAATAACTTTTGAGACGGTTGTTTCTGACCTTGTGATCCAAATACAGATCCTTTGTGATTTGCCAGGCTTTCCAAATCGATAGTTTGCCCATTTCTTTTTTCTATCAAATTAAGTACTTTTGTTTTCGCTGTGCCCGTATTTCCTGTGAGGAGTATTAGATAGTACCTGTCTATATTTCTATTTAGGAATTCACTTATATGTTTTCGAAATGATTTATAGCCTCCATCTACCACTTCTACTTTCCAACCTATTTGGTCCAGTATAGTGGCCAAGGCATAAGATCGCTGTCCACCCCGCCAACAGTATATCAAAGGAAGCCAATCTCTACTTTTGTTGTAGAGATAATTTTTTAAATGATCTGAAATATTTTTAGAAACTATAGATGCGCCTAACTTCTTTGCTTCAAATTTACTTTTCTGTTTATACATCGTGCCGATCATTTCCCGTTCGGCATTAGAAAGGACTGGAAGATTAATAGACCCCGGTATCCGGTCGTCTTCAAACTCTGATGGCGAACGAACGTCAATGACATCATCGAAATCATGTATTTGAATATCCGAAAACTTTACACGCTTAATAGTCATATTTTTATTCAACTTCTCAAAAGAAAGGAGTTATTAATATAATTAGTATTAATTTAGGTAAAAAGATAGGAGGATACTACAATGTTTTTTAACTTGAGAAATTTGTGTGCATGTCATGAGAAAAAAGATTATTGATCTATCGGTATCCTTAGAAATAGGCATTAACTCTGATCCACCTGCTGCTCTCCCAAAGATTGATTACATTTCTCACCAAGATTCTGCTGAACACGTTTGTTCTTTCTTTCCAGGGCTTCAGAAAGATGACTTGCCCGGGGGAGAAGGGTGGGCCGTTGAGCAATTAAATATAAGTACTCATAATGGCACCCACCTTGATGCTCCCTATCATTTTCATTCGACTATGGATCGGGGAAAAAAAGCGATCACTATTGATCAGGTTCCACTTGAATGGTGTTTTAACCCTGGTGTTAAATTAGACTTTCGACATATGGAAGATGGTTATGTTGTTACACCTAATGATATAAAAGCCGAGCTAAAAAGAATTAACTATGAGATTAAGCCATTTGACATTGTTGTGGTTAATACATCAGCTGGCAAACACTACGGTGCTGACGACTATCTCCTTAAGGGCTGTGGTATAGGGAAAGACGCCACAATATTTTTATTGGAAAAAGGGGTAAAAATTACTGGGACTGATGCTTGGAGCTGGGATGCACCCTTTGCTCATACTGCAGAAAAATACAGACAAACCAAGGATTCTTCAATCATATGGGAAGGTCATAGAGCTGGTATGGAAAAGGCTTATTGCCATATGGAGAAGTTGAGCTCTCTGGAGAAATTACCAGACCATGGATATACGATATCTTGCTTTCCTTTTAAGATAAAGAAAGCTTCCGCTGGGTTCATTCGTGCAGTGGCCATTTTGGATCTGTAGACTTATATAGAGGAACATTTGTTTTCTATAAAGTTTAATGAAACAGCAGTTCTAAAGTTAATCCTATTTATAAGCCACCCATTATATATTCAAAACTTGTATCAGTAGGTAATGTCCCAAAAGCTCCACTCCATCGTGGTCCAAGTCTACTATTACAAAAAGCCGAAACTTTTTCCTCTTCGCCACTTTTTATAAATATTGACGCCTGAAGAAGACAGGCCATTTTTTCCGTCAGTAGCCTAGCCTCAACTTCTAAATCTATTGGATCTTGCAAAGTCTCTTTCAAGCGACTAAAGCTCTCATCAAAATTTTTATTTGATCCTTTTGCTGGGGAGAGTTCTCTATATAACGCAGGTAGTGCATTTTTATCTCTTTGTAGAGCTCTCAAAACATCTAAACACATTACGTTACCGCTTCCTTCCCAGATACTATTAAGAGGAGCCTCCCTGTAAAGCCTGGGCATAATAGATTCTTCTATATAACCAGGACCACCATGACATTCTAAAGCTTCGAATACTAAATAAGGTGCTCTCTTAGTTATCCAGTATTTACTTATAGCGGTACTTATACGAGCGAACGACCGTTCATCTTCATTTGAATTTTGATTGTCAACGGCTCTTGCTACTCTGAGTGACAAATTCAAAGCAGCCTCACTTTCTAAAACCATATCGGCGATAACGTTTCTCATTAAAGGTTGATCGATCAGTCTTCTTTGAAATGCTGACCTGTGAGAAACATGATGTTGGACCTGAACAATCGCCTGACGCATTAAAGACGCTGAGCTGACAGCACAGTATATTCTATTTCCTATAACCATATCTAGAATTGTCTTAATTCCCTTCCCCTCTTCTCCAATCATTGTGCCAAATGTATCATCGAGCTCAATTTCAGAAGATGCATTTGACTTGTTGCCAAGCTTGTCTTTAAGTCTCTGTATGAAAAAACTATTTCGTTCCCCATTTGGCATCCATCTTGGCACAAGAAAACATGATAACCCGACATCAGTGTTGGCTAGCACAAGAAAGGCATCGCACATAGGGGCCGAGCAAAAATACTTGTGACCAGTAAGGAGATAATCCGACCCATTACCAACATTAGAGGACACTGGCTTAGCTCTCGTTGAGTTGGCTCTTACATCCGATCCGCCTTGCTTCTCGGTCATAAACATACCTATTGTTGCACCCACTTTTTGATTGATGGGTATATCGCGATCATCATATTGATTTGATAGCACCTTTGGCAACCATTGATCCTCTAATTGTTGATTATGCTTAAGTGCTGGTATAACAGAATACGTCATCGCCATCGGACACATAACACCACCCTCTACTTGATTAAACATGTAAGTGAGTGCCATGTGCGCAACTTGCGACCCCTCTTTGTTATGTTTCCATGCAAAGCTTGGAATTTCATTATTTATAGCTGCTCTTAGAAGGTGATGATAGGACGGATGGTAATCAATGTAATTAATTCTATTTCCATATTGATCAAAAGCCTTTAATTCTGGCGGATTTTTATTTGCCTTCTCTGCATGATCAAACATTTCGGTGCTGCCCATCAACTGCCCAAAATCACTTAATGTTTTTTCTGCCCACCCCGCACCTTCTCTATTAACAGCATCTCTCAGATTTTTATCACCTTTCCATAGATCTTGATTGCCTATATATGGAGGCATGTTTTCAACCTCATGTGTTGGTAATTGTTTGATTGGTCTGAGATGGTTCATATTATTTAGTCCATTTAAAAAAGTGAAAGCACACTGTTGATGCCTACGGTCCCGGGAGTCCTTACACTGCAGTAAACTCCAAAATCCTGATGTCCAAATCGTTCATTAAGTACACTTATAGTATCACAATTATGTTGGCCTGTCTTTGTATTAGTTTTTGTAGCATTACATCGCTCTATTCTATCAACAACCTTTAACTCTACTTCATCAATTTTAATCAATTTACCAACCCAATCAAATTCAACCCATGGCTTCCCTGTACGTATCCATATATTTCCTCTGAACCTCTCAGGTTCCAAGCTAATCCCTGCTTTCTTGGAGAGATCTTCTAGAGAGTCTAACGAGTTGATAGAAATTGACTGAAAGGGAGTGTCTGTGAGAGCTGTATCGGCTACGCTTACTAATTTTGTAGGTTTTGGAATTTTATCAGTACAAACAGGGAGCAACCACTTCACAAAAGTTTCTCGATCAATATGGTCACTAAGGTCTATTGTTATAGGTTTTAAATCGGGGTGTTTAAAAATATATTTTTGATCATCAGTTCTTATTGACTCGACGGCTGATAGCGTCGGCATAATTGAGCCTCTGAGAAACTTGGTGCACGGTTGCCACTCACTTGATAATTCGTCAAAAGAACTTTTTTCATGCACCAATGCCCAACTTCTGTCCAAAGGAAGAGCTTTTCTTCTTTCTAACTTAATCTGTGTAATTTCTTCGCGACTTATCGATTTTATTGGATGCCGAAAAATCTTTTCCACTTTGACAGGCAATGTGCTTATTGAATGCATTATGGCCTCATTGTTACTCGGTAAGGTTTTGGACTTTTCAATCGATAAGCTGCAAGCGCGAGTTCTAACCAAGATATCAGTCGTGGACGCGTTTCCCTAGGATCAATCAAATCATGGGCAGAAAAGCCTTCTGCTCTTGGAATTGGTGATTGTCGTTGAGCTAATTGATCCTCAAGCTCCTTCTGTTTTTTTTCAGGATTTTTAGCCATTGCAATTTCCTTTGAAAATGCAACAGCAACGCCACCTTCTACAGGTAAGGCACCGCTTAAGGCACTAGGCCAAAGTAATGTGAAGCTATCAGGCCCGTAGTGTGCAGTAGCAGCTACTCCAAAAGATTTATGCATGTGGACAGACGCCCATGGCACTCTTGATTGCATGATCGCGGATATGGCTGCTGTGCCAAATCTAATTGTACCACTTTTTTCTGATTCTGGACCAATCATGAATCCTGGTTCATCTACCAAACTGATAATCGGAATATGGAAACTGTTACAAAAATCAGAAAATCTTTCTAATTTCTTTGAGGCACTGGTTGTCATTGCCCCTGCGTAGAACATGCAGTCATTAGCGATAACGCCAACTGATTGACCATTCAGTCTACCTAAGCCTGTTACGAGGCTTGGACCATATTTTTTACCGATCTCAAAAAAGGTGCTTTGATCATGATTTATATCTAGTAGGGATGTGATAATCTTTCTAACATTATATGGTCTACGTCTATCTTTTGGTATTATATCGACTAATAAATCATCACAACGATCTACCCTGTCAGTAGTAGATATAGAGTCTGGGAACGACCAGGCATTATCCGGCACGAAGGAAAGAAATGTTTTTATTTGTTCGAAAGCGTCATCTTCTGTTTTTGCAAAGTTGTTTATTACTCCACTTTTTAAGTGAACCTCAGGTCCACCAAGGGCCTCTTTTGTAACATCTATATTTAACGCTCTTTTTACGACTTTTGGCCCTGCTATAAGTACCAGCGAGGTCTCTGTCATTACTGAAAAGTGTGAGGCTACGAGGCGAGATGCGGGCAGGCCGGCGACTGGTCCCAAAGCAGCGGTTGCTACTGGCACTTCCCCCAAAGTGTTAGCAAGCGAAATAAATCGTGAAGGCGTGTATACGGCATCACTTGTAGGCCGATTACTTTTTTCTTGATTGGTGCCACCAACGGATCCCCCAGCGCCTTCATGCAATCGAATTAAAGGGACCTTGTATTTTAGCGCTAGTTCTTCTGTATAAATACTTTTCCTTAACCCGGCAGCATTTGGTGATCCACCTTTTAAAGAAAAATCTTCTCCTCCTATTACCACTGGTCTTTTATTGATTTTACCAAATCCTAAGATAAAGTTTCCGGGAGTAAATTTCTTGAGTGAACCATTATCATTATACTCTGAGAAACCAGCACTTTTACCAATTTCATTGAAAGATTTATGATCTAGTATTCTGTTGATCCTTTCTCTTACAGGTAGTCGACCTTTTTTATACTGTAATTCTACAGCCTCTTTGCCACCCATCTGATCAGCAAAATCTCTCTTTTCATTGATTTCTTTCGCTTCTTTTTCCCACGTCAATGTCTATCTCCAATTTATTTTGTCTGGATAGTGTTAAGTTTCTCGACAAACTCTTTTTCGTTATAAAAATTCTTTTTACCGATCACAACAAACACAGGATCCTTTTCATTTTCTGCTTTTTTAATTTCCAAAGTTAATCCATCATATTGGATTGTACATAATTCTCCCTTATTATCTTTAAAAAATCCTTTTGCTCTTTCGATATTATAAATTGGATCCCGCAAAAGCGTGCTGAGAGTATCGGCGTTTATTGTTCCAGAAGGCTTTATCGTTGATGAAGTGAATTCATGCGGTTGCTTTTTTTCTAATTTAATTTTGTCACTCTTAACTTTTTCACTGGGTGCAAAGTCTAGAAGCATATCTCTTTCTTCAATATGTGCATTCACCGTTTTGAGAAACTTTCGTATTTCGAAATGTTTTGATAGAGTTTCGATACAATTTAATAACTCATCTTCTTTAAGCAAATCAGTTTTATTCAATACCAAGAGATCATGTTGCTCGATTTGTAAACTAATTGTATCACTGATATACAAGTCGCTTAATTGTGACCTAAGTCGGGATGCGTCTGTTAACAACACTGTTCCATAAAATGACAAGAAGTCCATAAGCGATATTGTTTGTATGATTTTAGAAGGTAAAGCAATCCCGCTTGCCTCAAGCACAATATGGTCTGGTAAAATCTCATTTGAATTCATACTCTCCAAAGTTTCTATCAACTCATTTCCATAGCTACAACACACACATCCACCCGCGATGCTCAGAACGGAGTCAGTTCTAGCTTCGATTAAGGACTCGTCAATGTTAACATCACCGAAGTCATTCACCAGTAGAGCTATTTTTTTCTTAGTCGTCCTAAGTAAATTATTTATTAATGTCGTTTTACCTGTTCCAAGGTAACCGGAGATCAATGTCAGAGGAATGCCCACAATTACACACTATTTCCATTAAGATGTGGCTTGCCACCTTTGATTGTCCCTACAATTTTTTGATCTTTGAATTTAAGTTCTTCAACATTAAAAGGATCCTCCTCTAAGATGCAACAATCTGCTTTTTTCCCTGTTTCTAAAGACCCTACTTCATGATCTATCTTAAGAGTAAACGCAGCTCCTAAAGTTATGGCATACAACGCTTCCATTTTATTAATTTTTTCATAATCCCCCAAAGTTCTTCCAGAAAATGTTAGCCTGTTCATGGCACACCAAGCTGTAAATAGTGGGCCTAGGGGAGTTACTGGGGCATCAGAGTGTATTGCCAAGGGGACTTTTTCTTGTAGTGCTGTTTTACAGGCATTCATTCGATGAGCTCTTTCTGGACCAACCGTCAGGGAGTAATGTTCATCTCCCCAATAAAAATGGTGGTTAGAAAATAAGTTTGCGCACATACCAAGCTTATGCATCCTTTTAAATTGAGCAGTTGATGCAAGCTGACAATGTTGAAGAGTAAATCTATGATCATTTTTAGGAAATTTAGCCAGAGCACCTTCTAGGCAATCTAAGGCTAATTCGGTAGCCTCGTCTCCATTAGTATGCGTGTGTACTAAAATATTATTTTCTAATGCAAGCTCATAGGCTTCTTGTATATGTTCCGGTGCTGTATACCACATGCCGTTGGGGGCACCATTATAATATCCAGGCCACTTAAGCCTAGCCGTGAATCCTTGAATTGAGCCATCTGCAACAATTTTTATTGAACCTAGTCTTAAATTTTCAGTAGATTTTTGTTTGAGTTCTAAGACTTTGGGAATTAATTCTTTTGGGCTAATCCCCTGCATATATCGTAAAGAAACGATTCGAGCTGGAAAATCTGCTTCCGATGTAACCTTTAGCATCATTTCAACGGCCTCATCTGTTTGAAGGTTCGCAAGGTCAGCAGCAGTAGTGACCCCGGCTCTGGCACATATTTTTCCAAAGTTTCTTAAACCTTCTGCATCTCCTGAAAGCCAATCCTTGCCTAAGCCTACATGCCTTGTTACCAAAGCAATGGTTTCAGCCCCTCTTATCTCCCCAGATGGAAGACCATCGTCACCGAGAGGAAGGCCCTCATGATTTATGCCTGTTCTCAAAAATCCTGCAAGCTTTAAGCCTACTGAGTTTATGTTAAGTTTATGTCCAGACGCATGTAGTATTCCTATCGGTCTCTGATCTGAAACTACATCCAGTATTTTTCTGTCTAATGCTTTGTCTTCAAAATAAATTGGGTCCAATCCCCATCCCGCCAATGGTGCGTTCGGGTCCAACAAGGTTTCATTCTCGTGTTTAAGTTTCTGAACAAGCTCTTTTACATTTTTAATGCCAATGCTCATTGTTCCATCGGGCTTTTGTCTATCAAAATACCCACAATATAATTTACTCCACAATGCACCTTCAAACAAATGACTATGTCCTTCAACAAGACCCGGCATTAAAACGTAATTCTCAAAACTTCTGTCCAGTTCGTACTTGCCCTCAGGTTTAATTGTATTGAGGTCTCCCACTTGAACAATTTTACCGTCCAGAACACTCATGTATTGTGCCTCTGGATTCCTGGGGTTCATTGTAACTATTTTTTTTGCCTTAAAAATTTTTAACAAGAGTAAACCTTTCAAAAAAAACTTCTGTTTATACGAAAGCTTGATATCATCAATATTAAATGTAACTTTTGAATGATTATCAATCAAATGTTTCTATTGCATATTAGTTTACCTTAAGTCAATCTAATAATATGGGGGCGTTAAGTGAAAATCGGGCAAAAATTCAATTAACTAGAAAGGTCGAGAAATGAATAAACATTTTTTAAAAACGTTACTTCTCACTGCTACTCTAATTTTTACGTCACTAGGCGTAAGTTTTGCAGAGCCGAAAAAGGGCGGTACTCTGATAGCTGCTGTTGGGAATAGCCCACGACATTTAAATCCAGCTGTTCAATCAGGAATTGTGACTGGGTTTCCAGGAGCACAACTCTTTGCAACACCAATTCGATATGACAATAATTGGGAACCACAGCCTTATCTTGCTGAGTCATGGGAAATAAGTGATGGTGGAAAAACAGTTAGACTTAATCTTGTGAAAGATGCTGTGTTTCATGATGGAGTTCCAATTAAATCTAGTGATGTAAAGTTCTCCTTGGAAACAATTAAAAAAAATCATCCTTTTAAAACTATGTTTGCTCCTGTTGTGTCGGTCGAAACACCTGACGAGCATACAGCCATTTTAAAATTATCATCTCCACACCCTGCTTTAATGTTAGCCATGTCATCACAATTGATGGCTATAATACCCGAGCACGTTTATGGAGATGGTCAAGATCCAAAAACACATCCACAAAACTCTGAAAATGTTGTTGGATCGGGTCCCTTCAAGCTTGTTGAATTCAAATCAGGTGAGCATATCATCTTGGAAAGATTTGATGACTTTTTTATAGATGGGAGACCATACCTAGATAAGATGGTTCTTAAAATTATAAAAGATCCAGCAACCAGAACTATAGGGCTTGAAAATGGCGAAATTGATTTTTATGCCTTCGAAAATGTGGCCAGAAACATTGTTCGATTGAAAAAGAACGATAATCTTACAGTAACGCCTGATGGATATGCGGCGATTGGACCAATCGACTGGTTAGCTTTCAACACAAAAACTGGAAAAACGGCTGACGTGAATGTTAGACGTGCTATCGCTTATGCAATAGACAGAAATTTTATTCTGAAAGCTATTATGCTTGGTGTTGCTGATGAGGCACGAACTGGTATTCATCCTGGAAGTCCTTTTTATGAGCCAAATGTCGAGCCATACAATCTTGATATTGATAAAGCAAACAAGATACTTGATGATGCCGGTTACAAAAAGGGTAGTGACGGTATGCGTTTTGGATTGACAGTTGACTTTGGTTGGCCAGGGCTAAAACCAAACGCTGAGTACACAAAGGCGGCACTCAAGAAAATTGGTATAGACGTAACTGTAAGAGCATCTGCCGACTTTCCAACATGGGCAAAGACTGTTAGCAACCATAATTTTGATTTAACCTGGGATACCGTTTTTAATTGGGGAGATCCTGTTATAGGTGTTCACAGAACCTATCAGACCTCTAATATAAAAAAGGGAGTTATTTGGTCTAACACTCAACAATATAGTAATCCAAAAGTCGATGCTATAATGGAGAAGGCTGGAGTAGAAAACGATATGGATAAGCGAAAAGCCCTATACTCAGAGCTTCAAAAAATGCTGGCAAACGACTTGCCTGTATATTGGACAAATACTCTTCCCTATCATACCATTTACAGCAAGAAGGTTGGTAATCCTCCTATGGGAATTTGGGCAACCAGCTCTCCAATGGATATGACATATATCAAAGATTAAACTATAACGATGAGAAGGGGCACAAGTTGCCCCTTCTCATTTCCTAATAAACTATTTCAGTCATATATACATGCCATTTTTTGTTTCACTGATTAGGCGCCTAGTTTCCATGCTCTTTGTTTTGCTTGTTGTAGTCGTCTTAAACTTTCTCATGCTGCATCTGGCTCCTGGTGATATTGCGGACACAATTGCTCAAACAATGGGGGGTGCTGATGAGCAAGATATGGCTGAACTTAGACAGCAGTATGGGCTTGACCAACCATTTTTTATTCAATTGTTTAACTATGTTATTAGGGTTGCTTTATTGGATTTTGGACATTCTCACTTTTACAATTTACCAGTATTTGACTTGATAATGGAGAGATTTCCTGCCACCTTATTATTGGTCTTTTCAGCGCAGATATTGTCTTTATTCGTAGGCATACTTCTGGGAGTATATGCTGCTCAAAACCCTAATGGACTATCAAGTCTTTTCGTAAATATGTTTTCTCTATTTGGATACGCAGCTCCTGTATTTTGGACTGGAATTCTTTTATTGATTGCGTTTTCACTCCACATTCCTATCTTTCCAGTCTCCGGAATGAGAGATATAACAATTGAAACCGATAATTTCTTCGTTCATTTCTTTGATGTACTTAGACACTTATTTTTACCTATGATAACACTGGCCTCAATATTTTTTGCCTATTATTCGCGTCTTTGCAGAGCGAGTATGTTAGAAGTACTGGGCGCAGACTTTGTTCGAACTGCTAAAGCAAAAGGACTATCCAAGAAGGATGTATTACTAAAGCATGCACTAAAGAATTCTTTATCCCCGGTTATAACTTTTGCTGGACTGAGTTTCTCTGCCGTTGTCTCAGGAGCCATTCTAGTAGAAACGGTTTACAGTTGGCCAGGTTTAGGGACATTAGCATTTAATTCAATAATATCTAGGGATACGCCGGTTTTATTAGGTATTCTGATTTTCTCAACGCTAATGGTAACGGTAGGAAATCTTTTAACAGATTTAACGTTAAAAGCTTTAGACCCAAGAATAAAAATTTGAGGTTTCTGCATGTTAGAAAATGAAGAAATTGAAGAACCTACAATCAAGCCTGTTAAAGAAATTTTTCAGACATTCTTCAAGAGTTACTCAGCAGTTACAGGACTTGTTATTCTTATTGGTATCGCAGTGATGGGCTTTATAGGACCACTATTTTATCCTACTGATCCCTTTGATATGGTATGGATGCCATTTTCGCCTCCAGGAGCCGATGGGTTTCTGTTAGGAACCGATTATTTAGGGCGTGATATCTTGTCCCAAATTATCAACGGGGCTCGCGTTTCAATAGCAATAGGTTTTTCAGCGGCTTTGGTTTCTTGTTTTATAGGGGTTGGTATAGGCTCATTCGCTGGGTTTTATGGCGGTTGGGTCGAAGAAACATTAATGAGAATAACTGAGTTTTTTCAAGTTTTACCAACCTTATTATTTGCTATGGTAATCGTGGCACTATTTGGCTCATCTGTACTTTCTATAACTCTAGCGATAGGAGCAGTAAGCTGGGCTAGTGTTGCTAGAATTACAAGATCAGAATTTTTAAGAATAAAGGAGCTAGACTTTGTCTTAGCCTCACGCTCCTCGGGAAGCAATAATATGGCTCTAATTTTTCGAGTTATTTTACCCAACGCGGCTGCACCAATAATTGTACAATCAGCATTGCTGGTAGGAGCGGCAATTACATTTGAGGCAGGCTTAGCTTTTCTAGGATTGTCAGACCCAAATGTCATCAGTTGGGGTCAGGTGATTGGATCTAACAGAGTCTATATTCTTGACGCGACATATACTGTTACATTTCCAGGAATAGCAATTTTTATAACAGTGCTAGCTATATCTCTAGTAGGTGATGGTCTTAATGATGCGTTGAACCCAAAGCTTAGGTCAAGGTAATGGAAGACCTAGTTTCAATAAAAAATCTGAATATAGAGGCAAGAACAAGAGCCGGCACTCTAAAAGTGGTAAATGATCTCTCTTTTACAATAAAAAAAAGTGAGACTTTGTGTGTTGTTGGAGAGTCAGGTTGTGGAAAATCTGTAACAGCATTGTCGTTGATGAGCTTGTTACCTGAGGGAATATTAAAGGTTTCATCAGGAGATATTTTATTCGATAATATTAATCTAGCGCAATTATCGGAGACAGAGCTTGAGGGTATAAGAGGTAACGAAATTTCAATGATATTTCAAGAACCAATGACTTCTCTAAATCCTCTTTTTACAGTTGGAGAACAGGTGTCTGAAGTTATCAGGCGGCATAAAAATCTAAATAAAGCAAAAGCATGGGTGAATGCGGTAGAATTACTAGATGCTGTGAAAATTCCTAATCCAGATAAAAGAGCTTTCGATTATCCTTTCCAGCTTTCTGGTGGACAACGACAAAGAGTTATGATTGCGATTGCGCTAGCGTGTCAGCCAAAAATCTTGATCGCGGATGAGCCAACAACGGCATTAGATGTGACCATTCAAGCAGAAATACTTGCTTTAATTAATATGCTCAAACACGAAACTGGTACCGCGGTGATGTTCATAACGCATGATATGGCGGTGGTAGCACAAATGGCCGATCGCGTTGTGGTTATGCATCCGGGTAAAAAAGTCGAAGAGGGAACAGTGCATGAGATTTTCAATAATCCTCAGCATGAGTACACGAAGTCCCTTTTAGCTGCCGTTCCAAAACTTGGAGAGATGGCAAGCAAGAAATACCCTGAACCCATGCGGTTAGTAGGAGAGAAAAAGACAAAGGCCTTAAAGCCCATCGTTGGAACGAATGAGCCCCTACTTAAAGTGAATAATTTAGTGACCCGCTACCCGGTTAAAGGGGGTGTATTGAGGAGAACGGTGGCACGCGTGCATGCCGTTGAGGATGTATCTTTTACTATCATGAAAGGAAAGACACTTTCGCTTGTTGGGGAGTCAGGGTGTGGTAAGTCAACGGTGGGACGTTCACTCATTCGATTGGTAGAGCCTACCTCAGGGGATGTGAATTTAGATGGTCAGAATATACTATCACTTAATCAAAAGGATATGCGGGAAGCCCGTAGTAATATCCAGATGGTCTTTCAAGATCCTTTCTCATCATTAAACCCGCAACGACCACTTTTTGATCAAGTGGCGGAACCATTGCGTAACTACGGAATGGTGAAGCGTGAAGTATTGCAGGAGAAGATTGGGGATCTCTTCGATCGTGTAAAGTTACCACGAAGTTTTATGCAACGCTATCCACATCAACTTTCCGGTGGTCAGCGTCAGCGGATAGCAATTGCACGTGCACTCGCGCTTAATCCTAAATTGATTATAGCGGATGAGGCGGTGAGTGCGTTAGATGTATCGGTACAAGCGCAAGTGTTAAACTTAATGATGGAACTCCAGGTTGATTTGGGGCTTTCCTTTTTATTCATCAGTCATGATATGGCCGTTGTTGAGCGGGTGAGCCATGATGTTGGTGTTATGTATTTAGGACGCTTGGTAGAGATCGGTCCCAGGCAAGCTATTTTTCGTAATCCGCAACATCCTTATACACAGGATTTGTTAAAAGCAGTACCTATTGCGGATCCAGACAAAAGGAAGTCGGAAAGAGATCTAAACTTTAAACCACTTCCATCACCTATTCATGATTTGACGCATGATCCAGTGCCTTCGGAATATAAAGAGGTGGCAAAAAACCACTATGTGTTAACAACGGATTGTGGGTATTAAATTTTAAATTTAGAAAGTGTATATAATGCAGAGTATGTTTAATAACATCAATCGAGCCCGTGAGGCATTGCAAGGAAAAATTGTAAATACACCAATCCTTAAATTGAATGAGGATGATATTCAGAAAATTCTGCCTGAGAATGCTGATGTGTTGATAAAGCTTGAATTATTTCAACAAACGGGTTCGTTTAAGGCGAGAGGTGTGGCTATCGGACTAGAAACTCTAGAGGAAGAAAAAAAAGCACAAGGTATTGTAACCGTCACGGGAGGAAATCATGGCATCGCTACCGCTTGGGGTGCAAGTCAATATAATATTTCCGCAAAAATTATTATGCCAAAGACTGCAGACCCATTTAGAATTAATAAATGCCGCAGTCTTGGCGCTCAAGTAATTCTTGCTGAAAATGTTGATGATGCCTTTGCGAAATTGGATGAAATCGAAAAGGATGAAAATCGTTTTGTGCTCCACCCATTTAATCAAGAAAACATGATAATTGGTTCAGCTACTTGCTGTGCTGAGATTATAGAGCAGATGGGCGATATTGATATATTAATTATTCCGATCGGTGGAGGCGGTCTGATAGGTGGTATGGCGCACTATCTTGAACAAATTGATTCGCCTGTTGAATTATTAGGCGTGGAGCCTATAGGAGCGGATAGTTTCGCACAAAGCTTAGAAAGTGATAGTGCGGTGAGAATTAATAAAGTGGAAACAATAGCCGACAGCTTAGGCGCGCCAATGGCCATGGACTTTTCTTTCAACATCGCAAAAAAGAGAGTACATCAAGTTGAAAAAGTTACTGATAATGAAATACGCAGAGCAATGATTACCATGAGAGATAGGCTTGGATTTATTGTTGAACCTGCCTGTGCTACCTCTTTAGCTGGACTGTTAGAGCGATATAAAAAGAAATGTGAGGGTAAAAAAGTTGGAATAATTGCATGTGGCTCAAATATTTCATTCGAAAGATATAATGAAATATTAAAAGACTATAAAGACTAACTCCACCACCTAAATAATCCAATTATCGCAGCACAGGAGTAAAAGAATTGTAATAAAAGAATTCCACTATGACG
The DNA here is from genome assembly GCA_902537415.1 of uncultured Alphaproteobacteria bacterium. Taxonomy (GTDB): domain Bacteria; phylum Pseudomonadota; class Alphaproteobacteria; order Rhodobacterales; family Rhodobacteraceae; genus CACIJG01. Next base: position 8,435 of record CACBBC010000021.1, on the reverse strand, counting down.
ATTTAAGTACGCCCATACTCCAATTGAAATAGCAGAAACTAATAGTAAGAAAAATCCTATAACCTCCAAACCGAGGTTCAATGCTACGAATACTGAATAGAAGATTGCTGTAATTACCCCTAGCCATTCAAAAATGTAATAATTTTTTTTTTTAATCATTAGGTTTTCTCTTTTTTAAATGAGTAAAGTTAAATACTCCGGTTAAATTTCTAGGATCAATTTCTGGTTCAAATATCTTATGTTTAACAACTTTTTGGGTTCCAGTTACGGGAAGATCATCCATGAACAAGATATAGCCAGGGGCCTTGAAGTAAGCCATTTTTTCTAAGGCATGATTGAAAAGAATTTCTGCTACCTCTTTAGATTCCTTCATGCCATCTTCAAGAACCACGCAGGCCATAACTTCTTCCTCTCTAATATCATCTTTCACTGCTATGCACGCAATCTTGGATACAATTTCTATTTCAAAGAGGCAGTTCTCGACTTCTGCTGCAGCAATATTTTCACCAGCACGTCTAATAATATTTTTTGCTCGATCAACAAAGTACAACATTCCCGTTTCATCCATAGTCACCGTATCACCAGTATGAAACCACCCATTTTTCCATGCTTCTTCTGTTTCTTTTTCTTTATTTAGATACCCACTAAAAGCTCCCGCTCTAGGTGTTTTCTCTGAATGCCTGACAACCATTTCACCTGGCATTCCTATCTCCACTTCCTGATCATTTTCATCTACTACTTTAACCTGAAGATCTTCTCGCGGTCTTCCCATTGCTCTGGTGTGTATCTGCCTCGGTTCCTCGTTATTATAGAGCACTCGACACATTTCCGTCATACCCCAGCACTCGATCAGTGGAATGCCAAATCGGGTCTCAAATTCTTGGTGCAAAGCTGGTTCAACTCCCGCGCCGAAGCCTACCCTCAATTTACTAAGAGATGCTTTTGTTGCAGACTGATCAGACAATAAAACAGCAATAATAACACCCAAATAATGAAAAATTGTTGCTTCTGTCTCATTAATATCTTCCCACCAGCTTGAAATACTGAAACGCTCTGGTTGAATGAGACTATTCCCTGTAAGCATGGCTGCAAAAAAAGTAACTATACCAGCATTTATGTGGTAGCTAGGCAAGGGGTTTAAAATCTTATCTTTTCCAAAAGACAAACTTATTGGCGTTCCAATATTTGCATAGACTTCGCCACACATTAGCTCATATTTATGAGATAATATGCATCCCTTAGGTCTTCCTGTTGTTCCTGAAGTATAGAGTAAACTAGCTTCGGTGTTTCCGTGGACCTGTGCTCCACGATCAGATAAGGGCTTAAGTGTTTGAATAGTTTCAATTTCGTCATATGCGACTATTGGAACGGAAAGATCTTTGTAGGCTATCGCTGTTTTGAGCTGTTTTTTGTAATGCTCTGCACAAATTGCTAAGACGGAACCACTATCTGCCAGCAAATACGCTGTCTCGTCAGGAGAATAATCAGGATTTATGGGCACTACTGAAACTCCGATTTTATTAAGTGCTAGTTTGACAATATAATGTGCTGGAGTAGACCCTAGTAAAGTAGCAACTCGCAAATTGTTGCCATAGCCATTATCTAAAAAAATAGTCGATATTTTATTAGCTTTCTCAAACGTTTCTTGATAGGTGAAAGTTGTCAAACCTTTTTGATTTCTAGAAGGCGATATTAAAAAGGGTGCAGAAGGTGTTTTTCTGCAAATATCTTCAAAGGATTTAAAAATGGTCAGATCTTGTTTATTCATTTGAAAATTTCCGAACTTTAAATGATATCTATTGTTATTCTTACCTAACGGCAATAAGATTAATTAAAAGCTTTAAAGGGGGAAAGACTTAATTTCATTATATCTGATTATGACTCCACTTTCTTATCATTGGAATTAGGTTTTAAAGGGATTTATGAACAAAATTCAAAAGATCAAAAAAGGGAAACGAGACTTTTTTTCTCCCAAGGGTAGGCAAGTAGATGATCTAGCTCTGGACAGGATTAAATCCATCTTAGCTGACCTGGAAATAAGAAGAGATCTTCTCATAGAGGCACTGCACAAAGTTCAAGATTCTTACGGATACATTAGTGCTGGAGACATGGCGGCATTGGCAGATATCTTCAAATTATCTCAAGCTGAGGTTTTTGAGGTAGGGAGTTTTTATCATCATTTTAAAATCGTAAAAGAGGATGGAAAGAAACCCAATAAATCAAAATTAAGAATTTGTGATGGGTTATCATGTGAAATGGCTGGTGCACATGCACTTTTTGACTTAGTGAAAGATGAATTATCAGCTGAAAAAATTGAGATTGAAAAAGTCCCCTGTATCGGTCGATGTGCCTCTGCACCAGCGGCACGGTTTAACAATAAACCTATCGATAATATGAACATAAAAAAAGTTAAAGAAATACATCGCGGTGGAATGTCTTATGTCCTTAAGTTACCTCAATACGAGAATCTTAATGAGTATGTTAGTAGGGGTGGATACCTAACACTCAATAAAATCAAAAAAGGGGAACTAAAATCAGAAAACCTAATTAAATTGATTTCAGATTCTAAACTAAGAGGTTTAGGCGGTGCAGGGTTCCCCGCTGGTAAAAAATGGGAAATTGTTAGGTCTTTCGAGGGACCGCGTTTGATGACCGTGAACGGTGACGAAGGAGAGCCGGGCACATTCAAAGATAGGTTTTGGTTAGAAAGAAGACCTCATCAGATGTTGGAGGGGGCCCTGATTGCAGCTCATATCGTTGAATGTGAAAAAATTTACATTTATATGCGTGATGAATATCCTGAGGTATTAGAAATATTAAAAAGAGAAATAAATGCAATTGAAAAAGAAAATATTGCAGATATTTCTATCGAACTGAGACGAGGCGCGGGCGCATATATTTGTGGCGAAGAAAGTGCAATGATAGAAAGCATAGAAGGTAAAAGGGGCTTGCCACGACATAGACCACCATATATTGCTGAGGTGGGGTTATTTGGAAGACCTACGCTAAATCACAATATAGAGACTTTGAACTGGCTCCCTGAAATAATTGAAAATGGGGTTGACTGGTTTAAACGAAAAGGGTGGAACGAGGCTCATAGTGGCGTGAGATCTTTTTCAGTATCAGGTCGAGTAAAAAATCCTGGAGTAAAAATTGCTCCAGCGGGTATACCTCTTCAACAGCTAATAGTCGACTATTGTGGAGGGATGCAGGATGGACACACATTAAAGGCTTTTTTCCCTGGGGGAGCATCTGGGGGAATACTTCCGGCCAATCTGGCATCATTACCACTTGATTTCGGAATTTTTGAAGAGTACGGGGGCTTTATTGGCTCCCATGCGATAGTGATTTTATCTGATCACGATAATATCAAAGAGGCAGCTTTGAACACTATGCGTTTTTTTAAGCATGAAAGCTGTGGGCAATGCACCCCATGTAGGTCTGGTACAGACAAAATGATTAGTCTTCTAGAAGATAACAATAAAGAATTAGATCTTTATAACGCACTTATCAAGGTTATGAGTGATAGTTCAATTTGTGGGTTAGGCCAAGCGGCTAGCAATTGTGTATCTCATCTAATTAAATATTTTCCAGAGGAGTTTTGATTATGAGCCTCGATAATCCAACGATTAATGAAAAAATATTTTTTACTTTAGATGGCAAACGTGTGGAAGCAACTAAAGGAGAAACCATATGGCAAGTTGCTAAGAGACATGGAGTCACTATTCCACATCTATGTTGGAAAGATGCTCCTGGGTATAGAGCGGATGGAAATTGCAGAGCATGCATGGTTGAGATAGAAGGGGAAAGAGTGTTAGCGGCTTCTTGTGTAAGAATGCCTTCAGAAGGAATGTCGGTTATATCACAGGGAGAAAGGGTCAATAGTAATAGGAAAATCGTTTTTGACCTCCTTGCTTCAGATATGCCGATTAAAGAGCAGAGTCCAGACCCAGAAGCCCATTTCTGGACTCAAGCGAAAAATGCAGATTTTGAAAGCCCATCTTTTCCAAGCAGCAAACCTGGAGCAAAAAATGAAATTCCTGTAGATAGTATATTCCGCGACGCGTCACACCCATCGATTTCAGTTAATCTTGACGCGTGCATAGCTTGTGGTCTTTGTGAAAGAGCTTGTAAGGAAGTTCAGGTTAATGATGTAATAGGTATGGCTAAAAGAGGTATTGATACAGTTCCTGTTTTCGACATAGAAGACCCTATGGGAGCTTCCTCTTGTGTCGCATGTGGAGAATGCGTTCAGGCTTGCCCCACGGGTGCCCTTATGGAAAAGTCTTTGATGAATGCAGAATCAACTAAAAGAATAGCCTATCCGGAAAAAAAGATTGAAAGCGTTTGTCCATTTTGTGGTGTTGGATGTCGTACTGAGGTAAGTGTAAAAGAAAATCGGATAATAAAAGTTGATGGCATTCAAGGTCCGGCGAATAGGGGCAAGCTGTGTGTCAAAGGAAGGTTCGGAATGGACTATGTTATGCATCCTGAGCGACTTACTAAACCTTTAATAAGAAGGGCAGGTGTCGAAAAGAAACCAGACTGCGCATACGATTTTTCAGATATAAATGAAATTTTTAGAGAAGCAACATGGGACGAAGCACTAGATTTAGCTGCTTCAAAATTTTTAAAGATACTTGAGCAAAAAGGAGGCCAAGCGCTTAGCGGGTTTGGGTCTGCTAAAGGAACAAACGAAGAGGCTTATTTATTCCAAAAATTTATAAGACAAGGCTTTGGCACTAATAATGTCGATCATTGTACAAGACTGTGCCATGCCTCAAGTGTTGCTGCTCTTATGGAAGGAATTGGGTCAGGGGCAGTATCAGCGCCTTTCACGGCGGCAGATGACAGTGACTGTATTATGATAATAGGAGCAAGGCCGGAACAGAATCATCCAGTCGCCGCAACTTACTTTAAGCAGGCGGCCAAAAATGGGAAAAAATTAATTGTTATGGATCCAAGGAAACAGGGTTTAATGCGTTTAGCGAGCCATCCTGTTGTATTCAATGCTGGTCGCGACGTCGCAATGCTTAATGCAATGATTAATGTAATAATTGAAGAAAACTTGTATGACACGCAATATATCCAAGCTAATGTGGAGGGTTTTCAATCTTTGGCCCAGAACGTTAAGGATTTTACCCCAGAGGCAATGGAAGAAGTCAGTGGAGTTAAAGCAGAGTATATCAAGGAAATTGCACGAACATATGCTACCTCAAACAACAGTATAATTTTTTGGGGTATGGGTATCAGTCAGCACGTTCATGGAACTGATAATGCCCGATGTCTCATAGCGTTATCGTTAATCACAGGTCAAATTGGTAGAAAAGGAACTGGGCTTCATCCGTTGAGAGGACAAAATAATGTTCAAGGTGCTTCTGACGCTGGTCTTATCCCCATAACATATCCCGACTACAAGTCAGTTGAGAATTCAGATATGCGTAAACATTATGAGGATGCATGGGGAAGGTCTTTGGATCCTGTGAAAGGACTTACCGTAGTTGAAATAATGAATGCAATAAATGATGGCGATATATCCGGAATGTATATTATGGGAGAAAACCCCGCTATGAGTGATCCAGATCAGCGGCACGCTAGACACGCTCTTTCAAAACTAGATAACCTCGTAGTTCAGGACATATTTTTTACTGAAACAGCTTGGTTTGCTGACATAATTTTTCCAGCCTCAGCTCAAGCAGAAAAGCTTGGTACATACACGAACTCTAATAGGCAGATTCAATTAGGTCGACCTGTGTTAGAGATGCCGGGTGATGCGAGACAAGATTGGGAGTTGATAGTTGATTTAGCCAAAAGATGTGGGCTGAAATGGGAATATGATAGTGTTTCAGATGTTTACAAAGAAATGGCAGGTCATATGAGAAGTTTAGATAATATAAGCTGGGATCGTTTGGAGAAAGAAGGATCGGTCTGCTATCCAAGCTTTGGTCCTGACTTACCAGGAGAGGAGGTTATATTTTTCTCTGGGTTTCCAACTGAGACAGGAAAAGCCAAAATTGTGCCAACTGACCTTCTTCCTCCAGACGAATTGCCAGACGACAAATATCCATTTGTCTTAACCACGGGTAGGGTACTAGAGCATTGGCATACAGGTGCAATGACAAGAAGAGCGTCTATGCTAGAAGCACAAGAGCCTATTCCAGTCGTAAGTATGCATCCAAGAGATGCAAAAGTTCATGGTTTCAACAAAGGTGACTGGGTTTGTGTAAAAACGAGAAGGGGAGAAATAGAGCTTCAACTCAAGCTCGATAGGGATGTCAGTGAAGGGATGCTATTTATGCCATTTTGTTATGTTGAAGCTCCTGCAAACTTCTTAACTAACCCACAACTTGACCCATATGGAAAAATTCCTGAGTTTAAATTCTCAGCAGCACAAATAATTAGGTCAAAAAAAACAGCAAACTAAGTTTTGATTATTCTTTATTGAATGATGATAAACCCTATAGGACTTCGATCTGATTTTATGATAGACTTATTTCTAGCGGTGACGTAGCTCAGCTGGATAGAGCACCAGATTTCGGCTCTGGGGGTCGAGGGTTCGAATCCTTCCGTCATCGCCATTATTTTTGTCCATAAATTACGTCTAAACTGATTTCAAAATCAGTTTCTATTTTTTTTAGTATCTCTGGGCTCAGGTGGCTCTGAAAATTGCTAGAAAGCATTGCTTCAAGATTTTTTCTGGCCTCGTTTAGCATTGTATTATCTTTTTCTTTCATCCATAACTCTGGCGATAACCTTTTTGCCGATTTTGGATAATCAAAATCAGTACTCATTCTTTTCAAGGTATCGGATTCTCCTAAAAAGTGCTTATCCCTTCTAATTACTTGCCTTATAGACTCTAAATCATTGGTTAGCACTGGTACGTCTATGCTACGCATTGAACTCAAAATTGATCCACATAGTTCATTATCAAGTACAAAAGACTCAAGAGATACTCCCATTAGACCGCTAAGCATACCGCTTGATTGAGTAATTAAATTTGCGCCTGACTGTGCTGATGTTGCTATCGAGAGAGCTTTCTCATAACCTGCTTGGTAATCGGGAATATTGCTGTCTGATGCACCAGCGATCGATGAGTTTGGGATCTTGTAGTAATTCATCATTTGACTAAGCAGAGAGGTCGTTTGTGCTTGCTCTCCGCTTCCTCCAGCCATTCCGCCTGTCCTTAGATCGGTTACCATAGCTCTAGGACCACAAATAACTTTTGAGTCTGGATCTAAAAGCCAACATATTAACAACCCTGATAATGCCTCGGCAACCGTTTGACAGACTGATCCAACAATGCTGACAGGGCTAGAGGCGCCTCTCTGTCCAAACACGTTTGCCATAACAGGAATTCCGTATTTGACACTTTCTCTCATAACTTCGCACGCTTCAGCATCTAACCTAAGCGGAGGAATTATGAAATTTATATTTAAAGATAAAAATGGTGATCGCCTAAAAGTGTCTTCTCCACCAGCTATAAGATAGCAGACTTCTGCCAAGGACTTTACAGTCTTATGGTTGGCGACGCTTGTCATGACATGTTTTTTGGTAGCAGATAAAGATATAACGGCGGTATAGATATCCATAAGGTGTGGGTCTGCGATATCAGTCAGCACTAACGGCCTAGAGAAAAAACTCAGATTATCCAGTCTATCAACAACTCGGGCAGCATTTAAGAGATCTTTTACCAAAGAGGGCCGATAAACTTTTCTTTCATAGTCCAAAATAAGTGGAGCAGCGCCCCCTGTGCCAAAATAAACATTTCCTTTTGACAGATCTAAGTAGTTCTCTCGATTTTGTTGGTACAATAAAACTTTGTTGTTGAACGATTGCAGGCACTGATCAATCAGCTCCAATCCAAAACAGAACCGATTATCTTTTTTAATAATCGTTTTATTATCAATAAAACATTTTAAAAATTTCGGAAGTTGTTCAAAGCCTATTTCAGACAAAATGTGCCGCACCCCTGCATTGATCTCGGCTTTGTCTTTTTCTGATAGCGTGTTGAGACTGCTGCCAAACACGCTTAAATTTTTAGAGTTATCAGAAACAATGCTCTCTTGAGCTCCACGGGAACGTGATCCTCTTCGTCGACTCATAAAAGCGTTTTTTTATAGACTAAAAAGCTTAATCGACTTTTATATTGATGGCGGATTTACGGCCATCTTCGGAAGTCTCTATTTCAAAGGAAACCTCTTGGTCCTCATCAAGTCTTTTTAGACCTGCGGCCTGCACAGCAGTGATATGGACAAAAACGTCCTTATCTTCACCCTCTGGTGCTATGAAACCGTAGCCCTTTTTTTGGTTGAACCATTTTACGATACCTTTAGTCATACTATATCTCCTTTGACCGTCTATATTTCCGATCCTTTAGTCTGTATCTTAAGCAATAATCTCAATATATCAGGTTGAATAGTTATGAAATAACTATC
>CACBBC010000020.1 GCA_902537415.1 uncultured Alphaproteobacteria bacterium | reverse complement strand
CATCTTTTAAGAACTTATCAGAAGATGAAAACCCTTTTTTGAAACTAGATCAACTGCAAGATTAATAGCTTGGGGAGATTGGGAAGATATTGCAAGAACATGAACCGGTTTTACTTAATGATTTTATAAGTTTAGTCGCGCCAATTACTGGTTGTTGGATCGATGGCACATTTGGAGCTGGGGGTTATGCTAGAGCTTTGCTACAAAATGGTGCTTATAAAGTTTTAGCAATAGATAAGGATACTTCGACAAAAGTGTTCCTCAAAAACATACAAAATGAATATGGAGATATGATAAAGTTTTACAATCAAAACTTTGCAGATATGCAAAAAAATAGCGATATTACATGTAGAGATGATATCTGCGGGGTTGTTTTAGATCTTGGTGTTTCATCAATGCATTTAGATAATCCTCTTAGGGGATTTTCATTCAAGGATAGTGGCCCTCTTGATATGAGAATGGGTAATCAACCTGGCCCAACTGCCTCCGACATAATAAATCTTTGTTCAGAGGCTACTTTAGCTGATTTGATTTTCTTTTATGGACAAGAAAGAAAAGCAAGAAAAATTGCAAATAAAATTGTTAAAGAAAGAAATAAAAGGAAAATAACTACTACACTGGAATTAGCAGAGATTATAAGAGCTATAGTCCCGAGAAACTTAAAAAAGGATCCTGCCACAAGAACTTTCCAAGCAATTAGAATTGCTGTGAATAATGAATTGAAGGATTTATCAAAAACTTTGGTGTTCGCTGAAAAAATATTAAGAAAGGGAGGAATTATAGCTGTAGTGACTTTTCACAGCCTTGAGGATAAGATCGTAAAAGATTTTGGCAAAATAATGTCAGGAAAGGCTTCCTCAACAAACAGGTATAGTCCACCAACTTCAAAAATTTATCCATCCCTTGTAGCTGTAAATAAAAAGCCAGTGGTCGCTACAGTTGAAGAACTCAATAGAAATAAAAGAGCAAGATCTGCAAAACTTAGAGTTTATAAAAAAGTTTCAGATAGCTCATCAGGATTATCTGCAACAATGGAATTTCCACAGATCGAGTTGGGTATATGAAATGTTGAGGTTTCTTCTAATTGGAATTCTTATAGGGAGTACTTTTGCCCTGGGTTTGTGGGCGTATAAAATAAACTATGACAGTCGAGCTGCGGATCAAAGAGTAAAAGAGCTTGAAAAATCTATCCTCTCGGCAAATAAACAGTTCAAAATCTTGAATGCAGAATGGGCTCATTTAAATCGTCCCGATCGTTTAAGAAAACTGGCTGAGTATTATTTCTCTGAGTTAAGATTAACTCCAATCAACCCAGATGATTTCATTTCGTTTTCCGACGTATATTGGGGTCAATTCAGTGAAAGTGAATCAAAAGCATTAGTAGATAAACGGCTTACTGGAATTACGCATGAATAGTAGTAATAAAGTAAAACTTTTTACAGAGCATCCCAGAACTCGATCAAGGTTAATCCTATTTAGTTTGATGGTATTGATAGGATTTTCTTTGATCAGTGGGAAGATAGCATTTCTGGCGTCGAAGGAAAATAAAAAAAATATCAGTTATACTGAGAGGGAGGTAATACATTCCAGATTAAATATTTCAGATAGGAATGGAAATATTTTAGCAACCAACCTTGAGGGAGCTTCTGCCTACATCCGGCCAGATGAAATTCAGAAAAAGTCACTTATTGCTCAACGATTAAAAGGTATATTTCCTGATTTGAATGAAGCTGTATTATTGAATAAATTAAATGATGGTCGAAAGTTTTTTTGGTTGAAAAGTATAGTTTCACCGAGGCAAGAAAAAGCGCTTTTTGATCTTGGTCAACCAGGAATTTATTTTGGTAAAAGAGAGTATCGTTTCTATCCCCATGGAACTTTAGCGTCGCATGTAATTGGCTACACCAAAGTGAATGAGTTTGATGTCAACTATGCTGAAATCTCAGGAATTTCTGGCGTTGAGAGAGCTTTTGAAAATAAATTAGCGATAAAAAACTCATCTAAACTAATGAATAATTCTATTCATTTATCTTTAGATCTTCCAGTCCAAGCGGAAGTTGAAAATGTTTTGAAAGAATGGCAAAAAAGAATGGGAGCCAAAGCTGGAGGCGTTGTTATAATGAATATACATAATGGTGAAATTGTCGCTTTAGCTTCCTCACCAGATTTCAACGCCAATAAAGGAAGAGGAGAGCTTGGAAAAGATAAGGATTCTAGTATTTATTTTAATAGAGTTGTTCAAGGGGTCTATGAGATGGGATCAACTTTTAAAATATTCTCAGTTGCCCAGGGTTTAGAAAAAGATCTATTCACTCTAGACTCCCTAATTGATACAAGAGCATTTAGAATAAACTCCAAAAACATTGAAGATAAGTATAAATTTAACCGCGAGAGTTCTATTTATGAGATAATTGTGAGATCATCAAATGTAGGATCTGCGAGGCTCGCTTTAATGGTTGGAGAAAAAGGATTGAAAGAAATTTTCTCTAAACTAGGGCTTTTGGAGCCAGTACGCTTGGAGTTAAGAGAAGCAAATACAACGCGGCCTATTTTGCCAAAAAATTGGCGTGACATAACCTTGGCAACTGTATCCTATGGATATGGTATGTCGGTTTCACTACTACATTTAGCTAAAGCCTATGCAATCTTAGGGAATGGAGGGTTCGATATAGAGCCTACTATTTTGAAAAAAAACCATAACAACAGCCAATCTGGATCTAGAGTTTTAAAGAAAACGACTTCTGATGAAATCCTAAAATTATTAGAAGCGGTGGTTACCGACAAAAGAGGAACTGCAAGAATTTTGAGAAGTAAATATTATAGAATTGGTGGAAAAACAGGCACAGCAGAAAAAGTTTCCTCAGAGATAAGGGGATATCAAAAAGACAAGGTAGTTGCAAATTTTGTTGGCTTATTTCCGCTCCAAGAGCCAATGTTCGTTATTGCAGCTTTTTTAGATGAACCAGAGAATAATCTTCTACAAGAGCCGTGCAGATACGCAAGTTGCACTGTAGTACCCATGGTTAAGAAACTAATTGAGAGAACTGGGCCCTTAATGAATGTGACTCCTGATCACCAAGCATTGATGTTTTATAGAGGTTCGTGATGTCTAGAAGAGTGAAATTATGACTAAACTGTCAAAACTTAACATCAATGAAATTGAGCGGAATGGGCAATGGAAGAATATAGATCCTGAAATCACGGGTATTGAAACAAATTCAACTAGGGTTGAAAAGGGAAATATTTTCCTTGCAATGGCAGGTGCAACAAAAAATAGTCACGGAGTGCTTTTTAGTAATCAAGCTATTGAGAGAGGTGCAAGTCTTGTTATTACCGACCCTGAAGGATTTAAATGTGCATTAGATAAAGACTTAAAACCAACTATACCTTTTTTATTGGTTAGAAATCTCGACTCTACTTTCGATTATCTTTGTCAAATATTTTACCCGGATAAACCAAAATTTGTTATGGGGGTTACGGGAACAAATGGTAAAACATCGGTGGTAAATTTTAGCCAACAGCTTATTGAAAAAAAAAACAACTCATGTGTGACTATAGGGACTTTGGGAGTTGGCGGGGTTTTAAGTTTAAGAACTGAAAATACTACGCCAGATCAATCTTTTATTGCTAGAATTTTGCAAATGGCTAAGTGCAAGGGCTCTGACTACGCTCTTTTAGAGGTGTCATCACATTCTATAGTACAAAAACGTATAAAAAATTTAGCATTTAATGTTTTCTGCTTTACTAATTTATCTCAAGATCACTTGGATTATCATAAAGATATGGAAACATATTTTCATGCAAAGTTAAGCGTTCTTGATATGTTGAGGTTGGACACAAATATAATTGTAAATATTGACGATGAATATGGAAAAATATTTTTAGCTAAAGCAAAAGACAAAGGCTTTAAAATTGAAACAATTGGCTTTAGCGATACCGCTGATGTCAAGCTAAGGGTTAGACAAGGTACACCAGAAATTCAATCTATAGAAATTTTCAGAGGTGAATTTTTTTATACATTTCAAACACATTTAATAGGTGCATTCCAGGCAACAAATCTTGGAATGGCCTTGCTTACTTGCGAAAAATTTGGGTTTGATTTTGAAGATATGGTAAATTTTTGTAATTCTTTGAAACCGGTTCCTGGTAGATTAGAATTTGTTGGGAAAACAAAAAAAGGAGCTTTAGTCTATATAGATTATGCACATACTCCTAATGCTTTGAAGCATCTTTTGGAAACCCTTAGAGAGTTAACAAAGGGTGAGTTGGTTCTGGTATTTGGTGCAGGTGGAGATAGAGATAAAGATAAAAGAAAGCCCATGGGTGCTATTGCATATAAATATTGTGATCTAATCTATGTGACAGATGATAATCCTCGCTATGAAGATGCCGCATCTATAAGAAAGCAAATTATTGAGAGCTGCCCAATTGCCATTGAAATTGAAGATCGAGCAGAAGCAGTAACAACAGCAATTCAATTGGCCCGACTGGATGACATAGTCATAATTGCAGGTAAAGGTCACGAGCAAGTACAAATAGTAAGAGATAATTATTTTCCGTTTAGTGATTTTGAACAAGCTAGTGTAGCGATAGAATTAACGGAGTAGATTTCAATTGACTGAGTTTTTATGGAACAAATTTACAGCAGAGGCTGCTACCTTAGGTCAATGTGAAACATTCTGGGAAGCTACAGGCATATCGTTTGATACCAGGAAACTTATTGATGGAGACCTATTTATAGCGTTGCCAGGGAAAAGAGATGGTCATGATTTTGTTAAAGCAGCCTTTGATAAGGGTGCAGTAGCTGCCATGGTCAGTAGAATACCAAAAGGGTTGAATCATAGTGATAAGTTACTAGTCGTTGATGATGTTCTAAAGGCATTAGTCAGAATGGCAAAGAGTGCTAGAAACCAATCTAATGCCATTTTTATCGGAATTACTGGAACATCTGGTAAAACCTCCACAAAAGATATGGGAGGCTTGGTTTTTAGGGGGTTTGGAAAGACATATTTTTCAAAGAAAAGTTATAATAATATTCTAGGTTGTTCGTTAACTTTAGCTACTATACCAAAACACACTAAATACGTTTTAGTGGAAATTGGTACAAACAGCCTGGGTGAGATTGCTGAATTATCCCACATAGTGCAGCCTGATCACGTGATAATAACTGATGTATCAATTGGGCATATTGAAGGTCTAAAGTCTTTAGATAACATTGTCGAGGAGAAAGCGTCCATTTGTTCAGGTCAGACACAAAAGGGTTTGGCAATCATACCAAGTGGCATTGAAAAATCTAGCCAGCTTAAAGCAAAAGTTAGAAATTTTGGTTCCAATGTAATTTCATTCGGAGATGATGAAAGCAGTGATATGAGGATCAGCACTTTAGAGGTGTTGGGGAACGCTATTACATCAACGATTGTAGATCAGAAACAGAAATCATGGAACGTAAATCTTAAAACTGCTGGAAAGCATTACATGAAAAATGCAGCTGCGTTATTGGCACTTGTATCCTCATTAAACTTAGACCTGTCTGAAGCGATTTTATCCTTACAAAGTTGGTCTCCTTTGGCTGGGCGTGGTCAAGTTTCAGAAGTTAAACTAAAAGCAAGTGATTGTAACAAGACAATACACCTTATAGATGAGAGCTATAATGCAAATCCTAGTTCAGTAAAATCCTCTCTAGAAACACTTGCATGTATTTTCACAAACGAAAAGGGCAGAGGTGAGCATATTAGGAGGATTGCTGTATTAGGAGACATGCTAGAACTTGGATTTTGTGAGATACAAGAACATGTAAACATATCCAAATTTGCAAGATTGGATAAAATCGATAAAATTTATTGCGTAGGCTCCAGAATGAAAAAACTTTTTGATGTGTTGCCTTGCTCTAAGCGAGGATATTGGACTCAGACTGCAGAAGAAATGCAGCATGTCTTAGTTAATAAACTTGAAAACGGCGATATAGTAATGATTAAAGGCTCTTTCTCAATGGGAATGAAAACGATAGTTAATAAATTGAAAAACATTTAACAGTATAGAGTTTCAGAGATGTTATACTTCTTAAGTTTTTTATCAGATGGTGGCGATGTATTTAATCTATTCCGCTATATAACTTTTCGTGCTGGAGGTGCATTTTTTACTGCGCTTATTATATTTTTTACGTTTGGAAAATACAGTATAAACTTTTTAAAAAAATTGCAAAAGGAGGGACAGCCTATAAGAGATGATGGTCCTAAAGAACATATTATAAAAAAAGCTGGTACTCCAACAATGGGAGGAGTAATTATACTACTAGCAGTAACGATCTCTACTCTGTTGTGGGCCCGCTTAGATAATCACTATGTTTGGATTATTTTGTTTGTGACCTTTTCTTTCGGCTTTATTGGATTAATTGATGATTATATCAAGGTTGTCAAACGAAGTTACGAGGGACTTTCAGGCCGCCTGCGATTGCTCTTTGGATTTCTAATAGCTTTCATTGCTGTGTACCTAATTCAAATTCAACACTTTGATGATTTGAGTAGGTCCCTTGCTTTACCAATTTTCAAAGACTATTTAGTATTCTTGGGAGTGTTCTTTTTCCCCTTTGCTATGATTGTAATTGTTGGCTCTGCTAATGCTGTCAATTTAACAGATGGATTGGATGGATTGGCTATCATGCCAGTTATAATTGCGGGAGCATCTTTGGGTATTATAGCTTATATAGTCGGCAGAGCAGATTATTCTTCATACCTTGATGTTCATTATATTAAAGGTAGTGGTGAAATTCTCATATTTTCTGCAGCTTTAATTGGTAGTGGCTTGGGATTTTTGTGGTACAACGCTCCTCCCGCTGCAGTTTTCATGGGTGATACTGGATCATTGTCTCTCGGTTCAGCTCTTGGTTGTATAGCGGTATCAATTAAACATGAGCTCGTATTATTGATTGTTGGAGGGTTATTCGTGATTGAGACTCTTTCTGTGATCATTCAAGTATTATTTTTTAAGATCACGGGGAAAAGAGTTTTTCTTATGGCACCTATACATCATCACTTTGAAAAGCTGGGTTGGTCGGAGTCCCAAATAGTTATAAGGTTCTGGATCATAGCAGTCATTTTGGCCGCTCTTGGAATGGCAACGCTTAAGCTAAGATAAAATGATAAATTTAAAAAATTTGAGAAGTAAAACAGTGGGAGTTCTAGGCCTTGAAAAGACAGGTCTGTCTGTTATCAAGGCAGTACAGCTCGCAGGTGGGGTATTGATCTGTTGGGATGATGATAAACTGAAGAGAGATAACCTAAAAGTTGATGGAGTCACTGTTAGAGATCTTAACGATAAAAACATAATTATGGAATTAGATTTACTAATTGTGAGCCCAGGCGTTCCTCACTTATACCCGGAGGCACATCCGATAGTTACCTTAGCGTATGAATTAAACATAACAGTAGATAATGATATTGGACTATTTTTTTCAAATTATGTTCAGGAAGAATATGAAGCTTTCGATAATGCTCCAAAGATCATTGCTATAACTGGGTCAAATGGTAAATCTACGGCAACAGCGTTGACTAATCACGTACTTTCAAAATTTTTTAGTGATGTAGAAATGGGAGGTAATATAGGCAAACCTGTTTTAGAACTGAGCCCAGTTAAAGAAGGCTCTATCAGGATCCTTGAGCTATCCTCCTATCAAATCGAATTAGCAAAATGTTTGGCTCCAAATTTTGCTGCGTTCATTAATTTCTCCTCAGATCATCTTCAAAGACATGGAGGGCTTGGGGGCTATTTTTATGCTAAAGCACGACTATTTTTGGAAAACTTAACAGATGTGTCAGTCATTAATATTGATACTGCAGAGGGTTTATTTTTGTTTCAGAGACTCAACACAGTAGATAATAAAATGATGGCCATTAGTAGTAAACTAAATATCAAAAACTATTTATGGGCTGTAGGTCTAAAAGGATCTTTCATTACTGAATGGAAAAAGGGTCGGCAGGTCTACTCCTTTGATTTGAGGAATTTAGGGAAAAGCTTCCATGGCTTGTGGGAAAGCGTTTTAACTGTTTATGCATTAGCGAGATCATTCGGTATAGCCCCTAAAAATATTGTAACAAAATGCAGTGGATTTGTACCACTTGCGCACAGGAATCAATGGGTAGACGAAATTAAAGGCGTAGCATTTATCAATGATAGTAAAGCTACAAATGTTGATGCAACTATACATGCGCTAAATACTTATAAAAATGTCCATTTGATTTTAGGTGGGCGTGCTAAAGAAGATAATTTTTGTCAACTTCAAGATAGTATGAAAAACATTTCTAGGATCTATCTTATTGGCGAGGCAGCTGCTCTTATAGCAAGTAACTTCGAAGGCCAAGATATTGAGCAATTTGATACTTTAACCGACGCTTTTGATAGTGCGATAAGTATTGCTACACAAGGAGATACGATTTTATTCTCACCTGCCTGTGCTAGTTTTGATCAATACTTGAATTTTGAAGAAAGAGGTAAGCACTTTATCTCTCTAGTTCAGGAATATAGAAAAAATATAATTTAGTGTGTCTTTTTAATTAAAGTGATGGTACTGTCATAGTCAAAAACGAGCAGTAAAAATGACTGATATAATACACGGCAGCTCCCAAGCTGTACCTGTAGAAAATCCATTTTTTCGCTGGTGGCAATCGGTTGATCAATGGACCTTGGTTGCGACTTTGGGCTTAATTGTGATGGGGTTGCTTCTATCAATGGCAGCGTCTGTTCCTCTTGCAGACTCAAATGGCATGCCAGCTTTTTACTATGTTAACCGACAAGCTATTTACGGACTAATTTCATTTTGTGTACTTATCTTTTTATCCACTACAAGTTTATCAGTTATGAGAAGATTTGGAATAATAGGATTTTTTTTAGTAGTTATTGCACTCGCTCTTCTTCCCATTTTTGGTACGGATTTCGGAAAAGGAGCTGTGCGATGGTTCTCTTTAAATTGGTTAACAATTCAGCCGTCTGAATACTTAAAACCGTTTTTTGTGATCTTTATATCTTGGATTGTTGCGGGTAATATTCACAGCAACCCAAGAGCGGGATTGATACTATCTTTTTTTTCAATGGCTATTTGCGTATTTTTACTCACCATGCAACCCGATTTAGGTCAGACTGCGGTTTTGATTACTTGTTGGGTTTTAATCCATTTTATTGTTGGAGTCTCTTGGCTCTTTTCCGCGTTTTTTTTTACTTTTGTTTCAACTGTTGCTTTTATCTTTATTCAATTCTCTAATCATGTGGCGACCAGATTGAAGACTTTTTTTTCAAATGTAATTGAACCAACATCTCAGATGGGTTTGGTTGAGCAAGCAATTCACTCTGGTGGGTTTTTAGGTGTTGGTGCTGGAAACGGAAAGATTAAATGGAGCCTTCCAGATGCCCATACTGACTTCATCATCGCTGTTGCTATAGAGGAATTTGGTCTAATAGTTTTCATAATTATTCTAACACTCTATGTGATCATCTTGTTGAGGACATTATCGAGGTTACTAATCGAAAGAAATCCCTTTTTACTATTGGTTGGCCTTGGGTTGTTGACGATTATCCAGACACAGGCTCTGATTAATCTGGGCGTGGCAGCTCGCTTACTCCCGACAAAAGGTATGACATTACCCTTTATCAGCTATGGAGGGTCTTCAATGGTCGCTATGGGTATATTAATGGGCCTGCTTCTCAATGTAACGAGACGTAGAACTAGCGAGAATATAGATAGCTTCATGGGTGGAACGTAATGGATAAAAAAGGTATTTGCGTATTATCAACGGGAGGTACTGGAGGTCATGTCTTGCCTTGCACCGCTCTGGCTACTGAACTGAATGCCATTGGGTGGGAGGTAATTATTTTTACAGACGTAAGGGGTTTACAGTATCTTGATAAGAGTTGTAATGAATACTCAATAGAGGTTCTAAAAATCTCTTCAGAGACAGCTTCACTTAGAAAAAAAATGCTAGAGCTATCTTATCAATTACCTCTTGAGGCTTTGCGCTCAGGGAAACTTATGTTTAGGAAAAAACCTAAGTTTGTCTTAGGTTTTGGAGGAGTTTCTACCTTCCCTATTTTGTTGATGTCTGTTCTGCTACGTATTCCAACATTTATTCAGGAACAGAATGCAGTTTTAGGAAGAGTAAACAGATTTTTTCAAAGGTTTAGCGCAAAAGTTTTTTGCCATTTTTCAAATACCTTATTTTTAGATCCAAAAATAGGGTTAGATACTGGTAACCCAGTCAGAAAAAAAGTACTTAAAAAGTTTAACTCCCAATACCTTGGGCCTGGGCCATGGCCTATTACGATTTTGGTGCTCGGGGGATCGCAAGGTGCAAGGTTACTATCTGACGCTCTACCGAGTTGCATAGAAATGCTTTCAAAAAAAACTAAAGAACGCTTAACAATATTTCATCAGGCAAGAAAGGATGATATAGATAAAGTTTTTGCAGCATACAAAGCTATGGACTTAAGAGCATGTGTTAGACCATTTTTTGAAGATGTAGAAAGACTAATATCAGAGTCTCAGATCATTATTTGCAGAGCTGGATCTAATACATTAGCAGATATATCAATCATCGGAAGACCTTCTATTCTAATACCTTTTAAGCACGCCAAGGATGATCACCAGCTTCGTAATGCTAGAATATTTGCTGAGGAGGGTGGAGCAATGGTGATTGAAGAAACCCCGAGTCTCGTCGAAGATTTGTCTGAAAAGTTAAAGCTAATTTTGAATTCTCCCTCAAAAACAAGTGCCATGGCTGATAAAGCATTGAAGATGGGTAAACCTTATGCCTCAAAAGATATAATTAGAACAATTGAGGCAATCTTAGGAGAAAAAGAATGATTGCTACTAGATTACCCCTGAATTTGGGACCAATACATTTTATTGGGATTGGTGGTATAGGAATGTCTGGAATCGCTGAGGTTCTTGTAAATCTTGGTTACTCTGTACAAGGTTCCGATATAAAAAAAACCAACATAACAGTTAGGCTTGCTTCTTTAGGAGTAAAGACATTCTATGAGCATAACATAGAGAACGTCAGCAATTGTTCTGTCGTTGTTATTTCTTCTGCAATAGGAAAGGACAATATTGAGTTGGCTTTTGCAAAACAACTTGGGATCCCTATAGTTTCTAGAGCAGAAATGTTAGCAGAATTAATGAGAATGAAGTTAAATATTGTGGTAGCGGGTTCTCATGGAAAGACAACAACGACCTCACTTGTTGCCTCAATTGCAGAAGTGGGAAATTTAGATCCTACAGTAATCAATGGCGGAGTCATAAAAGCATATGGTTCTAATGCGAGGTTAGGAGAAGGAGAATGGATGGTTGTAGAGGCTGATGAAAGTGACGGGTCATTTAACAAACTACCCGCAACTGTTGCGATTGTAACGAACATTGATAAAGAACATTTAGATTACTATAGCAGTTTTTTAAACTTAAAAAGAGCTTTTGAAAGATTTATTTCAAATGTTCCTTTCTACGGAGTAGCCATTTGTTGTATAGATGATGAAAACGTGGCTAATGTAGTCTCAAATGTCAAGGATCGAAAAATTATTACTTATGGATTTTCCGAAAAGGCAGATTTTACAATAAGAAATTTAAGAGTTGCTGAAGAAGGCACAAGATTTGATTTAGATGACAAAGTTGCGAATATTTATTTGAGAGACTTTTATTTACCAATGATAGGACACCATAATGCGCTAAATGCCTGTGCTGCCATTCTGGCAGCTTCAAATTTGTCAGTCCCTATAAAATTCATTAAAAGTGCATTAGCAAAATTTGAAGGAGTATCGAGGCGCTTTACTAGGATCGGCTTCTTTAATGGAGCTACGATAATAGATGACTATGCACATCATCCTGTAGAAATCGAAGCTGTCATTTCTGCTGCCAAAGCGATTACAAATGGAAGGATAATAGTTGTCCATCAGCCGCATAGATTTTCAAGGCTGAGGTTATTATTCAAAGACTTTAAGAAATGCTTTAAAGGTGCCGATATTCTTGGTATAGCTCCTGTTTTTGCCGCTGGTGAAAAGCAGCTCGATGGGTTTGATAGTAAAACTCTGATAAAATCCTTTACGAAAAAAGAGACGCAAAAGGTTGAGTATATTGAAGACGAAGTCTCGTTTAGTAAATTTTTAAAAACTAATTGTAACAGGGGCGACATCTTCTTAACTCTGGGGGCTGGCAGTATAACTAATTGGGTTAATAACCTATCTTTTCTAAGTGATGAAAATGGACATGAATAAAAAGAGTAAATTGGGTTTCGTTGATGAAAATCAATTTTCAGGATCAATAAATTATTCTTTTCCTTTATCAAAAATAAGTTGGTTGAAGGTTGGAGGACCCGTAGATATTTTGTTTAGGCCAAAAAATTTGGATAATTTATCTAGGTTCGTTTCTCTAATACCAGGCGAAGTGGATGTAATGCCCATCGGAGCTTGTTCAAATCTTTTGGTAAGAGATGGAGGCCTTTCAGGAGTTGCAGTAAAACTAGGTGGGAGCTTTTCAGAAATAGAAATAAAAAATAATGAAGTAAAGCTTGGAGCCGGAAATCTCAGTTCTAATGTCGCTGTTAACTTATCTGAACTAGGTTACGATTTATCTTTTTTAAGGACGATACCGGGAACTATAGGCGGGGCAATAGCGATGAACGCTGGCTGCTATGGCAACTACATAGGTGATTATGTGCGAAGTGTAGAAGGCGTTGATAAGTCAGGAAAAATTATTCGATTGAGTAGGGAAAATCTTAAATTTGAGTACCGCTGTAGTAGGTTGCCAAATGGCTTTATTGTAACCTCCGCTATTTTGAAGCCAAAAATAGAAAAAAAAGGGGCAATAGAAGCAAAAATGAAAGAGATGGTGTCAAAAAGGGAAGAGACACAGCCCATAAAGAAAGCGACCTGTGGCTCAACTTTCAAGAATCCCGATGGAAAATCATCACTAATGCTAGAGGACTCAATAGATTTTAAAGCTTGGAGTTTGATTGATAGAGCAGGATTAAGGGGAAAAAAAATCGGCAAAGCGATGGTGTCAAAAAAGCACCCAAATTTTTTAATAAATCTGGGTGGCGCAACATCTGAGGAAATGGAGTCGCTCGGAGAGTATGTAAGGAAATCAGTCTATGAGAAATTTAAAGTTTCACTTGATTGGGAGGTAATAAGGGTTGGGAGAAAATCAAATTGAACATAACAGCTAATCCAAAAAATATCTCTAAGGTCTTAGTATTACAGGGAGGGGTCTCAGAGGAGAAAGAGGTATCAGATTTAACAGCTGAGAGCTGCATAGATGCACTTAAAAAAATAAACCTAGATGTCGACGCAGTGAGTGTTAACTCAAACAATATACAAGACTTAGCTGAAGTCATAAAAAGTCAGAATCCTGATATCATATTTAACGCATTACATGGTGGCGTCGGAGAGAACGGGACTATTCAGGGGCTATTTGAAACACTAAAAATTCCATATACACACTCTGGGGTTTTATCTTCAGCAACGGCAATGGATAAATTTATTTCAAAAAAAATATTTAAATCATCCGGTTTACCAGTAATAGAGGACCTGCTTTTAGGTGGAGAAGAACAATTAGATCAGCTACCTTTCGCCCCTCCATTTGTAATTAAGCCAAATAGTGGAGGTTCCTCTGTTGGAATTCACTTTATAAAATTTGAAGAGCAAATTGACGAGGTTGGGAGGATTGTTGCATATCAAGATAGGGAGTATCTTTTGGAGCAATATATTCCTGGGAGAGAGTTAACGGTTGCTGTTCTAAATGGAAGACCTTTGACAGTTACAGACATTGTAACTGACGACTGGTATAATTACGATGCTAAATATAAAAATGGCGGTTCTGAGCATATTGTTCCTGCAGATATTCCGCAAGAGATATTCGATCTGTGCATTAATTATGCAGTTACTGCGCATAATACTTTGGGTTGTAGAGGTATTACGCGTTCGGATTTCAGATGGAATGAAAAGAATGGGAAAGAAGGACTATACATACTTGAACTAAATACCCAGCCAGGGATGACCAAAACTTCCCTTGTACCTGAACAGGCAAAATACGTCGGTCTAGACTTACAATACATTTGCCTAGAGTTGATTAAAGACGCATCGTGTAACAAATAGGTGAAAGATGAATTTCTTGAAATCTAATGATCCAGCACCTTCAAGGTTATATTATAAGATAAACAGATTATTTTACAGGCTTTGGTTTAGATTAGTTTTAATAATAGTTTTCTTGGTTGCCAGCATATTAGTATCGAAAAAATTTCTTTTCAAAGACATCGACTTAAATGCAGAAATCAGATTTTTAAGTGAGGAAAGTTCCGCTATATACAAAGGCCTAACTGAACTCTCCATAACAAGAATTTCTGTAAAAGGTGCTCAAGAGTCTTTGAAAAAAGAAATAATAACTTTAATTGAGAACGCTGCAACCGAAGGGTTTTCCGCATTGAAAGCTCAGGCCCTAAGAGAAAAGATAGAAGATATAAGAAAGGTTAAAAAAGCTTTTGTTAAATTTTCTACCGATGGATTAGTAAATGTAAACGTTATTGAAAGAAAAGAAGCCGTAGTATTTTTTAATAATGATCTGTATGAGGTCCTTGATAGTAATGGAGTTATATTGTCGATAAAACAGAATTATGAAGGGTTATCAAGTTTCCCACTTATAGTTGGAAGAGATGCATCAAAAAATATTAATGCATTATTAGAGTTAGTAAACGAAATAGGGGCATATCAATCGGAGGTATTATACTATGAATGGGTAGGAGAAAGGCGATGGGATATTCATATGAAAAGCGAGTTGGTTTTCAAGTTGCCAGAAAATAATTTGAATAGAGGATTAAAGGTAATGCGTATGTTTCTACGCGAGTCAAATAAGCTTTCAAAAACCGTATTTTCTGTTGATTTGAGAAATATAGATAAACCAATAATAAAGTTCAGGAAGGTCCCACCTGTCAAATACATTGGAACAAATACAAGGGGGTTATCAGGTTGAGGAAATTATTGCAGAGTCAGAGGCAGTTAAGGCAAAAAAGGTTGGCTGCTATAAAAAAGGGAACTGTTGCTCTAATAGACCTTGGAAGCTCTAAGGTAATGTGCTTAGTCGTTTCTCTAACCGAGATAGATCAAATTAATTCGTTCTCAACTGGAAAATCAGATAGAGGAGTTTCCTTCAGAGTTATTGGTGCTTCAACCACAAAATCTAGGGGGATTAGAGATGGCGAAATATATGAGATGAGGGAAGCAGAAAGTGCAATTAGGACTGTAATTCAACGGGCCCAAAAAATGGCAGGTTGCCTAATTGAAAATGTTTTTCTGACCTTTTCTAGTGGCACTCAGAAATCTACTCTGATCTCTTCCTCTATAGAATTTATTCAAAGGGAAGTAACAGAGCTAGATATCGGACATGTGCTTTCGAAGGTAAATCTAGTTAATGATGATTTGAAAAGAGAAATAATACACGCTTTGCCAGTTAATTTTAGTATTGATGAAAAGCATGGATACATGGACCCTAGGGGAATAAGTGGATCGAAGTTGTCGGTCGACGTTAACATTGTTTCTATCCGATCGGATATAATAAAGAATATGGTGACTTGTTTGAATAAATGTGATCTGTCTCTGGCAGGAATAGCACTTGCCCCCTATGTTTCCGGGCAATCAAGCCTCCTGGAAGATGAAATGCAAATAGGTGTCGTTTGTATTGATTTAGGTGCTTCCAGTTCGAGTATATCAATTTTCTTTCGAAAGAATCTAATATTTTCTGAATCGATAAGAATCGGAGGACAACACATAACAAGCGATATTATGCAGGCATTTCAAATCTCTTTCTTAGCAGCTGAGAGATTAAAAGTTTTGCATGGGGGTTTGATGCCTGCCAACTCGGATGATAGAGAAACTATAGAATTGCCTGAGAACAACACAGATCTTTACGCTGACAGAAGAAGTATAACAAAGTCTGAATTACTTGGAGTAATACGGCCAAGAGTTGAGGAGATCTTTGACTCGCTAAGGACATTATTAGATCGCTCGGACTTCGAGTTTTTACCTGGGCAAAAAGTTGTTTTAACCGGTGGGGGTAGCAAGTTAGCGAATATATTAGATTTTACCTCTATATTTTTAGCAAAATCAACACGTGTCGCTGTACCAATGAGGATTCAAGGGCTGCCAGTATCAACTCATGGCCCCGAAGCAGCTGCTGCTATAGGGCTAGCCTTAAATTTAGCGCAACCGCAAGATGAGTTATGGGATTTCAAAGCACCTTTTGAGCATGAAGGGGATGAGCTAATAAGGAGAACATGGCGGTGGGTAAAATCAAACTGGTAAAAACTTTCCTTATAAAAACTTGGCTAGAAGATAAAAATAGTGACGAGTTAGAGTGATTCGGTTATTATACGAATCAGCAGAAAAAAATAAAAAAACTACAATGGCAGGCAACAATGGCAATAAATATAAGGATTCCTGAACATCAGGAATTGAAGCCAAGAATACTAGTTTTTGGTATTGGAGGCGCTGGTGGAAACGCTGTAAATAATATGATGTTAAAAAATCTGGAGGGAGCGGAATTTGTAGCTGCAAACACGGATGCACAGGCTTTACAGCAGTCAAATGCTCAAACGAAGTTACAGTTGGGGTTAAAAAGAACTCAGGGACTTGGAGCTGGTGCAAAACCGGAGGTTGGAAATGAGGCTGCAGTAGAAAGCACTGAACAGATCGCAGATATTTTAGATGGTGCAAATCTATGTTTTATAACAGCAGGAATGGGTGGTGGAACAGGCACAGGGGCAGCTCCCATTGTTGCAGAGCTGGCAAGACAAAAGGGAATACTTACCGTTGGTGTTGTCACGAAACCTTTTCAATTTGAAGGTACCACCAGAATGAAACAAGCTGATGAGGGAATATCAGCATTGCAGAAGGTGGTCGACACTCTAATAGTAATCCCTAATCAGAACTTATTCAGACTAGCAACAGAAAAGACAACATTCACAGAGGCTTTTTCTATGGCTGACGATGTTCTTTACCAGGGCGTTAAAGGTGTAACGGATCTAATGGTTAAACCTGGACTTATTAATTTGGACTTTGCTGATGTAAGGTCCGTAATGGATGAAATGGGAAAAGCAATGATGGGTACAGGAGAAGCTAGTGGTGAGGATAGAGCACTGCAAGCTGCGGAGAAGGCAATAGCTAATCCTTTATTGGATGAGATTTCACTCAAGGGAGCGACTGGTGTGCTTATAAATGTAACCGGCAGTAATGATATGACTCTATTTGAGGTAGATGAAGCAGCAAATAGAATAAGAGATGAAGTAGACCCAGAGGCTAATATAATAGTTGGATCAACCTTTGACTCTGAGCTTACAGGGTCTATCAGAGTGTCTGTCGTGGCTACTGGCATAGATGTAGCTGAATTTTCAAAGCCTAATGCTAATGTACTCAATGAAATAAAGGGGTCAGATAGAATTGAAGTCGATAACACCTATCAGCAAAGCTCTTTTTCTAGAGATATTTTGCAAGAAAATCAGATCAAAGACGAGCAATCCACAATTGATAATGATACTTTAGATAAAGAAAAAAGAGAGTTGGAACTACAAGAAACTACTCTAACCTCAGCTAAATTTTCTGAAGAAAATATTGGTAATGTTGATAAAAGTGAAATTGAAAGTGAAAAAAAATTAGAGCAACCTCTTAACCAATCTACTTCAGAGATAAACCTACCTTTAAGAAAGCAAAACGTTGAGTCCGCGCCTTCAAGTGGGGGTTTGAACAATCTTATAAGACGTATGACGGGATTTGGAGAAAAAAGAGAGCAAGAAGATCACGAAGCTACTAAGGATCAAATAGTTCAGGAAGAAAAGAAATTATTAACAGACAGAGAAGATGAAAGCAAATTAGAGATCCCAGCTTTTTTGCGTAGACAAGCTAACTGAATAACAATTGAATTATTTTGACATATAACTGTGTATTGAGCTTTCTAGCCGATTAGGTAACCTTTGGATTGAAGGTTACAATGTTTCAGAAATCTATAAAAAACTCATTTATACTTGAAGGCAAAGGCTTACATTTTGGTAAAGACGCCAAAATGATTGTCCACCCTGCGTCAGCTGATCACGGAATAGTTTTTAAGAGAACGGACGTGCAGGACGATCAAGCTTATGTCGACGCTAGGTTTGAAAATGTATCTAAGACTTATTTACGGACTCAACTTACAAATAGTATGGGCGTTTCGATAATAACTGCGGAGCATATTTTAGCTGCTTTTGCAGGCCTAGGAATTCATAATGCATTGGTTGAATTGAACGAAGCAGAGGTTCCCATATTCGATGGATCCTCAAGAATATTTGTAAAAGCGATACTCGAAGCAGGAGTCGCAGAGCTAGAGAAAAAGACTAAATTGTACAAAGTGGTAAAAAGTATTCGAGTAGGAAACTCAGATACATGGGCAGAATTAAGACCTGCGAATACGTTCTCAATAGATTTTGAAATGAACTGGCCTGGCACTGCACTTAACAGACAAAGCCTTGATATGCCTATTGTAAATGGAGCATTCGTGAGAGAAATCTGTGATAGTAGAACTTTTTGTCGAAAAAGCGATGTTATGCGACTCAAAGATGAAGGTTTTGCGTTAGGAGGAGGGATAGAGAATGCAATCGTTGTCGGAGAAAATGAGATGACTGTACAAGATGGGTTGAGATATCCGGACGAATGTATTCGGCATAAGATTCTCGATGCCCTTGGAGACTTAAGTCTCGTAGGTAGGCCGATTTTAGGAAAATTTATTTCATGTTCTGGTGGTCATGGCTTAACAAATCTTTTGCTGAGAGAGTGTTTTAAAAGGGGAGACATATTTGTTAGTGAAGATTTCTCAGATGGAGATAGGGATAAACTTCCAGGTTTTGATATTTCAGAAACTGATGCACAGAATATACTCTAATTACTAAAGAATATTGGGTCCTCTTATCTTGACTTATAGATAATATTGAAGTTAGAAAGAACTATGTTCTCTTTGTTTGGTTTATTAAAATTCTTTACTTCGTGTTCGGTGCTTTTTCTACTTTTAAGCTGTAGTAACAAATTACCTAGCGAGATCAACGAGAACAATACACCTGAAGAGATAATCAAACTGGGAGATGAGGCGTATCAAAAGGGCTATTTTGAACGAGCTGGAGATTATTATCTTGAGGTGAACACATATTTCCCCTATTCAGTAGAAGATGAGCTTGGACTGAGCAAAGCTGTAGATGCCTATTACAAAGCAGGAAAGTTCGAGGACTCACGTTTAGCATCTGCCAAATTTTTAAGTCTCTACCCAGAAAGTAATAGAGCTCAACAAGTAATGTACTTTAGATCAAAGGGTTATTGTGATGAGATAGATATTATTGAGAGAGATCAATCAGCTGCGAGAGAATGTATTGCGAGCTTTTCAGCTTTTCAAAGGCTATACCCTAAGAGTAATGCAAAAAAAGAAGCTGAGAGTGATATAAGGAGAGCTAGAGAATTCCTAGTAGGTCAGCAATTGAATGTTGGAAAATATTATCTAAAAAGAGATAATCCAACGGCTGCCATGAGAAGGTTTAAAAAAATAAAAAAAACCACAAATGTTTCCAGTTTTTTACCTGAAGTATCCTATAGACTTATCGAAAGCTTTCTAATAATTGGACTATTCAACGAGGCATTGTCTGAAATGAAATATATGAGAAAGAAGTTCTCAGCAAGTGAGTGGACTAATAAAGCCTCTAATTTAATCGATAATTCAGGACTTAATTAGCTTGATAAAAAAACTTTTTGTACAAAATATTTTTTTAATCGAAAATCTAGAATTAGAATTTACATCAGGTCTTAATGTACTAACAGGTGAAACTGGAGCTGGTAAGTCAATTCTTTTGGATTGCTTGGGTTATCTTCTTGGAAAAAAAAATACAAGGATTGAGCTTGGCAACCGGGCTGAGACGGCCACCCTCATTGGAGAGTTTCAATCGGAGAAAAACGCCTTAATTAGCCAATTCCTGTCTGAAAAGGGATTTTCCCTTGATGGTAATCTGATTTTGAGACAGAGCATCGGTACGAGTAGTAAACGAAGAGCTTTTATTAATGACCTTCCTTGTTCATTAGAGTTGGTTCGAGACCTAGGCAACCTAATACTAGATTTAAACGGTCAGTTTGAGGAACAAGGATTGTTAAATGTAAAAACTCACAGAGGTTTACTGGACACCTATGGTAATTTACAGCAGAATTTGAAGAATGTTGACAAGTATTGGACAGAGCTTAGTAAATTAAAAAAACTGCTTGATAGTGAGTATAAAAGAAAAGACTCGGTGGAAAATGCAGGTTTCTTGGAAAAATCAATTCAACAGATAAATGAGCTACAACTTGATCAGAGCGAACTGGAGAATATTGAGTCGCATCGTGAGGAGCTTAAAAAAGCCAGCCGAAGTAACGCCGGTATTCTGGATACTTTTCAAGTCCTAAACAGAGAGTTGGTGGAAGAGAGCATTTTGAATGCAATTAAGTCTTTAGAACGATTAGAAAAAAAAGTTAACGTTGATAACCATTTGCCGATTGAAAAGTTTTACACTGCTTTGGAAAAGTTTTCACAGGCTTGTGAAAATTTGGATCAACTGAGAGAAAAAAGTGCTAATAGTGAGAGGCAACTTGTTGAAATAGAAGATCGTTACCATTCGATAAAAAGAATATGTAGGTCTCACAATGTTGAGCTGGATCAAATATTCAACTTACAAAGTTCATTACTAGAAGAATTAAAAAGTATAAGAGAAGTTGATGAAAAAATAAAAGAGATAGAACAGGAAATTTTATTGATAAATGATCGTTATAAGAAGGAAACGGCTTTTTTATCAAATGAAAGGAACAAATTTGCTGCTAAGCTGGACAAAAAGATAGAAAAAGAATTAAAGCCATTAAAGCTAGAGCTAGCTAAGTTTAAAACAGAGATATTAAGGGATCAGGAATCTAAATTTGGCCACGATCACGTATGCTTCACTACTGAAATTAATCCAGGCTCTGGCTTTAAACCCTTGAATAAAATCGCGTCTGGTGGAGAGTTATCAAGATTTCTTCTTGCCGCAAAGCTATGTTTTTTTGGTGAAGATAGCAAAAAAACACAAATCTTCGATGAAATTGATAGAGGAGTTGGTGGAGCTACAGCGTCAGCAATTGGGAAAAGATTGCTAGAGTTATCCAAACACGAACAAGTATTGGTTGTCACCCATTCTCCTCAAGTTGCTGCTTACTCTGATAATCATCTAAAGGTTGAGAAAGTTAACTCTGACAAGTCAACAATTACAAAAGTTACCACCCTAAATGAAGAAAATACTGTAAGGGAAATAGCGAGGATGCTATCTGGAGAATTGGTGACCCCTGAAGCTTTGGCTGCTGCAGCCAAACTGAGAAATACTAGTAGGGGGATTAGTTGATTTTTACCACCTTACCTGGATTTAATATCCCATTTGGGTCAAACGTTCTTTTTATCGAGGACATGACCTGGTAAGCTTCGCCGTGCTCTTTTTCCATGAACTCAATTTTACCTATTCCCACTCCATGCTCTCCCGTACAGGTACCTTCCAGTTCTAAGGCGCGTTCTACTATTCGCCTAGTCAGATCCTTTGCTAAATTTATATCATCATCATTATTAGGTCTAACCATTATTCCAGAGTGAAAATTTCCATCACCCACATGCCCCATTATGCTAGGAGCCATTCCCTTTGATTTCATCTCTCTAGCTGTTTGATCTATCATTTCAGCTAAGTTTGATATTGGCACGCAAATATCAGTTACTAAAAATGTATGGTTAGGGTTTTTGGCTTTTATAGCATAATAATAGTTGTGCCTTGCTTTCCAAAGTTTGTTTCTATCCTCAGTCGCGGTACTCCAGTGAAAATCGCCACCACCATTTTCAGCCGCAATCTCTTGTACAGTTTCAGATTGTTCTTTTACGGAGGTTGCACTTCCGTGAAATTCAAAAAACAAGTGCTCTTTTATTGGTAAGTCAAGTTTCGAGTACTCGTTTACAGCTTCGATAGAAGTGGAGTCCATAAGTTCGGATCTTGCAATTGGTATTCCGATTTGAATTGTTTCGATTATTGTTTTTACCGCGCTAGCGGTGTCTGGAAATGAGCAAACTGCTGATGCAATCTCTTCTGGTATACCCTGCAGGCGTAATGTTAATTCTGTTATTATGCCAAGTGTTCCTTCTGATCCAACTATCAATTTCGTAAGGTCATATCCCGCTGAAGACTTTCTCGCTCTAGATCCTGTCTTGATTATTCGCCCATCCGACATTACGACCTTTAGACCGATCACATTTTCTTTCATCGTACCATATCTAACGGCCGTGGTGCCTGAAGCTCGTGTAGCTGCCATCCCTCCAATGGAGGCGTTCGCTCCAGGATCAACTGGAAAAAATAACCCAAATTCCTTTAGGTTAATGTTAAGCTCCTCTCTTGTTATTCCCGGTTGCACAGTGACATCCATATCATCTGGATTCACGTTCAAGATTTTTTTCATGTTTTCAAAGGACAGAGTTACACCGCCATTTACCGGAATTGAGTTTCCTTCAAGGCTAGTTCCTGTTCCCCAAGGTATTACAGGGCACTTATGCTTATTGCATATTCCCATGACTTCAGAGACTTCTTTTTCATCTTTTGGGTATGCAACAGCATCAGGAAGCATTTCTTTGTAATAGGTTTCGTTTTGGCCATACAGCTTTCTTCCGGCTGCTGAAATGCACAGACGCTCTCCCATCAAAGTTTTTAACTCACTTATAGCATTTTCAATTGACATGTTTAGCCTCTCAAATACAAAATAACTGTAACAGTTAAAAAAAAAAAAATAAAATATAAATGACATCCCAAAATCAGGTTGAAAAAACTTTGAGCTCCCCATTCAGGACAAAAAACCAAATTGTGCTTGGTGAGTGGATAGACTACAACGGCCATATGAACGTTGCCTATTACACTTTAGCTTTTGATAAGGCTTTGGATTTCTTTTTTGAAGATGTGCTTAATATTGGACCTTCTTTTGTTGAAAAAAATAAAGAGGGACCATTTGCTTTGAAAGCTAGTTATAATTATTTCAGCGAGTTATTGGAAAGTGAAAGCTTTTTTGTCGATATAAGTATTTTAGACTTTGACTCAAAAAGGGTCCATGTCTTTGGTGAGATGAGAAAAGATAAGTCGCTTGAATTATCAGCTGTTTTTGAGACGGTTCTGATGAATATGGACCTGAGTGCACGCAAAGTTAAACAATATCCGGACAGAGTGTTAGACCTGTTCAAGCTTTTTAAAGCATCATTGGACCAGGATAAAATACCTTTAGAAATCGGAAAGAAAATTACGTTAAAAAAATAAGTTATAAAATCCTACATGCGTCTTTAAGCCATGTTTTCTCAGACACATTTAAAAAAGGACTTAGTTTATTATAGACGTTATAGTGATATGAATTTAGCCAAAGTAACTCGTCGCAACTAAGCAAATTTTTTTCAATGAGCTTTTTTTCGAATGGAACTAGTGTTAACGTCTCGAACTCTAAAAATTCTTTCTTTTGCCTGGGGTTACCACTCTTCTTTTTAACAAACACAAGGTTTTCCAATCTTATTCCTAACTTGCCTTCCAAATAGACTCCGGGTTCGATACTTAAAATCATCCCCGGATTTAACGGGACCGTATTGATTCTTGAAATTCCTTGAGGGCCTTGATGCACATTTGAAAACACCCCCACTCCGTGACCAGTTCCATGGTCGTAATCTAAACTATGTTCCCACAAAAAGTATCTAGCCAAAGGATCTAATTCTTTTCCTGTCAATCCTGCAGGCCATCTGAGCTTACTTAAGCATATTAGGCCTTGTAATACTTTTGTGTAGAGAAACTTCTGTTCTGGTAACACTCGTCCTTTTATTATGGTTCGAGTAACATCTGTTGTACCCTCAAGATATTGTCCCCCACTATCAACCAAAATCAGGTCTGATGGGTTTATCTGCTTATTACTCCTCTGCGATACTCTATAATGAGTTATAGCAGCGTTAGATCCTGCCGCACTTATGGTATCAAAAGAATTATAATAAAAAGAAGGATCAATTTTTCTGATTTGTTCCAGTTTCTTCAAAAGTGTGATTTCATCAAGGGTATTGACTTTTGTACTTTTAAACCACCTAAGAAATCTTAATAAGGCTACCCCATCTTTTTCATGGCTCTTGATTGAACCTTTTAATTCAATTCGGTTTTTTTTAGCCTTGAATAAAGATATAGCATTACATACTTTCTCAGATTTTATACTTCGCCCTATGATTTTCTTTTTAAGAATAAAAGGAGTACTGGTTGGCTCAAATAGAACCTTCTTTAATTTTTTTATATCTTTAAAAAAAAAATCAAAATGTTTCAAGTTCACATTTTTTCTAAGTTCTATGGCAGAGTCTTTATAAGCGTCTCTCATAGAATAGATACATACATGATTATGGTGTACTATTGCATAGCAGTTCATTAGTGGAGAGTTCGGAACATCTTCACCTCGTATATTCGCTAGCCAGCAAATTGAGTCAGAACAGGTAAGTATAAATCCCTGTTCTTCATAAAGGTTAAGTTTCTTCTGTATTTTTTTGATTTTCTGAGTGGTATTTTCTCCTGAGAGTTTGTACGGCCTTAAAAAGGGTTTCGCCAAGGTGTCAAATGGTTTCCCTAACCAAACTGCATCTATTAAGTTATTAACTTCTTTAAGTCTGATAGACTTTTGT
Source organism: uncultured Alphaproteobacteria bacterium (assembly GCA_902537415.1). Lineage (GTDB taxonomy): Bacteria > Pseudomonadota > Alphaproteobacteria > Rhodobacterales > Rhodobacteraceae > CACIJG01. The sequence goes on along the minus strand of CACBBC010000020.1, from coordinate 4,038 downwards.
AGAATTTCTTTTTGTGTTTCTATCTCCGTTATTGAGTGCAACCAAGGGTCAAAACCTACTGTTATATTTTTTTTAACGTTTTTCTTTAACCAAGAAAATGGTGAGTTTTTAGTTATGTTTTCAATTGTAAAAAAAGATTTGTCGACTTCCTGTCGTATCTGAATACTGTATCTACCGTCCGTAAATATGACGGCAGAGTTTTTAAATATTATTGCAAATCCTGCTGAGCCAGTAAATCCTGTAATCCATTCCAAACGGTTGTGAGAGGGTGCAGTAATTTCATTGAAGTACATATCATTGTGAGGAACCAAAAAGGCATCTATTCCATGCTCTTTTAGTTTATTTCTTACAAGAGCGAGTCTTTCTCTTATTGATAACGCTTCTTTTTTATCTTTATACTTCGTCTGAGTTAACACTCAAGAATTTCCTATGTTGTTTTTCTGTTCTTCAAACAGGTCAGCTAATTGCTCTGTCATGGCGCCAGCAAGTTGTTCAGCATCTGTAATGGTGACGGCTTTTTTGTAGTATCGTGTTACATCATGTCCAATGCCAATAGCAAGTAGCTGTACTCGATTTGTTGTTTCTATTTTATTAATGATATGTCTGAGGTGCTTTTCTAAGTAATTAGCAGGATTTACAGACAGAGTAGAGTCGTCGACAGGTGCTCCATCAGATATTACCAGTAAGATTTTTCGATTCTCTTCTCTTTTTATAAGTCTCTTATGTGCCCATTCCAAAGCTTCTCCATCGATGTTTTCTTTTAAAAGTCCTTCTTTCATCATTAGACCTAGGTTTAGCTTTGCCCGCCTCCAAGGCTCATCGGCGTTTTTATATATAATGTGCCTTAGGTCATTAAGTCGACCTGGATTCTTTTGTCGGCCTTGCGCCAACCATTTTTCTCTTGATTGTCCTCCTTTCCATGCCTTAGTAGTAAATCCTAAGATTTCACATTTAACATTACATCGTTCCAAGGTCTTAGCTAGTATTTCAGTGGATATTGCTGCTATGGATATTGGCCTGCCCCGCATAGATCCTGAATTATCGATCAATAAAGAAACAATAGTATCCTTGAAGTTTGTACTACTCTCTTGTTTAAAGCTTAAAGGCGTGGTTGGATTTAATACTACTCGTGAAAGCTTAGCAGCGTCTAATAATCCTTCCTCTAGATCAAATTTCCAAGTTCTATTTTGTTTAGCCTGCAGTCTTCTTTGAAGCTTGTTTGCCAGACGAGATACGGCGCCTTTGAGACCATCTAGCTGTTGATCTAAATATTCTCTCAATTTTTCCAATTCGTTGGTATCAGCAAGCTTATTTGCGCTTATTTCTTGATCGTTAGCTGCATCAAATATTTGATAAAATGTTTCTTTAGATGGGTTATTCTGGATATTGTGGATAACTTGGTTTTCACTTTGATCTTCACCTTCTATAGCCTCCTCAATCTGACTATCTTCTATGTCTGCATCAGCACTTGCAGTTTGTTGGGGCTCCCCATCATCTGTTTCACCATTTTCGGCATTATCATTTTCTTCATCGTCTGATCCCTGTCCTGTCTCTTCTTGTTCAACTTCCTCTTGACTATTTTCTTCTATATTACTATCCGATTCATCTAGCTCTCCAAGCTGTTCTCCATACCCAAGTCTTTCAATTAACTTTCGACTTAGAAGGGCAAATTTCTCTTGATCAAAGATGTCGTCAGTTTTGCTAAATTCCGGCTGACTAGTTAAATCTTTAAACACTTCTTTCGCATCTAATAGTTGAGATGCTTCAATCGGTAAATCCGTTTCGGATAATTGTCTTTTTATAAAATACCTTGCGAGTTGTGATATATCTTCTTCTTCCACTCTGATAGAGTTTTTTGTTGAGTACTCTGAAGCTTCCACTTTCGTTTTCTGCCAAATATTTCTCTTCGATCCAGGGTAATACTTTTCTCCAAGCAATTCGCACCTTGCTACTTCAAGTTCGTGATATATTTCTTTCGCTTGTTCACCAGATGGATCATATCTTAAGTAGGTCTCTTCGTTTTTAAATCTCGCTTGCAAAGCCAGGGAGTCTGCTGTTCCTCTGACCTTTAATATTTCAGATTCATTTGGCTCCTTACTTATCTGGGGAAGCTTGATTACTTCTCCATAATCGCCGCTAGGATCAGCAGAAAATTTTATCTTAAGGTTTTCATTTCCAGATATAGCTCTCGTTGTCTCCGATATTGATTTTTTGATACCGTCAGTTTCCTCAAATTTTTTTTCTTTGTTCATCTTATTCGGAGACAGCTTTCAACAAAATGCTCTCCGGTAACTCTATATCGAAGCAACGTTGAAAAAATTCAGAAACTGTAGACCTTTCTAGCTCATCACACTTGTTTAAAAAACTCATTCTAAATGCAAAAGCTATATCTTCGAAAATTAAACTATTTTGAGCCCACGCTATAACTGTTCTTGGGGACATTACCGTAGATATATCTCCACCTATGAATGCTTTTCTTGTCAATTCGGCTACTAGTACCATCTTTTTAATATTTTTACGTCCATCATCACTCCCATACTCCGGACAATTGGCAATAATTATCTCTTCCTCTACTTCATTTTTGAGATAATTAAGTGTAACTACTAGAGACCAGCGATCCATTTGACCTTGATTTATCTGCTGGGTCCCGTGATAAAGCCCAGTTGTATCACCAAGTCCAACCGTATTAGCAGTAGCAAATAGTCTAAAGAATGGGTGCGGTTTTATCACTTCATTTTGATCTAGCAGGGTTAATTTACCCTCGGCCTCTAATACTCTTTGTATAACAAACATAACGTCTGGTCTACCAGCATCATATTCATCAAATACTAAAGCTGACGGATTTCTCAATGCCCAAGGTAGGATGCCTTCTTGAAATTCAGTTATCTGTTTTCCTTCTCTAAGCTTTATTGCATCTTTCCCAATAAGATCAATACGGCTAATATGGCTATCGAGATTAACACGAACACAAGGCCAGTTTAATCGAGCGGCAACTTGTTCTATGTGGGTGGACTTTCCTGTCCCATGGTATCCTTGCACCATTACTCTTCTATTTTTCGAAAACCCTGCCAAAATTGATAACGTGGTATCTTTATCAAATACATACGATTTCTCCAATTCAGGTACTCTTTCGGTCGGCGATTCAAAAGCGGAAACTTCCATTTTGGTGTCTATTCCAAATACTTCAGCTACATCAACTTTTTTCATTGGAATATTTTCTTCTTTCATCACTAATCCTTATTTTAAAATCATTTTTAGTCTATATGATTGCTCAATCGTCAAATCGTTTGCTATTTCTTATTTGATCCCACGCCCAAACCACTTCTGTCATTCTCTCTTCATCATCCCTTTTCCCATCATTTGTATCAGGATGCAAATCTTTAATAAGTATTTTATAAAGTTTTCTTATCTCGTCTTTAGTCATGGCTGCTGTTGCGCCGAGTATTGATAAAGCTCGCAGACAAATAAAACTTGTAGAGGCTGGAAAAAAAGTTGATCAGGAAACGCGCCTGTATGACCCAAGTAAGTCATAATCATCTGTCTCTATAAATTTTTGAAAAGCGTTGATCTCACAAACTGAAACATTTACATCTGCTCTCAAGGACCCCTCTTGCATATTACCATCACATGTTTCAAGATACCTCATTATCAATCTTAATTTTTTTATATACTCTACAGCTTCGAATGGGCTATTGATTTCTGGTTTGGAAACAATTTCCATTAGCGCAATACCGGTTCTGTTCAAATCAACAAAACTGGTGGTTGGATCCATGTCATGTATAGACTTTCCTGCATCTTGTTCGAGATGAATTCTTTCGATACCTACCTCTTTTTGTAATTTCTCTTCAGTTTGAATCGATATATTTCCTTTTCCAACAATAGGTTCGTATAACTGGCTAATTTGGTAACCTTGTGGCAAATCAGGATAGAAGTAGTTCTTTCTATCAAATCTTGAAATAAGATTAATTTTCGCATTTATTCCAAGGCCAGTTTTTACTGCCTGTTGGATGCAAAATGAATTGACTACCGGTAGCATTC
>CACBBC010000019.1 GCA_902537415.1 uncultured Alphaproteobacteria bacterium | reverse complement strand
AAGTAATGGCAAATGGTTTTACAATAGGAGATAGACTTTTAAGGGCCACACAGGTAGGGGTGTCCTCAGGAGCTATTGAAAATAAAGAAGAGGAAAGTTAGGAAATCTGATTTTTAGCTGTCACTCTTTAATTTTTGGAGAATATTCAGGGCTTCCAAAGGTGTTATAGAGTTCAAGTCAATCTTCTCTAACTCATTTTTGACTCTAATAAGCCTTTCCTTTTCAAAATCTTCTTCCCTTAAATGAATATCTTCTTGATTTACTCCTTTACTTTGAAGTTTTCCCAGTAACGCTTTAGCTTCTTCAATGACATCGCCTGGAAAACCGGCTAGCTCTGCGACCTTTATCCCTAAGGAGCCTTTTGATTTCCCCTCAACTACTTTGTATGAGTAAATTATCTCGTCATTCCATTCTTTAATTTCACAAGAAACGTTTCTAACTTTGGAATTGGTTTTTTCAATCTCTGTAAGCTCATGGTAATGTGTTGCAAACAAGGTTCTGGATTTATTACTTCGCAAAACTTTTTCAATAATAGCCCACGCGATAGCTAATCCATCAAAGGTAGATGTACCTCTTCCTATTTCATCCAAAATAATAAAAGACTTATCATCAGCGTTTTTAATGATATTACTTGTTTCTAGCATTTCTACCATAAACGTAGACTGACCTTTAGAAATATTGTCTGATGCTCCTATCCTACTAAATAGCTTGCTTGCGATCCCAATCTTAGCTTGCTTAGCAGGAACGTAGGACCCAATTTGTGCTAAAATAATGATATGTGCATTTTGTCTCAGAAATGTTGATTTACCTGCCATATTGGGTCCGGTTATTAGCCATAAATGCTCATTTGTACTTAACGAACAATCGTTAGGTACGAAGGCATTTAGGCTTTTCTTGAAAATTGTTTTTTCAACTACAGAATGGCGACCATCTTTAATAATGAAATCGCTGCTATTATCTATTAAGGGGCGGCACCAATTATGCATTTCAGCAATAAAGCCGAGCGTTGAGCAAACATCTAAAGAGGCAATTTCCCTTGATAAAATTATGATATCTTTACTTATCTCCATTACCTTTTTGTGTAATGCCTCCAATATTTTTATCTCTAATTCCAATGCATTATTTCTGGCATTTAAAGTCGTTTTTTCTATCTGATCAAGGCTATTGCTTTTTATCCGAACGGTGTTAGCTGTTGTTTGTCTATGAAAAAATTCCTCGTCTTCAAATAATTTATCCTTGTAAGAAATTGGAGTCTCAAAAAAGTAACCTAGAACATTGTTATATTTTAGTTTTAATGACTTTATTTTAGTTTTTTGTGAGTATTTTGTTTGCAATTCCAGAAGGTCGGAATAAGCTGTTTTTTCTATCAATTTAAATTTATGCAATTCATCGCTGAAACTTTCTTTAATAAATCCACCTTCTTTCATAGTGAGGGGTGGATCCTCTTTGATGGCCAAGTCGAGCTCTTTAAGTACCTTTTTTAGGTTATCTTCGAATAAATTCCCTTGATTAATGCTGTTTTCCTCAAGATGTATCAATATTTCTTTCAATTCAAAAAATATGTTCATACCTATTTTCAATGAGAAAAGGTCTCTAGGATTTGGTCCAAGTCTTATTAACCGGGACAATGATCTTTCTGTATCAGGAAACTTACTTATTAAAGCTCTAACTTTCTCAGTAACTTGCAAATTGTTATAAAATTCAGCAGTCTTCTTTTGCCATTTTAAAATTTGGTCTATTTGCGTGGATGGAGCATTTATTCGCCTCTTTAGTAGTCTTGATCCCAGAAGACTACAAGTCTTATCGACCACTCCTAAGAGGGAAAGATTTTTTTCTCCGTCTAGTGAAATATTTATTTCAAGATTCTTCCGGGTGGAAGGATCGATAGTCATTATATTTGAAAGCTCAACCTGCTCAGGGACATCGAAGTGGTCTAAAAAAAGGTTTTTATTTTTCTTAAGATATTCGACAAGGAGGGAAATCGACCCTAACAACCCGGTATCAAGTTTTTGAAGACGTTCAGGATCGAAAAAAGGAGATAAGTAATCGATTGAAATGTCTCTAGAAAAATTTTTTTTTCTTTCTAGCCAAGTTATTTCTATGGGGGTGTATGATTTTAATATCGATAATTCTTTTTTATTTGCATATGAGATAGTTTCCTTTGGTGATATTTGATCGATGAGCGATAATAACTCTGACTCTTTGCTTATAGTTGATTTGAACAAGCCGGTTGAAATATCTATCCAGCAAGAGGCCCAAATGTTATCAAAGAAAAATAAGGCCATTAATATATTGTTTTCTTTTTGTACCAGAAAAGATTCTTCTAATTTTGTTCCTGGAGTGATAATTCTAACCACGTCTCTTTTCACGATTTCCTTATAACCCCGTTTTTTCGCCTCTTTTGGAGTTTCAAGCTGTTCACAAATGGCAACTTTCATATTCTTATCTAGAAGCGTTTTTATATAGCTTTCTGCCGAGTGAAAAGGAACTCCGCACATCGGTATGTCCTTTCCCTTATGTTGCCCTCTTTTTGTGAGTATAATATTTAAAGTATCTGATGCTATCTCAGCATCAGAAAAAAAAAGCTCATAAAAATCACCCATCCTAAAAAACAGAAGCGAGTCTTGGTGACTAGCCTTTATTTCTAGGTATTGCTGGATCACGGGGGTTGTTTGCACCGCAATAGGTCTCGTAATTAAGGGTTTCTCTATATTTCAATACTGTAGAATACAAAATAAGTAAACAATGGTTTAATGGCTGTTTTTTTCCCAAAAACTTTTCACTTTTGAAAAAAAGTTAGAATATTTTGGATTATTAGCAGTTTCTTGAAGTGACTTTTCAAAATCTCTTAGTAGATCTTTTTGGTTTTCATTGAGATTAACAGGCGTCTCTATAGTTAGCTCTATGTATAAATCACCATATGAACTACCCCTGATATTAGGCATGCCTTTGCCTCGCAATCGCAACTGTTTTCCACTTTGAATCCCGGCGGGAACTTTCACTCTTGTCTTTCCTCCGTCAAGAGTTGGCGCTTCAATATCACCCCCAAGCGTGGCAGTCACCATAGATATTGGTATTTGACAAAATAGATTAGCCCCCTCTCTCTGAAATATTGAGTGATCAAGAACCTCGGTAAAAATATATAGATCTCCTGCTGGACCATTTTGTAATCCAGCTTCTCCCTCTCCAGTCAATCTAATCCGTGTTCCGGTCTCAACCCCGGCCGGAATATTTACACTCAAATTTTTATTTTTCTGTGTTGTTCCTGAACCTGAGCAAAAACGACATGGGTTTTTGTTCATCTGACCTTTTCCAGAACAGGTTGGACAAGTCCTTTCAACTGTAAAAAATCCTTGTTGTGCTCTAACCTTTCCCATTCCACTGCATGTCGGACATGAAGAAGGTTGGGTTCCATCTTTCCCACCTGTTCCACTACATTGCTCACATTTAACAGAGGATGGAACTGTAATGGTAGTCGACTTTCCTTTGTAAGCCTCCTCTAATGATATGGACATGTTATACCTTAGATCTGACCCTCTTCTTGAGGAGGAGCTAGATCCTCGACGAGAAGAACCGCCCATGAAGTCTCCAAAAAGGTCTTCAAATACATCTGAAAATGCTGATGAAAAATCAGCGCCACTTCCCCCAGAGTTACCAAAACCTCCGCTTTCAAAGGCAGCGTGACCGTATTGATCATATGCTGCTTTTTTGTTTGGATCTTTGAGTATGTCATAAGCTTCATTCACGGCTTTAAACTCTTCTTCGGCTTTAGCGCTTCCTGAATTTTTATCTGGGTGAAGTTCTCTTGCCTTGGATCTAAACGCCTTTTTTATGTCAGCATCGGAAGAGCCCTTGGAGATACCAAGCGTTTCATAATAATCTCTTTTTGCCATTTAGCTTTCCATATTTAGAAGGAACGAATATATTAATTATTTCTTTTGGTCATCCAAATCTTCAAAATCGGCATCCACAATATCACTATCATCTTTATTTATATTATCATCGCCAGCTTCGGATTCAGCAGGATTTTTTTCTGCTTCCGCTTTATAAATAGCCTCACCTAGCTTCATTGATGCTTCGGTTAAGTCTTGGCTTCTAGCTTTAATTTTTTCTGCATCATCACTTTCCAAAACTTCCTTTAAAGCTTTCATGGAGAGTTCCATAGCCTCAATGGTAGATGGGTCAACTTTATCCCCATGCTCCTCAATCGATTTTTCGGTACTATGGATAAGACTTTCAGCCTGGTTTTTCGCTTCAACAAGATCTTTTTTGGCTTTGTCAGATTCGGCATTTTCTTCTGCGTCTTGAACCATCTTATCTATTTCCTCTTCGGAAAGTCCACCAGATGCCTGTATGGTTATTTTTTGTTCTTTACCTGTGCCTTTGTCTTTTGCAGATACAGAAACAATGCCGTTTGCATCTATATCGAAGGTAACCTCAATCTGCGGCATACCTCTTGGTGCAGGCGGTATTTCCTCTAAGTTGAATTTTCCAAGCTCCTTATTATCCGTAGCCATTTCTCGTTCACCTTGAAATACTCGTATAGTTACAGCACTTTGATTATCTTCAGCAGTAGAAAACACTTGGCTTTTCTTCGTTGGAATGGTTGTATTTCGGTCTATCAATCTCGTAAATACTCCACCTAATGTTTCTATTCCTAAGCTCAATGGCGTAACGTCTAAAAGAACGACATCTTTCACATCGCCTTGTAAAACCCCAGCTTGAATAGCAGCACCCATTGCAACAACTTCATCAGGATTAACACCCTTGTGAGGCTCCTTTCCAAAGAAACTGGTTACTTCTTCAATAACTTTAGGCATCCTCGTCATGCCACCAACAAGAACAACTTCATCTATGTCGTCTTTTTTAACATCTGCATCTGTTATAGCAGCCTGACATGGTTTTAGTGATCTCGCTATTAGATCAGCCACCAAGCTCTCAAGTTTTGCTCTTGTCAGTTTCATCACTAAATGCAAAGGTTGACTGGTTTTCGGATCCATAGATATAAAAGGTTGATTAATTTCAGTTTGACTTGAAGATGATAGTTCTATTTTCGCCTTTTCAGCGGCCTCTTTTAGCCTCTGTAAGGCCATTTTGTCAGCCTTTAAATCAACGCCACTTTCTTTTCTGAACTCCTCTGCCAAATGATCAACAATTCTTAGATCAAAGTCTTCACCACCCAAGAAGGTATCTCCATTAGTTGATTTGACCTCAAAAAGCCCATCATCGATCTCTAAGATAGAAATATCAAATGTACCTCCCCCCAAGTCATAAACAGCTATAGTTTTACCGCCTTTTTTTTCCAATCCATATGCAAGAGCAGCAGCGGTAGGTTCATTTATAATTCTAAGAACTTCCAACCCAGCAATTTTCCCTGCATCTTTTGTTGCTTGCCTTTGTGCATCATTAAAATAAGCCGGCACAGTAATAACCGCCTGTGTCACCTCATCTCCTAGGTGACTTTCCGCGGTTTCTTTCATTTTTTGCAATATAAAAGCCGATATCTGACTTGGGGAGTACTTTTCACCTTTTGCCTCCACCCACGCATCTTTATTGCTTCCCTCGACTATGTTGTAAGGAACCATCTTCTTGTCTTTTGTAACCATTGGGTCGTTATACTGCCTCCCAATTAGTCTTTTAACTGCGAAAAGGGTGTCCGATGGGTTTGTAACAGCTTGTCTTTTAGCCGGCTGACCTACTAGACGTTCATCATCAGTAAATCCCACAATTGATGGTGTTGTTCTAGCACCCTCTGAGTTCTCAACAACCTTGGCGTTTGCGCCTTCCATTATTGCTACACATGAATTTGTTGTTCCCAAGTCTATACCAATGACCTTACCCATAATTTGACCTTTCGAATAAATAATATCGTTAACTTTATGGTATATAGGCAATTAATTTTATCGTGCAAGATTAGATGGTGCTAAAAATGTATTTTTGTTGTAAGACAATATACAGATGTAGGTTTAGCGCATGATTGATATACTGATTGAATTAGCCACCGAAGCAGGAATAACTATACGTAAAATTTATGAGAGTGGTAAGTTTAGTACATCTATTAAAAGTGACAGGACTCCTGTAACTACTGCTGACGAAGTAGCGAACAAAATTATTTTAAGGGGTTTAAATCAACAATTTCCTAACATACCTGCAATATCAGAGGAATCCGAAAATAGAGTTTTAGAGAAGAAAGCATTTTTCATTATCGATCCATTGGACGGAACAAAAGGGTTTTTAAACAAAACCAACAATTTTACGGTAAATATAGCTTTCATTAATAATCGTGAACCTGAGTTAGGAGTTATTTATAGCCCAATAAGCGGTGAACTTTTTTACACCTCACCCGATCGGGAAACCTTCAAATATAATTACTTAAAAAAAACTGAGAAAGTAAAAATATCAGGGGAGTTAGAAAATAGAGAGGCACTTACGCTGATAACCTCTGAAAATAATTTGGTTGGAAGAGAAAGTAGAATTTTAAAAGTCGATTGTGAGCATGACACTTTAAAAATTGGCTCATCGATTAAGTTTTGTAGGCTTGCAGAAGGGAAAGCGGATATTTATCCAAGATTTGGCAGAACCATGGAGTGGGATACGGCTGCAGGCCATGCGATACTCAAATATGCAGGGGGCTCCCTTATTGATATAAATACAAAAAAAGAACTCGTTTACGGAAAAAAAGACTATGAAAATGGCAGCTTTATAGCGATCAGAGAGCCAAAAGACAGTAAGAAAATAGATTGGCAGAGCCTGACGTAGACAGTTAACAGTCTCACCGGCGAGCTTTAGACGTCAGTGCTTTGTAAATAGAGTCTTGGCCGAGGTAAATTTCCACAAAAATATATTAAAAGTTGTAGATATAAAAAGTGAAAGTTAAAATTTGAGGTATCAGGCGGCTTTCGAGTCTTCATTGCTTGTTAGTATGGCAAACAACGATTCGGTATTTTCTGAAGACCTAAGTTTAGACCTGATACTTTTATCGCTGAACACTCTTGAAACCATTGCGAGTGCTTTAAGATGTTCAGTTCCACTGTTATCTTCTGGGGCTAACAAGGTAAACACAAGATCTACTGGCTGCTTGTCAGCTGACTCAAAGTCAATAGGGCGCTCTAATCTTAAAAAAAATCCAAAAATATTCTTTAAGCCTCTTATTTTTACATGAGGGATTGCCACACCATTTCCAATTCCGGTTGGCCCAAGAATTTCACGTTGTTGCAGAGACTTAGCGATATTCATACAGGGAATTCCTACATGTTCTGACGCTATACTAGAAATCTCTTGCAAAAGTAGCTTCTTATTAGCCGATTTAACTTTCGTTCTTATCGCTTTTTTGGATAGTATTTCATACATTTTCATTTGAAAATCCCCCCATATAGCTGGACATTACAATAAAAAATAAATTTTTTCTAGCGTTTTATATAATTTTTATAAAGCGAACTTGTCGCCCAAATAAACCCGCCTCACGTCTTGATCACTTACAACAAACTCAGGAGTTCCGTACTTGATAATTTTTCCATCGTTTATAATGTAGGCTCGATCAACTATTTTAAGTGTTTCTCTCACGTTGTGATCAGTGATTAGAATTCCTATGTTTCTATTTTTAAGCTCTCGGACTAACCCTCTTATTTCATCTATAGCTATTGGATCAACACCAGCAAATGGCTCATCCAGTAAGATATAGTTAGGTTGACTGGCTAGACACCGCGCTATTTCAACCCTTCTTCTTTCGCCACCTGAAAGGTTTACTGCCTTAGCATTTCGGAGATGTGTTATTGAAAACTCGCCTAATAATTGCTCTAGTTTTTTTCTTCTTTCCTTTGGGTCTCGAATTTTCAGTTCAAGTATCGCATCAATATTTTTTTCGACATTCAGACCTTTAAAAATTGACGATTCTTGAGGAAGGTACCCCAGCCCAGCTTTCGATCTTCTGTACATAGGGAGGTTTGATATTTCATCTCCATCTAGTTTAATGGAACCACCGTCTGATCTATTTATTCCAGCAATAAGGTTGAATGCTGTTGTTTTTCCCGCTCCATTTGGACCAAGTAAACTAACCACTTCACCTCTGGTTACAGAGATATTAAAATCCATCAATGCGAGTCTGGACTTGTATACTTTTCTCAAACCCTGGACATTCAACCCAATTTCTTTATTTGCTAGATTGTCCACAGTTAAATACGGCTTTATCAAATCTTATCCTTTTAGTTCTTTATATAAGAATCTTTTATTCCTTCAAAATCCACTGTTTCGGTTACTAAATCAACATTTATTTTTTCTGCCCTAATTATTGATTTGCCTTGAGAAAACTCTACGTTGCCTTCTATCGAAACAAACTTTTTTTCTACATCCATAAAAAGTTTATCTCCCTTAGCTGAAAGATCCTTGTTATTTGAAAAATAGATGTTTTTACTAGCTTCAATTATTTTTATTACAGAGGAGTCTATACTACTGGTTTTTGCCATTAAAAGATCCGACCTGATTTCATATTGCCCGTAAGAAATTTTTACCTTACCAGATAAATGTAAAATACCATTACCCTTTTTAATTTGTGCAGCGTCTGAACTAAATCTTAATACGTCTCTTTTTACTTCAGAAGAGATCCCAGTCCCGTGGAATAATAACAAAAAAAGAAAAATATTTGTAAAGGACAATAATGGTTTATTCACTGGTTCATCTCACATCAATTTAATCAACATATATTTCAATTTTTACTCCGTCGGTAAAAAATATTTCTTCACCTTCGTCTGAATTATAGTGGTATTCCATTTTCCCACTTGATAAAGAACCGAACTCAGTGTTAGCAGATATTGTTTTAGGCCCAATCAATAATTTTCGCTTAAAATCAGCAACTAATTCTTCAGTTCTTATTAGTGTTCCCCATGAGTTTTCTAGTGAAAGATTACCATTAAAAAATATATTTTTCTGATCTAAATTGAGGCTAGCAAAATCAGATGAAAAATAAAACCTCTGTTCACTAGAAAAGGAAATTTCGCCGAGTGGTTTGGATAATATAACGGTTTTGTCATTTTGGTGACTTGGGTTTAAAGCTTTAGCATGGAAATCAAAAGTTCCACCATCTGAGGTATTTCCTGTAATGTGGGTATACCTTGCTTGGTATTTTAAGCCGATCCTTACATCTTCTGTTACAACTTTAAATGATGGGTCCACCTTTTTTGAATAAGAGAAGACGAAAATTACTAAAAGTAGTAAGCCTGCGCTGAACCCAAGCGTTAATTTAAGTAAAAAAACTAGCCTAGTATATTTGGTTGCATCGGTCGCCATGTTCTGTAGATGTTATGTCATTTGCTGATAAAATAAAAGCTCAATGAGTTTTAAAAGTTTCGAAAAAAACTAATGTGAAAATGGATCCACATCGTCCCATCCCATGTTATCTAATTCGCATCTAGTAGGCAGAAAACGACATGTTTTCTCGAAAATATCGTATCTATCTTCACGCTTCAAAATTTTATCTAGATGTTGTTTAATTTTGTGCAAATATAATACGTCTTGCTTAGCGTAATTAATTTGATTTTCATTCAAAACGTCCGCTCCCCAGTAAGATGACTGTTGCTCCTTAGATATATCAATCGATAATATTTCCTTCACTAGATTTCTGAGGCCGTGGCTTTGAGAAAAAGTCCTTCCTATTTTTGACGCTATTTTAGTGCAATAAATATTTTGGGTCATAAAATTTAAATTTCTATGAAGGACACCAATGTCAAATCTAGCATAGTGAAAGATCTTTATTACCTTTTCACTTGTCATTAATTTAGCTAGGTTCGGAGCCTTTTTTTGGTTTTTATCAATTTGGATTAAATATATCGTTCCCTCATTGCTTGCTATTTGTACTAAGCATAATCTATCTCTACCAAGTTTTAAGCCCATAGTCTCAGTATCTACTGCTATCTCTCTTCCTATGTCAAAATTTTTGGGAACGTCGTTCTTGTAGATAGTAATAGCCATTTTTTCCTTCAATCAATTTTTTAAGCTATATTTATATAAATTTTTAAGAATTTGTAAATTTTTAATGATATGTAAAATAATTACTCTATCTTACGCATAATTTCTAAGGAAAAAACTTTATGAATTTAGTGACAATTTTCGGTGGGTCTGGCTTCTTGGGCAGGTACGTAGTTAGACAATTAGCTTCCAAAGGCTACTTCATACGAGTTATTACTCGTCACCCAAATGAAGCTCTTTTTTTGAGGGTTTACGGTAAAGTGGGTCAAATACAGTTGTTGAGTGGAGACATAAAAGAGGAGCACAAACTAGAGAATTATATAAGAGAGTCGGATTGTATAATCAATTGTGTAGCGACTTTTTTTGAAACACGTTCACAGTCTTTTAACAATCTTCACGTTAACGCAGCTAGAAATTTGGCTAGGGAGGCAAAGAGGCAAGGAGTAAATCAATTTATTCATATATCATCCTTGGGTGCATCATCCAAATCAAGCAGCCTTCTTCTTAAGTCTAAGGGTGCTGGCGAAGAAGCCGTTCTTGATTGCTTTCCGGATGCCAATATCATCAGACCCTCTTTAATATTCGGAAATGAGGATACATTTTTCAATAGGTTTGCAAAATTATCCTCAATTAGTCCATTTATTCCAGTTGTAGGTTCGAATACAAAGTTTCAGCCGGTATATGTTGATGATATAGCCAAAGCTATAACTTTATTGGTTGAGTCCGATCAGCGAAAAAGATATCTAGAATTAGGTGGAGATGAAACATACACATTTAAAGAACTCATTGATATGTTATTATCTGAAATAAAACGAAAAAGAATTATACTGAAAATACCATTTTTACCTGCAAGAATAATTGCTGCAACAAATGATTTTTTCCGTTTAATATCAAGCGATTTTGTACCAGCCTTTTTAACCTTGGCACAAGTTAAAAGTCTAGAGAATGATAACTTGGTAGAATTAGAAACCGAGAAGTTTTCAGATTTAGGTATAGTGCCAAAGAAGCTTAAAATAATTTTGCCAAAAATTGTTGATCGTTTTAAGCGTAGTTAGAAATATATCGCTGATAACAAAGCTAACCCGAGCAGGAGCCTGTAGATTACATAGGGAGTGAAAGAAAAAAGCTCTCCAAACTTTACAAAGAACTTAAGAGCTAAATACGAAAAAATGAATGAAAATATGGTCGCATACATAATAAATTCAATTTCAATTTCATTTGGGCTCCTAAAAAATTTGAATCCAATGTAGCCACTCGAAAGAACTATTGCTGGTATGCTTAATATGGCAGAGATAATAATTGCTTCTTTTCTGCCATAGTTTAAAAACCGTGCGCCAGTTATAGAGGCACCAGATCTGCTCGTTCCAGGAAAGGCAGCAAAAGATTGCCAAATACCTATCACCAAAATATCTCTTGCCGTAATATCTGAAGATTTGCGCTGGCTTGGTTTTCTGTCAGACACAAAAAGTAATAGAGCGAATATTAAATTGGAAAACGCAATTATCTCTACTTGTCTTGATAAATCAAGAAGACGAGCATGTTCTAAGAATAAAGCTATTAATACAAGTGGAAACGTTGCTAAAGCCAGGAAAAAAACTGATTTACTCAGACCATTTTTTATTAAAACTTTGTTCATATGTTCCTTTAGGACATTTGAAACTAACAAAATAACCGCTAACAGGCTGCCAATATGCATGGCAATGTCTAGGCTTAAATCGTTCTGTAGACCAATCACAAATTTGTTGTAAAGAACTAGGTGGGCAGAAGAAGACACTGGCAAAAACTCTGTTGCCCCCTGTATAAGAGACAAAACAAAAACGTGAAAAATGGTCATTTTTAAATCATAAACTTTAGTTTTTTGGATTATATATAGTAAACTATTAAGTCTTTCTCTACTTTTTCATCAAAAAATAGTTAACAATACAAATTATAAACTTTCTTTTCTTTTGTTGAAAACTATATTAAAAAGTCTCCTCAGAAAGACAATAAGATAGAAAAAGTAAAAAGCGAATGAAGATTTTTGATAAGAAACGCAACAGAATGGAGGGTCTTTACGATCCTCGGAATGAACACGATTCCTGCGGCTTGGGATTTATCGCGAATATAAAGGGAAGAAAAAGTAATGACATCATTAAAAAAGGAATTTTTATACTTGAGAACCTAGAACACAGAGGGGCTACAGGAGCAGATCCTTTAGTGGGTGACGGAGCAGGAATGCTCACACAAATTCCACATGAAATGTACAGAGAGGAAATGGAAAAATTAAGTTGTTTTCTTCCTGATCTTGGCGGCTATGGCGTAGGTATGTTTTTTTTCCCAAAAGAAGTCAAATATCACAACCTTATAAAAAGCATCATCGTTAAGTTTAGTGATGAACAGGGCATAAAATTATTAGGTTGGCGCGATATTCCCGTAAACAATGAGTGTTTGTCACAGGACAAGGAAATTCGTGAAGCTGAACCCATACATGTGCAAGGCTTCTTCAAAAAACCCGAGGGTATGAGCGAGGATGATTTCGAAAGAAATCTCTATTTACTAAGAAAAAAAACAACCAACCAAATTTATAGAGAACTGGGGAGTGAAGATTTATATTACGCGGTATCTTTGTCATCACGAACGGTTGTTTATAAGGGCATGTTTTTAGCTGATCAATTGGCTAAATACTATTTAGATCTTCAAGACCTTCGATATGTGTCCGCTTTGGCTTTGGTTCACCAAAGATTTTCAACAAACACTTTTCCTTCATGGAGGCTGGCACATCCCTATAGAATGGTCGCTCATAATGGTGAAATAAACACCAGTAGAGGTAATGTAAACTGGATGGCAGCGAGGCAAGCAGGTCTGAAATCACATCTTCTTGGAGAAAACTTGAACGACATATGGCCCATAACAAGAGAAGGTCAATCCGATACTGCGTCGTTTGATAACGCCATTGAATTATTATACCAGGGAGGATACCCTCTTCAGCATGCTTCGATGATGCTGATCCCCGAGGCTTGGGCTGGAAATCCACTAATGGATAGAAAACGCAAATATTTTTACGAATTTCATGCATCTATAATGGAGCCTTGGGATGGACCAGCTGCTATCGCTTTTACAGATGGAAAAAAAATCGGAGCTACTCTAGATAGAAATGGATTAAGGCCAGCAAGGTATTTTGTTTCTGAAGATGATACTGTCGTATTAGCTTCCGAGGCAGGAACGCTGCCAGTTGATGAGAGCAAGGTGATTACCAAATGGCGATTGCAACCAGGAAAAATGCTTCTGATTGATATGGAGGAAGGAAAGATCATAACAGACGAAGAAGTAAAAGCAAATCTCAGTAATGAATTGGATTACGAAAGCATTTTGAATAATACACAGATTGTTTTAGAGGACTTAGAATCAGATGAAACACAGAAAGTTTCTTTATCAAAGGCAAATCTTTACTCAGGTCAGAAAGCGTTTGGTTACACTCAGGAAGACTTAAAGACACTAATGTCTCCAATGGCAGTAACTGGTCAGGAAGCTATTGGCTCAATGGGTACAGACACGCCCATTTCTGCAATATCCAACAAAAAGAAATTACTCTATACATATTTTAAGCAAAACTTTGCACAGGTAACGAATCCTCCAATTGATCCCATTCGCGAGGAGTCGGTAATGAGCTTAGTATCTTTTATTGGTCCAAGACCGAATATTTTTGATAATAAGTCTTTGGGAAGTGTGAAAAGGTTAGAGGTCAAACAACCGATCCTAACAAATGAGGATATGCAAAAGATTAGAAAGATAAGTGAGATTGGTGACAACCAATTTGTATCAAGAGTTTTAGATACTACCTTTGACAAGAATACAGGTTATACAGGTTTTGAAAAGTGTTTGGAGAGCATATGCATAAAGTCGGAGAATGTAGTTAAAGAGGGTGGTAATATTATAGTGCTATCCGACAGGCAGTTTGCTAAAGATAGGATTGCTCTGCCCGCTCTATTGGCCATTGCGTCGGTACATCATCATTTAATAAGGAAAGGACTGCGAACAGCCGTTGGATTGGTAGTGGAATCAGCAGAGCCTAGGGAGGTCCACCACTTTGCAGTATTAGCAGGTTACGGAGCAGAGGCGATAAATCCATATATGGCTTTTGACACTATATTAGATCTTAAACAAAAGAATATGTTGTCTAAAGATGTAAGTGAGACAGAAGCGGTTAGTAGATATATAAAGTCAGTTAACAAAGGCCTGTTAAAAGTTATGTCCAAGATGGGTATTTCAACTTACCAATCATACTGTGGAGCACAAATTTTTGATGCAGTCGGGTTATCAGAGGAGTTCGTGAGCAAGTACTTCAAGGGAACTTCTACTCAAATCAGCGGAGTAGGAATAAATGAAATAGCAAAAGAGACGATTACCCGCCATGAGGAAGCATATTCAAACTTAGAAGTTTTAAGAGACTCTCTAGATGTCGGGGGTGATTACGCCGTAAGAAAAAGAGGAGAAGTACATGCTTGGAGTTCAGATGAAATTACGAACCTTCAACATGCTGTAAGAAGTAATTCTTTCGATACATTTAAAGAATATTCAAGGTCCATGGACGAGCAAGAAGAAAGGTTGTTCACAATAAGAGGCTTATTTAGGCTTAGAGACTCAAGCGAAACGGGCAGAAATAGTATTAAAATTGATGAAGTTGAGCCGGCCAAGGAAATTGTAAAACGGTTCGCTACCGGGGCCATGTCGTACGGATCAATATCCGCAGAAGCCCATGAGAACCTAGCCATAGCCATGAATAGGATTGAGGGAAAATCGAACACGGGTGAAGGCGGTGAAGAAGTGGACCGTTTTTCTACTGATAATAATGGCAACAACAGACGGTCTGCAATAAAACAAGTTGCGTCTGGTAGATTTGGTGTAACAACCGAATACTTAGTAAATTCTGACATGATTCAGATTAAAATGGCGCAAGGAGCAAAGCCAGGAGAAGGAGGCCAGCTTCCTGGACACAAGGTGGACGCTGTCATTGCAAAGGTCCGACATTCTACAAGAGGGGTTGGACTTATCTCTCCCCCGCCCCATCACGATATTTATTCAATAGAAGATTTAGCGCAACTTATATTCGATCTTAAAAACGTCAACCCAAAAGCTGATATATCAGTGAAATTAGTATCCGAGGTTGGGGTAGGTACAGTCGCTGCTGGAGTGGCTAAAGCAAAAGCGGACCATGTTACTATTTCGGGTATGGAGGGTGGTACTGGGGCGAGCCCCCTGACCTCGGTGAAACATGCCGGCTCACCCTGGGAATTGGGTTTGGCAGAAACACACCAAACTTTAATGAAAAATAAGCTTAGATCAAGAATATCGGTCCAAGTGGATGGTGGGCTAAGGACCGGGCGAGATGTTGTTATTGGAGCATTGTTAGGCGCGGATGAGTTTGGTTTTTCAACAGCCCCATTAATTGCATCAGGTTGCATTATGATGCGCAAGTGTCACCTGAACACCTGTCCCGTTGGGATTGCAACTCAAGACCCTGTTTTGAGGAAACGATTTGTAGGAATGCCAGAGCATGTTGTTAATTTTTTCTTCTTTATCGCAGAGGAGGTAAGAATACTAATGAGTAAATTAGGTTTCAAAAAATTTGATGAGATGATTGGCCAAATTGATGTGCTTGACAGGAAAAAAGCAATTAAACATTGGAAAGCAAAGGGGCTCGATTTCTCAAAGCTGTTTTTTGATCCAATGATGGGCGATGGAGTGCCAAAATTTAATTGTGAAAGACAGGAGCATCCAATTAAAGATATTCTGGACAGGCAGTTAATTGAAATGTCAAAGGATACCTTGCAAAATAAAAAACCCATCAAATTTAACCTGCCGATTTATAATTACAATAGATCTACTGGAGCAATGCTCAGTGGAGAGGTCGCACGTATTTTTGGACATCGAGGTCTCCCAGAGGATTCAATAAACATTTCTTTTAAGGGTACAACTGGTCAAGCATTTGGAGCATGGTTATCGAGAGGAGTTACTCTAGAAGTAGAAGGCGAAGCAAATGATTATGTTGGCAAAGGATTATCTGGGGGAAAAATAATAGTATACCCTCCAAAAGAGGCAAAAAGAATTGTTCCTGAAGATTCGATCATAGCAGGAAATACAATTCTTTATGGTGCTATTGACGGAGAATGCTATTTGAGAGGCATAGTTGGAGAAAGGTTTGCTGTTAGAAATTCTGGAGCTACCGCTGTTGTTGAAGGAGTGGGTGATCATGGTTGTGAATATATGACAGGTGGTATAGTAGTCGTTTTAGGAAAAACAGGCCTTAATTTTGCAGCAGGTATGTCCGGAGGTATAGCATACGTTTTGGACGAAGATGGCACCTTTGAAAATAGATGCAATCTGGCAATGGTAGAGCTTGAGCCGGTTCCAGAAGAAGATGATTTACTAGAATCTGAGCACCATCACGGAGGCGACTTTGAACACCATGGTCGCGTGGATATATCCAGTGATATGACCAGATATGATGAAGAAAGGCTGAGAAATATAATTTCTAGACACTTAAAGTTTACTCAATCAGACCTTGCAAAAAAGATTTTAGACGATTGGGATAGTTTTAGGCCTAAATTTTTAAAAGTAATGCCTACGGAATACAGAAGGGCGTTGGAAGAAATTAGGGCTGAAAAGCTCAATAATATCGTAGCTGCAGAATAGCCTCTAATTTAGAATAAAAGGGAAGTTGAGATGGGTAAGGTTACTGGATTTTTAGAAATAGATAGGCAAGATAGGAAATATAGGCCTGCATCAGATAGAATAAGAAATTTCAAGGAGTTTATAGTACCTCTTCCAGAGGAGGTCATAAGAGACCAAGCCAGCAGATGTATGGAATGTGGGATTCCTTTTTGTCATGACATGAAGGGCTTGAAAGGGTGTCCCGTTAATAATCAGATTCCGGATTGGAATGATTTGGTTTATAGGGGTGAATGGGAACAGGCTTCTAAAGACTTACATTCAACCAATAATTTTCCAGAATTCACGGGAAGAATATGCCCTGCACCATGCGAAGCTTCATGTACTCTAAATATTGTTGATAGTCCGGTTACAATAAAATCCATAGAATGTTCTATAGTTGATAAGGCATGGGACAATGGATGGATAAAACCACAAATAAATCAAAACAGGACGAACAAAAAAAATAGGAATAATTGGGTCTGGCCCAGCAGGGCTTGCAGCTGCTCAACAATTAGCCAGAGCAGGTCATAATGTAATAATTTATGAAAAAAATAAAAAGATGGGCGGTCTTCTTAGATATGGAATTCCAGATTTTAAAATGGAAAAAACTCATATCGACAGAAGACTAGAGCAATTATCAGCTGAAGGAGTTCACTTCCAATGTGGTGTTGAGCTAGGTTTAGATATTAAAATTAATGATATGATAAAGGAACACGATGCTTTGATACTAGCCTGTGGGGCTGAAAAACCACGCGACCTAGACATTGAAGGGCGTAACGCGGACGGGATCCATTTCGCCATGGATTTTTTACCTCAGCAAAACAGAAGGGTAGGCAAAGAGATGCTCGAGGGTTTGGAAGAGATAACAGCAGATGGTAAACATGTCGTTGTTATTGGTGGAGGAGACACCGGCTCAGATTGCATAGGAACATCAATTCGCCAAGGAGCATTGTCTGTCACACAGCTAGAGATTATGCCTGCTCCGCCCGAAAGGGAAGACAAGTTGCTAACATGGCCAAATTGGCCTCTCAAGATGAGAACCTCTTCGAGTCAAGAAGAGGGAGCAGATCGAGAATTTTCAGTATTAACAACATCTTTTGGGGTTGAAAATGGTAAAGTCAGCTCTTTAAATTGTATAAGGGTAAATGAGAAATTCGAAAAAATAGAAAACTCTGAGTTTGTAATTAAAGCGGATTTGGTATTACTGGCTATGGGTTTCGTTTCACCCATTACAGATAGGATTTTTAAAGATACTGAAGTATCTCTGGATAAGCGTGGAAATGTCTTAGCGGATGATAAATCTTACAAAACTTCTCTTGATAAATTGTGGGTAGCTGGTGATATGCGACGTGGTCAGTCTCTAGTCGTGTGGGCAATAAGAGAAGGCAGGCAAGCTGCAAAATCAGTAGACAAGGCATTGATGGGCTATAGTAGTCTCTCAGACTAAGGAAGAAAATTGTCCTATTTAAATAATATTTTGTGTGCGTTATTAAAAATATAGCGTTCAAAACTGCTAGAATAATCACACTATTATTTGTGTTATTTATATTTTTGTCTGTGTTAACTGTTGTTTTACTTAGATTTTTTAATCCTCCTTTTACGAGCTTTATGGTTTCGGAAAGCAATTTTTTTCAAAGAAAAATAGATTACAGTTGGACTTCAATTTCAAGTATGGGCGAATATATTGCTCTTTCAGTGGTCGCAACAGAGGATTCTAATTTTTGTAACCATTTAGGACTAGACGTAAAAGAGATTTATAAAGTAATTACAAGAAAGGAAAAAAGAGGCGCGTCAACGATAACTCAACAACTTGCGAAAAATCTTTTTTTATGGTCTGGAAGATCTTGGTCAAGAAAAATTATAGAATTGTACTTTACCTTTTTGATAGAGATGATTATTCCAAAAAAAAGAATTCTCGAAATATATCTAAACACTGTTGAGACAAGTCTGCTGACATTTGGTGTTAATCAAGCTTCAGATAAGTATTATAAAAAGCCAGCAAATAAACTCACCAAAGAGCAATCAGTACGAATTGCGTTGATTCTTCCAAATCCAAAGTATCGAAACCCCAAAAAACTGAAGCCTAATCTCACAGGAAGAATTTCACAATTAAAAAAAGATATCAATATTTTAAAAAAAGATGACAGATCTAGCTGTTTTTTATAATTATAAATGGATTAAAGTAAGGTTTATTTACTATGAAAAAACTCCACCATCTAGCACTCTCACCATTCTGTCGAAAAGTAAGGCTGGTTTTGGCAGAAAAAAAACTTGAAGTTGAATTAATCGATGAACCTGTTTGGGAAAAAAGATTGGATTTCATAAGATTCAGTCCGTCCGGTAAAGTGCCATTATTAAAAGAAGGAGCTAATGTATTTACGGAGAGCACTCCCATATGTGAGTATTTGGATGAATCTCATCCGATTCCAAAACTTATTCCGGCCGACAAGAAGCTAAGGTTCGAGACGCGCAGGGTAACTTCTTGGTTTGACGATAAATTTTATAATGAAGTTACAAAAAACTTACTTAATGAGAGAGTGTACAAAAAGATATTTAAAATAGGTCAACCTGATAGTGGTGCAATAAAAGAAGGCCTTAAGAAAATAAAGTTTCATTTTGATTATTTGGAATGGCTTTTGGAAAAAAGAAATTGGGTAGCGGGGGAGAAAATGTCATTGGCTGATTTTTCAGCAGCCGGACATATTTCGGCACTAGATTATATAGGAGACATTGACTGGCAATCTAAGCCAATAATAAAAGAATGGTATGCAAAAATTAAATCAAGACCTGCTTTTAGAAATGCAGGTTTGCTGACAGACTTAGTTCCTGGTTTTGTGCCGGCAAGTCACTATAGTGACTTAGATTTTTAGTATGGAAATATTGGATTTTAAATCACAACTTCAGCAGACAGCTTCTGATGTAGGTTTTTCTGCCGTTGGTATAACCGATCCACTTAAGGTTGATCAATCAATAAAAGAAAAATTTAGGGAGTACATTAAAAATGATTGGAATGCTGGTATGGATTGGTTGGAAAAGAGGATCAACGAACGAATAGCACCAGAAAATTTATGGCCAAGCGTTAAGTCAATTTTAGTATTTACAGATGACTATACTCCCGCAGAGGACCCGCTAAAAAAATTGAGGGATAAAGAACTAGCTAATATCTCAGTTTATGCCACGAAAAGAGACTATCATAAAGTAGTCAAATCTAAGCTCAAGATCGTAGCCTCTTGGGTAAAAAAAAAATTAGACTGTGAGCTTAAAATATTTGTCGATACTGCCCCTGTTATGGAAAAACCTTTAGCACAGTTATCTGGCTTGGGTTGGCAAGGAAAACATACAAATTTGGTGAGTAGGAATACAGGAAATTGGTTTTTTATCGGTGTAATGTACATCGATAAACCATTGCCTGCAGATGAACCAGAGCAAGATAATTGTGGATCTTGTACCAAGTGTTTGGATATTTGTCCAACTAATGCTTTTGAGGGTGCATATAAGCTAGACGCTAGAAAATGCATCGCATATCTCACCATCGAACACAAGGGTGCTATAGATAAAAAACTCAGATCATCAATTGGCAACAGAGTTTTTGGATGCGATGATTGTTTAGCTGTTTGTCCTTGGAATAAATTTGCACAAATAAGCAGAAATGAAAATTATAGAGAAACTTTTTCTGACTTAGCTCTGGAGGAAGCGCTGAACTTTTCAGATGGCGATTTCAAAAATTATTTTAGTGGGACCGCCATAAAAAGATTAGGATCAATTAGATTTCTGAGAAATGTAATATACGCGATGGGAAATAGTGGAAAAAAAGATTACATCAAATTACTAGAGGGTTTTGGAAGCCATTCTGTGGATTTTATATCTGAGGCAGCTTATTGGTCTATTTCCGAGTTAAAAAAAAATGAATAAGAAAAATATATTGTTAATTTTTGGCTTTGGTTACACGGCTAAATTTTTGTGTAAGAAATTTTCAAAAAAAAATTGGGAAGTGTTTTGTACAACAAGAACTGATGAAAAGGCCAAAGAAATTAAATCAGTTAATGCCACACCGGTTTTTTTCTATGATGAAGAAAAAATTGAGAGTATCCTCAACAAAAATTTAAACATTTTGAGCACGGCTCCACCGGACAATGGAAAAGATCCAGTTATTGAGAACTATGGGCATTTATTAAAAAAAAATAGTGAAAGAATAAGATGGGCAGGATATCTTTCAACAACCAGTGTTTATGGCGATAAAAAAGGTGGGTGGGTTACAGAGGATACAGAGCTCAAACCCAAATTAGAGAGAAGTGTTACAAGAGTTGCTGCCGAAAAATCATGGCTTAAATTTGGAGGAAATTATTCCATAAAAACTATGATTTTCAGGCTGGCAGGTATTTATGGGCCAGGAAGAAGTCTTATTGACCGTTTGGTAGCAAATGAAACGGTTTATATAGTTAACAAACCAGCTCATCTATTTAACAGAATTCATGTTGACGATATTGTAGGCGCAATCGAGATGGCTATGTGCTCAAAATCGGAAGCAACGATTTTTAACTTGTCTGACGATTTGCCTGCGACGCAATTGGATGTTGCACAATTCGCTTCGAGGTTACTTAAAAAAGAATGCCCACAGACTGTCAGTTTGGAAAGCGATATGGTAAGTGAAATGGCAAGAAGCTTCTATAAAGAAGAAAAAAAAGTATCAAATAATAGGCTCAAAGATGAATTGGGTTATAAGCTTACTTTTCCCTCATTTAAAGAGGGACTATTTGCAATTCACAATAATTCTAAAGAATTCTAACAGGTGTTCCAATCTCAACTAAATTGAAAAGCTCTTCAATTTGTTCATTATACAGCCCTATGCATCCAGACGAGCTTTGTCTTCCAATTTTTCTAGTATCGCTTGTTCCATGAATACGATAACTTGGCCAACTAAGATAAAGTGCGTGGGAACCCAGAGGGTTATCAGGGCCTGGAGGCATAAACTCAGGAAGCTTAGGATCCCTTTTTCTCATTTTTTTTGTAGGCCTCCATTCAGGCCCAATTATTTTTTTTGTAACTTTCGTATACCCAAGTCGGGTCAATTCTTCATTTAGGGGAACGGAGGTTGGGAAGACCTTATACTGTTTTCCATTTATACTCCAGTAATGTAATGAACGCGTTTTGGTGTCTACGAGTATTGCCCCTTTCTTCAAATCCTTAAAATGATCCTGCCAAGTTTGTACTCTAAACGAGAAAATATTGTGTTTTGGTTTTCCATCCTCACCAAACTCTACTGCTGTCTGAGCAATAATAGGGTTGCTAATTAATGCATAAACAAATAAGAGTATCGATGATATTAATATGTTGGAGACAACTTTGATCATTTTTACATTAATAGTTGAAATTCATTTACTACAAAACAACTAATTGCGCACGAATAAAAAATTAACGTATTATTTCGAACATTGGAAGAAAAGACTTATAGATTTATGAATAAATTTATTTTAAAGATGCTGCTGTTGGCTGTCTTAGTAGGGTGTGTTGGTACAAATACAGATATCTACCATGGTTACTCAAAGTCAGGGGTTATCTCTAGCTTTAAAGCGGCCGCTCTAAAATCAAGACACTTAGATATGGTTAATGCTTTAAGACTGGAAAATGGAAGATCCTCACTAAAGTACTCATCTAGTCTTTCAGCTGCATCTAAGACACATGCTTTTGACATAGCCAGACAACAGCGAGCTTGGAACTACGGTTCAGATGCATCGTCAGCAATAGATAGGGCAAGAATTGCAGGTTTTGAGGGCTTAGTGCTTGGTGAAAACGTTTCGGAAACCTATGAAGGTGAGTATGATGTATTAAATGTCTGGTTCAAAAGTAAAATTGGTAGAGAAATTATTCTGGATCCCACTGCAACCGATTTAGGGCTAAGTTGGTATCAGGATAGCACCGGAAAAGTTTGGTGGGTACAGATGATTGGCAAGTCTTAGTTGCAAATATAAGTTTAAGCATAAATGTAGATAGTGGTACCAGGTTCTACCAAACGATAAATTTCCTCCATCTCCTTATTTGTCACCGCAATACATCCCTCGGTCCAGTCAAAAAAATAGTGCAATAGGATATTTTTTCTTCCAAGTCCATGAATAAAAATATCACTACCAGGGTTAAGGCCTTTTTCAAGCGCTCTTTTTTTGTCTGATTTATTGGGAAAGTTTATTCCAAGACTTAAGAAAAATTTACTATTTGGGTTTTTGTGGGTAATGTAGTATTTGCCCTCTGGGGTTTTGCCATCTCCTTCTTTTTCTTTTTGACCCTGAGGACTGAACCCTAAGCGAATTCGATAGGCTTTTATCATTTTACTATTTCTGTAAAGGGCTAAAACTCTCTTTTTTTTCCAAACCACCAATAAATTCGGTTTTTTAGGATGACCCCATGAAGGTTTAAAAAAAATAAAAGGAAGTAGAATTGAAAACAAGAAAAAGCGTCTTTTGCTAATTTTTTTCATGTAGATGCTTTTTCTTTTATAGATTTGGATTTCAATTGGCCACACGCCGCCATAATGTCCTCTCCACGCGGTCTTCTTATAGGACTGGGTAATCTTGACTTAATTATTATATCTCTAAAAGCTTTAATTCTATCTGATGATGAACGCTTATATTGACTTCCAGTCCAAGTATTAAATGGTATTAAATTTACTTTAGAGGGGAGTCCTTGTAGTAATCTTACCAACCTATGTGCGTCCTCTTTTGAATCGTTAATTCTGTCAAGCATAACGTATTCAAATGTTACTCGTTCAGAATTACGCAACTGAACGTCATCTCTCAAGGAACCGAGCAACTGTTCCAAATTCCACTTTTTATTTATTGGAACTAAAATATCCCTTGTTTTATTTTCTGTTGCGTGGAGACTTATAGCGATCATGCAGCCGATTTCCTCATGTGCTGTCTTTATCTTAGGAACTATACCAGCTGTCGATAAGGTTATTCTTCTTCTTGAAAAATCTAGTCCTTTGTTGTCCATCAAAACACTACAGGCTTTCTTTACTTCTTCATAATTTAATAGAGGTTCACCCATTCCCATGAAAACAATATTGGTAATGATTTCGAAACAAGAAGTATCATTACTCCTCATCCTCTTCTTCTCCCAAAGTTCTAGATCATCATAAACTGCGATGACTTGACCGACAATCTCTTGGCTTGAGAGATTCCTTACCAATTTCTGGGTCCCCGTATGACAGAATGAACAGTTCAATGTACAACCAACTTGTGAAGAAATGCAAAGGGTGCTTCTTTTCTCTTCAGGGATAAATACCGTTTCTATTTTGCTTTGGTCTTCTAAACAGAATAGATATTTTATTGTGCCGTCATTGCTGATCTCTTTTTTTTCAATAGCTGGCGTTGAGATGTTAAAAACTTTCTTGAGTTTTGACAGAAGTTTCTTATCTATATTTGTCATTTTATCAAATGAATTAATTCCATGACTATAGATCCAAGACCAGATTTGATTTACTCTCATAGATGCTCTTTTTGGTTGAGTTTCAAAGTCTAGAATTAGCGAAAGCAATTCGTCCTTACTCAGTCCTAAAATATTAATTTCTTGGCAGTTTGTTACTGAGGTCAATTTAATTTGCACCGCTTCTCTAATTCCGACAACGCGTCGGAAAAACCTGTTAACATGAATGTATCTTTCGTTACAGTGTTACGATGAGATATAGCACTCATTACTGCCTTGCTACCTTTCCTAAGAAAAGTAACTAATTTTTTTTGATCAAATTTTTGAGCCCATGCGTGGTCCTTTTCTGCTTTGGCTTTAGGCGAGGGATGAGCAAAAAACACAATTTTGTCTTTATTATCAATTTCTAGAACTGCTTTTGACCCCACTTGTAGAGGATACCCAGCATAAAACGTTCCCTCATATTCGTTATCTTTATTCAATATCTTGATTATATACAATGTTCCCTTTTCACGATTAACCGATGAGAGCTTCTGATTATTTCTGAACGCTTCGCCTTTGATAGACTGAGAAGCAATGAAGCACATTTCGGGGTCCTCTTTCGATACGAAAACGCTCCAGTCCCTAAAACTTTTTTCAGCTTTTCTCAAGTTGTCCTGGCCAAAGGAACTTTTTGTCAGAAACAAAAAATTTAACAAAATGTATAAAACAATCATAAAAAACGTCTGATTAAAATAGAACGTTAAGGTTTTATATATTTTGAGCTTCATTTAGACCTTCGCATGATAAATCTTTATCCGCATACTAATACAAGCAATTATGGAACTAGAAAAGACTTTTTATTTTATTTGCCATTACCAGTGGCTTATGGCTAAAGCTTGTAAAAATCTGAAATGGTAAAAAGTTCTGGATTTTGATAAAAAATTTATTTAGATATGAAAGTTATGGCGAAAAGTAGAACTCTATATGACAAAATTTGGGATAACCATTTAATACAATCAGAAAATGACACTTCTCTGATATACATTGATAGGCATCTGGTACACGAGGTTACTAGCCCTCAGGCTTTTGAGGGTCTAAGAGAAGCCGGAAGGAAAGTTCGTGCTCCTAATAAAACAATTGCGGTCCCAGATCATAATGTGGCTACCACATCTGATCGGTTGACTAACTTTGGTAGTGAAGAAGGTCGTATACAGTTAGAAACTTTGGATAAGAATGCACGAGATTTTGGTATTCATTATTATGCTGTTGATGATATAAGACAAGGAATAGTACATATAATTGGGCCTGAACAAGGCTGGACTTTGCCAGGTATGACAATTGTTTGTGGGGATAGTCATACAGCGACCCATGGTGCTTTTGGTGCATTAGCGCATGGTATAGGAACATCCGAGGTAGAGCATGTCCTTGCAACGCAGACATTGATCCAGCAGAAATCAAAAAATATGAAGGTTGAAGTTTCTGGAGAATTAGGTAATGGGGTCACAGCAAAGGATATTACATTAACAATAATTGGAAAAACAGGTACAGCGGGTGGCACCGGGCATGTAATCGAATATTGTGGCAATGCTATTGAAAGCCTTTCTATGGAAGGACGAATGACTGTTTGCAATATGGCTATTGAAGGTGGAGCGAGAGCCGGTTTGATAGCGCCTGACCAAAAGACCTTAGATTATGTAAAAGGTAGGCCACATTCACCAAAAGGTGAAAAATGGGATAAAGCTGTAAAATTTTGGAAAACACTGTTTTCTGATCCAGATGCGTATTTTGATAAAGAGATTTTCTTAAAGGCGGAGGACATTGCGCCCGTTGTTACCTGGGGAACGAGTCCTGAGGATGTTCTTCCTATCACAGATTTCGTACCAAGCCCTGATAATTTTAAGGGAAGTAAAGTAGAAGCGGCTAAACGATCTCTTGAATACATGGGGTTAAGGCCAGGCCAGAAATTGCAAGATATAGAAGTTGATGCCGTTTTTATTGGTTCATGCACCAACGGACGAATAGAGGACTTAAGAGAAGTAGAAAAGATTGTTAAAGGAAAAAAAGTAAAGAGTGGTATAAGAGCTATGGTTGTGCCAGGATCCGGATTAGTCAAAAAACAGGCGGAAGAAGAAGGCATAGCCAATTCACTAAAGGAAGCCGGGTTTGATTGGAGGATGCCAGGTTGTTCAATGTGTCTAGCAATGAATCCTGATCAGTTGTTGCCTGAGGAAAGGTGCGCGGCGACGTCTAATAGAAATTTTGAAGGACGACAAGGGCGTGGAGGCCGCACTCATTTAATGAGCCCGGCAATGGCAGCAGCAGCAGCAATAACTGGTCGATTGACTGACGTGAGAGATATTTAGTGAAAGATACTGATGGAAAAATTTAATATACTTGAAGGCATCGCAGCTCCAATGCCATTAATAAATATCGATACTGATATGTTAATACCAAAACAGTTCCTCAAAACAATTAAAAGGACGGGTCTTGGAGAGAACCTATTTTTTGAAATGCGTTATGATCAAAATGGGAATGAAATAAAAGATTTTATCTTAAATAAGGATCATTATTCAAAAGCCTCAATTATAGTAGGTGGAGCTAACTTTGGTTGTGGTTCTTCGAGAGAACATGCGCCTTGGGCTTTAAAAGATTTTGGAATTAAGTGCATAATATCAACAAGTTTCGCAGACATTTTTTTTAATAATTGCTTTAAGAACGGGATACTTCCAATCATTGTGTCTGAAGATTTGCATCAAATACTTCTACAGGACGCAGAAATGGAAACAACATCTATTATGAAAATTTATCTCGAAAACCAGAAGATTGTTCGAAACAATGGAGATCAACTAGACTTTGAGGTTGATGAGTTTAAGAAATATTGCTTATTAAATGGGTTAGACGATATCGGATTAACACTCAAGAGTGCGGATAAAATAAGTATCTTTGAAAAAGAATATTCTGATAAATTTAGCTGGTCATAAAAAGGTATAATTGATGTTTTCTTTGCTTATTCTTCCAGGAGATGGAATTGGTCCAGAGGTGATGACAGAGGTTAAGCGTGTTATTTCTTGGTTCCAGGATAAGCGTAATTTAAAACTAGATATTGAAGAAGGTTTAGTTGGTGGAGCGTCTTACGATAAACACGGTATTCCTCTTACGGAAGAAATTTTAAAAAAAGCACTAGGAGTGGACGCTGTTTTGCTGGGGGCGGTCGGTGGACCTAATTACGATAATCTAAGTTTCGATTTGAAACCAGAACGAGCGCTATTGAGACTTAGGAAAGAACTTGACTTATTTGCCAATATCCGACCCGCTCAATGTTTTGATGCACTGGCCTCTTTCTCGTCACTCAAGAAAGAAATAGTTTCTGGACTGGATATTGTTATTGTAAGAGAGCTTACATCGGGGATTTATTTTGGAGAACCTCGTGGAATTCACACTGATGGCTCAAATGAGAGAGTTGGTATAAATACACAAAGATACACTGAATCAGAGATACGAAGGGTTGCAATAAGTGCCTTTGAACTTGCTTTAAAGAGAAATAAAAAATTGTGCTCTATGGAAAAAGCCAATGTGATGGAGAGTGGTGTTCTATGGCGAGATATTGTTAATGAGGTTCATGTTGATTATCAGGATGTAGAGCTCAGCCATATGTATGCTGACAATGGAGCGATGCAATTGGTTAGAGATCCTAAACAGTTTGATGTGATTGTAACAGATAATCTTTTTGGAGATATATTATCCGATTGTGCTGCTATGCTAACAGGCAGTTTGGGAATGCTACCATCTGCAAGCTTGGGAAATAAAAAAGAAAATGGCTTGCCTCGAGCTATGTATGAGCCAGTACATGGATCAGCACCAGATATTTCTGGTCAGGAAAAGGCTAATCCAATAGCGTGTATTTTAAGCTTTTCAATGGCTTTAAGGTATTCATTTTCAGATGCCCAGAATGCCGATCTTCTTGAGCAATGTATAGAAAAGGTACTTGCGAAAGGGTACAGAACTCCCGATCTAATGATGGGAGACGAAGGACGTCTGTGTTCAACGAGTGAGATGACTGAAAAAATACTAGAGGAGCTAGAGGCAGTCTAGTAGCTATCTGCCCATCCAACCACCGTCTACATTTAATAGTTCTCCATTGACGTAGTCTGATGCATCGGAAGCTAAGTAAACAGCAGCTCCTGCCATATCGTCTATCGTACCCCATCTTTTCATAGGTATCCTCGCCATTAGGTCAGCTGACCTATTTTTATCTTGGCGAAGAGCGGTGGTAATATCTGTGACAACGTAACCTGGGGCAATGGAATTAACATTTATTCCCTTATCTGCAAGTTCATTTGATAGAGCTTTTGTAAGTTGCGCAATTCCACCTTTAGAAGCTGTATAGCTAGGAACGAATAAACCACCCTGATGAGATAAGATTGATGCTGTAAAAATAATTTTACCCCAGCCTCTTTCAATCATTTTTGAACTAAGTTCTCTAGCAAGAACAAACTGAGACGATAAATTGATTTCTAGTATTCTATCCCAATGGGCATCATTATGTTCATTCAGCTCAGTTCTAACTAAAGAACCTGCATTACTCACAAGAATATTTGGTTCTAAACTATTTTCACCAAGTTCCTGTAAAAAATTATGCGTATTCTGTCTTTGAGAAAAGTCACAGCTAAAGCAATGAAATCTTCTACCGATCGACTCAACATATTTTTCAATCTCACTGCCTATATCTAGTGTAGAACTGACACCAATTATATCTGCTCCTGCCTCTGCTAAGCCCTTAGCAATTCCAAACCCTATTC
>CACBBC010000018.1 GCA_902537415.1 uncultured Alphaproteobacteria bacterium | reverse complement strand
TAGAGACAGCAATTTTGTTTTTTTTGATTGGAATAATGATTTTTTCAAGATTTACGACACTGCTGGAGCAAGAAAAAAGCGCAAAATTGATAATGCTTTAGAAAAAGAGTCAGTCAAAGAAACTTTAAGAGCCATAAAGTTTGCTCAAATTGTTATATTAGTTTTAGAACCTGATGAATTACTTAATGCTCAGGATCAAAAGCTTGCCTATCTGTGTGAGAAAGAGGGTAGAGCCATTGTTTTTTGTTGTCAACAAGAGTGACAAGATTTTTGATAAAAAATTAGTTGATGAAAAGCTAAAGAAAACTGTTTCAAAATCTTTGCCTCAGTTCAAAGGAGCTTATTTTTCTTATGTTTCAGGCTTAAAAAGTATTGGTCTTGATGGCTTAAGAGAAAATGTGATGAAAGCTTATTCAAATTGGAACTTTAGACAGTCAACTTCCAATCTGAATACTTGGTTGAAGGAAAAACTTGATAAGCACGCGCCACCAACCAACAACGAAAAAAGAAGAATAAAGCTAAAGTATATAGTGCAATTAAATACTAGACCGCCAACTATCAAAATATTTACTTCTCACAATGGAGTCGTATCAAAATCTTACAAAAGGTATCTTGAAAACTCATTCAGAGAAGATTTTGGTCTTCTCGGCACACCAATAAGAATAATATTTAAGTCAGGTGATAATCCTTTCACTTTTAGTAAGTATTAGAATCTTCTCAGTTATTTTTCTGGCTTCTTTATTAACAGAGTCAGTATCAATATTCTTCTCACCTGGAAACATCCTCTTTCTTAACTTTGTTCCCATTGGCCCTGGGTATTGAATTAGAACATTGATCCCTAGTCTTTTATTTTCTTCTTGATATGATAGGAATAGTTGATCACATGCTTTTTTTGCCGAATTGTAGGGACCATTAAATTTTTTTGTTCTAGCGTCGGAGATATAAACGAATAAACCTTTGGGATCTCTACTTAATAATCGATGAAAACATGATATTAGTCTAAAGGAAATCATGATCGGCGAAAGTAAATTAATCTCTACCTCTTTTAAAGAAACTTGATTAATTGGCATCATTTGAATTGAAGACATAGCACAGTGAACAATAACATGAAGTTTTCCAAAATTGTCTGATATTCTATTTGATAGCTCTTCAATTGTTCCTTGCTTTGCTAGATCTATACAAACAAGCGTTACTGACCCTTTTGTTCGTTCTATAGCGTCAGACAAGTCTTCTAATCGATTTTTATCTCTACCGACAGCAATAAGTTCAGCACCCTCCTGAGCCAACGCGATAGAGATACTAAACCCTAGACCACTGGTTGCTCCTGTTATAAGCACTTTTAATCCACAAAGTCTCTTAGAATTATGATCTACTTTCATTACTTTTTTACACAAGTTGTTAACAGATTATCGTAATTGTTAATTATCCACTCCGGAATATCTTGGGGGTACTTTGTAAGTATTTTTTCTTGAACGTCTAAAGTGATCGTATTGGACTTAGACATCCCAATAAATTTCCATGAATCAGAGTCTTTAAGCACCTGATTGTAGATAATAAGAAAAATTATTATTATTATCCCCCCTCTTAAAAACCCAAAAAGCAAACCAAATATTTTATTTACCTCGTTAAGGATGGAGGTTTCGATAAAATATGAAATCCTGTATGTTATGAATGAGATAGCTATAAGAGCTAGTGTAAAGCCCAAAATAAATGAAAGTATCATCATCAATTCACAGCTATCCCCTAATATGCCCATGACGAAATCTATTTGGGAAATAGAAGTAAAAATCTGAGGGGAAATAAGATAAGCAACCACAATTGCCAGAAACCAGTTTAAAATTAACAGAACTTCTTTTATGAAACCTCTATAGTAGGCAAAAACTCCTGAGAATATTATCAATCCTACCGAAATCAAATCAAAAGAGGACAAGGTCTCCATTAGCTCAGCTTCCTTTGTAAAGAAATTTAATTAACAAACTTTCTAAGAAATTAACCATTTAAGAATATCTTTAACAATTTATTTTTGGATGAGATAGCCTGTTTTGGATTTCCATACCATTCAACTTTTCCATCATCTAATAGAATAATCTTAGTCGCAAGAAACATTGCCAAATTTATATCGTGGGTGATTGTAATAGCAGTTTTTTTGGAATCCTTTATAATTTTACTAATTAAAGAAATTATTTTTTTTGACATTATTGGGTCAAGCCCAGTGGTGGGTTCATCGAAAATCAGAATATCTGGTTCTGAAAATATTGATCTCGCTATGCCAACCCTTTTTTGCATTCCCCCAGATAATTCAGATGGGTAGTCTCCAGCTATGTTAGTAGGCAAGCCAACCTCTTTTAGCCTTTCAATTGCTAGTTTTCTGAGCTTTATAATGTTAGGAGACTTTTCATTATATAGTTTTTTAAAAGCAATGTTCTGCCAAATATTATAGCTATCAAATAGTGCATTACTTTGAAAACAAACACCCAATTTATTTAAAATTTTCTGACGATCTGCATTTCCCCTAATCAGCTTTCCATCGAAAAATATTGAACCAGAGCTAATATCTTCTAGCCCTAATATGCACTTAGCCAACATAGACTTGCCTGCACCTGAACCACCTATAATTACTAAATGCTCTTCTGGCTCTATTGTAAAAGAAATATTCTTTAGAATCCGTTTAGAATCTACCGCTTTATTTAAGTTTTTCACTTCTATTTTTGATTTTTTGATCATTTATTAAATAAGGCTTCTGTTAAAATATAGTTTGCGGCAAGAATAGTTATTGAAGACCAAACAACAGAGTTAATAGTTGCTTTCCCGACACCTCGTGCTCCAACTGTTGTATTAAGTCCATGAAATGTCCCTAGCACTCCAATGATTAACCCGAAGAAGCCGGCTTTTATTAAACCAGAGACAATGTCGGCCAATTCTAGGAATTTAATTGTATTTAATAAATAATTTGATGGATTAAATTCGAGAGTACTAACGCCAACCAAAAAACCCCCTAAAATGCCGAGGATATCACCAGTTAGTGTTAAGAGTGGTAAGGAAATAATACAAGCGAAAACTCGGGGTATAATAAGAAAATTATATGGGTTTGCATTCAGTGTATAAAGTGCGTCAATCTGTTCTGTAACTTTCATTGTTCCTATTTCAGCGGATATTGATGAAGCGACCCGACCCGACATGATCAATCCACATAGCACGGGTCCTA
The DNA here is from genome assembly GCA_902537415.1 of uncultured Alphaproteobacteria bacterium. Lineage (GTDB taxonomy): Bacteria > Pseudomonadota > Alphaproteobacteria > Rhodobacterales > Rhodobacteraceae > CACIJG01. The sequence continues at coordinate 26,944 of CACBBC010000018.1, read as the reverse complement.
GCTCTCTACAAATACCAATAGCCACTATTGAGGGAACTACACTTTCCGCATTGAACCGAGTACCTCCAGAATAAATTTGAAGAGCTAAAGCGGCGCCAGTAAAAACAGCAGTCAATCCTACAACAGGTAAAGACATAAAGCCTATTTGTATTAATTGATTGAAAAAGGCCTTAGCGTAAAATGGTCCCCTAATTGCATATGACAGTATCTTCCAAGTAAATATGCTAAAAATACCAATCTTGGACATAACTATTAGAAGTGAATTACCTATAAGCGCAATATAAAAAATAATTTTCATATAATTTCCTATTTAGAGTAAACTCTGCTAATTCTTTCACCCAAATTCACTAGGACTTCATGACTAATGGTTTTACAGTCTTTTGCAAAATCATCAACTTGATACTCAGGTGAAAATACACAAAGATATCTAGGGGATTTGGGTAAATTTGAAATATCTACTGTAACGAGATCCATAGAAATTCTACCTATTATGGGGCATGGTATGTTTCCATAGAATAATTTACCTATGTTACTCAGTGTTCTCGGTAAACCGTCTGCATATCCCATTGCTAGAGTAGCAACTCTCATCTTATGTTTAGCTTTATAGGTAAAGTTATAACCAACTTGCATGTTTTTTTCTATTATAAAGTCTTGAAGCACTGGAACCTTTATTTGAATAACTTCTTTCAATCCATTATTCCTAATTCCCCCGTATAGCCCAATACCAGGCCTGACCATATCAAAGTGGAACTCGTTCCCTAATAAAGTTCCATGGCTCGCTGAGATACTTTTACGGATGTTAGGTAAAAATTTACATAATTTAATAAATAGGTCTTTTTGTGCTTTGTTTTCTTTATTGGATGTTTCGTCTGCACAAGCTAAGTGTGACAAAATCAAATTCAATGGTAGGGATTTTACTATATCTATGTTTTTTAGAAGAGATTGCTTATCCAGTCCTAAGCGGTTCATACCAGTATTTAGTTGAATAGCAACCTTTTGAGTTTTATTAAAAATCTCAATAAACTTATGGGCCTCTAGAATATTATTAATGATTGGAGTTATATTATGTTCCCTATAAAGATTAGATTTCAGATAATCAAATCCATTTAAAGTGAATATTTCACAATCCCTTGAGTGACTCCTTATCTTTATTGCTTCAGAAATAGTAGCGGTAAAAAAACTTCTAACGCCATATCGCTCAATTTCAGGGACTATTTTTGCTAAGCCTAGGCCATAAGCGTCTGATTTTACAACAGCTGATAGCTCTGTGTTTGTTTTTATTATTCTTTGAAAAAATTTGATATTACTTTTTAAATTTGCAAGATTAATGTGAAGTTCAGGAGACAATTATTATCCTAAGTTTCAATTTTTGACTTGATGGCTCTTTGCCAAATTACCAAATCTCGTAAAACGTCCATCAAAAGCTAAATCAACTGTACCAACTGGACCGTGGCGTTGCTTTCCAATTATTAATTCTGCTTTTCCATGAATTTGTTCCATTTCCTCTTGCCACTTTATAAGTGCATCAAGGTCTTGATCGCCCGGCTTTTCCCTCTCTTTATAATACTCTTCTCTAAATATAAACAAAACAACATCAGCATCTTGTTCAATGGAACCACTCTCCCGTAGATCTGCAAGCTGTGGTCTTTTATCATCTCTATTTTCCACTTGTCGAGAGAGTTGAGATAAAGCCAATACAGGTATATTCAATTCTTTTGCAATTGCTTTAAGCCCTTGAGTTATTTCAGCAATTTCATTAACTCTGTTTTCTCTGTTTGATGAAGCTCGTATTAGTTGAAGATAATCTATTATCAAAAAATCAAGGCCATGTGTTCTTTTTAGTCTTCTAGCTTTAGATGCGATACTTGATATTAAAAGTGCAGGAGTATCATCTATGAAAAATTTACTTTGATCCAGTGATCGAGCAGCATCCACGAACTGATTAAATTCATTTTCAGATAGCTCACCTCTTCTAATCTGTTCTGAAGGAATTTTGCTTATATCAGATAAAATTCTTGTGGCGAGCTGTGCTGAAGACATTTCAAGTGAAAAGAAGCCAACACTAGAAGCTTTGCCATATTTCTTATAATTAGCGATTGACGCATTATATGCGATGTTTGTTGCCAAAGCGGTTTTTCCCATAGATGGTCGTCCAGCAAGAATTATCAAATCTGAATTCTGTAACCCTCCTAATTTTTTGTCTATGTCGATAAAGCCAGAGGGTATACCCGATACACCTTGTATATCTGAGTCGAAAGCTCTGTTAGCCAATTCGATTGCCTCAGTTGCAGCTTTAACAAGAGGCTCAAAGCTTTTTGATTGAGTACCATTTGATGCCACATCATAGAGAGACTGTTCTGCTTTTGTTATAAGTTGAGCAGGAACTGTTTCCTCTGTTATTTTTTTTGCATCCAGAATTATTTCGTTTCCAATATCAACGAGTTTTCTTCTAACCGCTAGATCATATAGAGCATTTGCATAGTCTTTTGCCGCATAGGCGCTTATAGCCATCGCAGATAATTCAGTAAGCAAAGAAGGAACGTCTATATCATTAAAATCTTCGTCTGAATCTAAATATGGTTTTAAAGTAATAGGTGAGACAATCAGCCCTTTTTTTGTTCTAGATGCAATATGGGCAAATATTTTTTTGTTTATTCCGTCATGGAAATGATCTTCATCAATAATAGATTCAATCTCTCCTAAAACTTCGCTATTTACTAATAGCAAACCTATCAGAGCTTGCTCGGCTTCAAGATTAAAAGTGGAAGATTTGTCGACATCCGCCGTTTGATCAAGTTTAACATTATCCATGAGTCTCACCGCGGATAGTATATACTAACTCTTTTTTTTTCACCAAGTTAATTATGTCTACAGTCGTAATTTAATAGTGTTACGCTTGTTGGGTTCAGTACCTTGTAATGGTTAGCAGACTATTATGTCCTGCTTTGCTCGGGCGATTCATTTTCAGGGCTGGTCTCTACTTCCGCTTCTTCAGAGACAGCCTCTTCAGTTTTCAGCGAAACACCATCTTCAAGGAGACTTTCGTTAATCTCCACATTAATTTCATCAGAGCCGTTATCTGCATTCTTTTGATCTTCTATATCCGATGTATTGTCTCCTAAGCTTCGTACAACTTTCAATTTTATTTTGCTTTCAACCTCAGGATGCAAAATCACACTCATGTCATATAGCCCTAACTCTTTTATGGGTTTATCTAAAGCTATCTGTCTTCTGCTAAGTGTTACTCCATTTTCACCAATTAGGTTTGCTATATCTCTCGTAGTGACCGACCCATATAATATTCCCGTATCAGACGCTGACCTAACAATTATCAAATTCAAAGATTCTACATCCGCTCGTATCTTCTCTGCTTTTTCAATCTCGTCCTTATTTTTCTCCAGCAACTTTGCTTTTGTGGTTTCAAAAGCTTCTTTGTTTTCTTTAGTTGCTCTCAAAGCTTTACCACTAGGAATAAGGTAGTTTCTTCCAAATCCTGGCTTTACTTCAACTGTATCGCCTATATTTCCAAGTTTATTGATTTTTTGAAGTAAGATGATTTCCATGCTAAGGCCTATTTGACTGCATAAGGTAACAAGCCTAAAAATCTGGCCCGTTTTATTGCGATTGCAAGTTCTCTTTGTTTCTTAGTTGAAACTGCAGTAATTCTTGACGGAATGATTTTTCCTCTTTCTGAAATGAATTTTTGAAGAGTCCTGACATCTTTGTAGTCAATAGGCTGTGCTCCCTTTTCGGAGAACGGACAACTTTTTTGACGCCTAAAATAGTGTTTGTTGTTATTGTTCTGGGACCTTCTATCATTATACCTTTTTTCCATATTCAATCAATTCCTCTCTTCTTCGTCTTTATTCCTGCTGTTCATCATGATTGAATGACCGTCTACATGCTCTTTTACCTTAATAGTTAAAAACCTCATAATATCTTCATGGATGTTCATTAAACGCTCCATCTCAGCCACGGCTTTTGCTTCGCTATTTGATTTAAACATAAAATAATGACCCTTCCTATTTTTATTCATTCTGTAAGCTATTGATCTTAATCCCCAATATTCACTTTCAATTACTTTTCCACCATTTTCAGTAAGAGTACCTTTAAATTCTTCGGCCAAAGTCTCGGCTTGCACAGATGTTAAATCTTGTCTGCAAATAAACACGTGTTCATAGTTGGGCATTAAAAATCCTTAAAATAGTTGGTAAAAATTGTTATATACAGCAAAAATAAAAAAGCAAGCAAACAGTTGCATTGTTTAAATGATTTTTTTGGTATAAACATTACTACAAAGCAATTCTTCTAAGAACGAGTGCGGGGAAAGGAATATGAAAAAAGCTTTTTTGTTTCCAGGCCAAGGGTCACAATTTATAGGTATGGGTCAAGAATTAGCGAACCAGTTTGAGGTCGCTAATGACGTATTTTTGGAAGTTGATGAAGCTCTTGGAGAAAAACTGTCGGTATTGATGTTTCGAGGCGATATTGAAGAATTAACATTAACAAAAAATGCTCAACCCGCAATTATGGCAGTTTCCATTGCGATTTTGAGGGTGATGTCATCTAATGGGTTGGATCTTAAAACAATTGATTTATTAGCTGGGCACTCTTTAGGCGAATATAGTGCGCTTTGCGCCTCAGGGGTAGTTTCTTTAAGGGATACTGCCATAGTATTAAGAAAAAGGGGTATAGCTATGCAAAAAGCGGTCTCTGAAGGTGAGGGTTCAATGGTCGCTGTTTTAGGCTTGACATGTGACCTCGTAAATGAATTTATAATTGCAAGCAAGTGCGACAAACATTTGATCCAAGTTGCAAACGATAACGACCCTTCACAAGTGGTTATCTCCGGCGATAAGAAAGAAGTAGAAAAGTTCTCTGATTTTTTAAAAGAGAAGAACGCCAAGAGAATAATTAACCTGCCAGTATCTGCTCCTTTTCACTCTCCTCTCATGAAACCGGCTGCTTTAACAATGGAGTCTGAATTGAGAAAGGTAAATTTCTCAAATCCAATAGTTCCAATTATTCAAAATGTTGATTTAAGTATACTAGGCTCAACCGAAGGGTTAGTGGATAGGCTAGTCAAACAGATTTGTGGAACAGTAAGATGGAGAGAAAGTTTAATAAAGATGGCAGACGAATATGGTATAAAAAACTTTTTTGAAATAGGCCCAGGTAAAGTATTGACCAGCACGGTGAAAAGAACAATTCCTGATGCAAACATCCTTTCGGTAGGTCTGGCTCCTCAGATCGATCAAGCTATGAGGATGATAAGTGACTAATATGGAAAACTTAAATATTCTAATTACCGGTGCATCTGGTGGAATAGGAACTAGCTTATCCAAGGCATTTGCTTCGACAAAAGCTAATCTCTTTCTTGTTGGATCTTCTGATGAGAAAATATCTAAGTTACGAAATGAACTGCCAAATAGAGAGAATATTAACTTCTTTTCCGTTGATTTAAGTGAAAGAGAAAATGTAAGTCACTTCTGTGACTCTTTAATTGAGAAATACGGAGGAATTAGTATTATCATTAATAATGCGGGTATTACTGAAGATACTCTATTTATGAGAATGACTGATAATGCTTGGGATAAGGTTTTTGCCATTAATCTAGATGCATCGATGATAATTTGCAGAAAGTTCATTAGAGGGATGATAAAGAATAAATGGGGGAGAATAGTAAATATTTCGTCTGTAGTTGCGTCAACGGGTAATCCAGGGCAAAGCAATTATGTAGCTGCCAAAGGTGCATTGAACGGACTAACAAAATCATTGGCATTAGAAGTTGCAACAAGAGGCATTACAGTCAACTGCATATCACCAGGATTTATTGATACATCTATGACAGCTAAATTGACAGATGATCAAAAGTTGAAAATAACTGAGAGGATTCCAATAGGCAGAATGGGGACTGGCGATGATGTATCAGCTTTGGTGTTATTTCTTGTAACTAATGAAGCAGGTTACATTACCGGGCAAAACATACACGTTAATGGAGGACTTTTCTTAACGTAGAGAGTTTTTCTCCATCTTACTCTAAAATTTTCCAGATAAGTATTGCTTGTTTTCATAATTATGTATAAAAGAAAAAAATTATCGAAAATTGACTAACTTCGTAACAGAAAACAGGCCAAATAATGTGTAAGATGATGAGGAGGTTAATATGAGTGATGTTGTAGATAGAGTTAAAAAAATAGTAGTAGAGCATTTGAGTGTGGAAGAAGGCTCGATATCAGATAGTTCATCTTTTATAGATGATTTGGGCGCGGATAGCCTTGACACAGTGGAGCTGGTGATGGCTTTTGAAGAAGAATTTGGTATAGAAATCCCAGATGATGCAGCCGAAACCATCCAGACTGTGGGTGATGCTGTGAAGTTCATCGAAGAAAACTCTTAAGGTACCTGAAACTCGGAGTATCACATTAGATAAAAAAGCATGAGACGTGTTGCAGTAACTGGAATAGGATTATTGACCCCACTTGGGTGCGGCGTTGAAATAGTCTGGAATAGGCTGTTAAAAGGGGAGTCTGCAGCAACGAAGATAACAAAATTTGACCCGTCAGAATATTCGACAAGTTATGCTTGCGAAATTCCTTTCGGTGATGACTCAGAAGAAAAATTTAATCCCGACGAGTGGATGAATTTAAAAGATAGAAGGAAAGTTGATGACTTCATTCTCTACGGTATTTGCGCGGCGGATCAAGCTGTAAAGGATGCCGGTTGGACACCTGATAAAGAGGAAGACTTACTTCGAACCGGTGTAATGATAGGCTCTGGTATAGGTGGTCTTCAGTCTATAGGAGATACTGCTAATTTAATCAAGGATAAGGGACCGAGGAGAGTTTCTCCTTTCTTTATACCCGGGGCGTTGATCAATTTGATCTCTGGTCAGGTCTCAATAAGATATGGCTTCAAAGGGCCAAACCATTCTGTGGTAACAGCTTGTTCAACGGGTGCACATGCTATCGGTGATGCTGCTAGGTTTATCATATCTGGCGAAGCTGATGTAATGATAGCTGGTGGTGCTGAAAGCCCTATAACAGAACTGGGGATAGCTGGGTTCAATGCATGTAAGGCTTTATCAACAAAATTTGGAGAAGATCCAAGTATAGCCAGTAGGCCATATGATGTTGATAGAGATGGCTTTGTTATGGGAGAAGGTGCAGGGATAGTGGTGCTAGAAGAGCTTGAGCATGCAAAAAAAAGGGGTGCTAAAATATACTGTGAGGTTTTGGGTTATGGGCTGACCGGCGATGCATACCATATTACTGCGCCTCCGCCAGATGGAGACGGTGGCAAAAGATCGATGAGCGCAGCACTCAAAAGCAGCCATTCAAATATTTCTGATATTGACTATATTAATGCACACGGTACGTCTACTATGGCTGATACCATAGAATTAGGTGCCGTCGAGTCGCTAGCTATGAATTATGCAAACAAAATATCCATGTCCTCTACAAAATCATCAATTGGTCACTTATTAGGAGCTGCGGGCTCGGTCGAAGCTATTTTTTCAATATTATCAATTCGAGATCAAATTGTTCCACCAACCATAAATCTTGAAAATCCAGCTGTTGATACTAAAATAGATTTAGTCCCAAAGCATGCGCGGGAGAGAAAAGTTATAAGGGCTCTATCAAACTCCTTTGGGTTCGGTGGCACCAATGCATCTTTAGTAGTAGGAAAACTAAATTAGAAATTCCGCAAAAATTAAGTAATGGCTACTTTTTTTTCTCACTTTTTTTACTTATTTTTAGCGTGTTTAATTGCTGTTTATATTGCAATAACTAGTTTCGAGCTTTACTATGAAAAGGCGGGCCCAAGTGAGCAAGAGCAATTATTGATTATAAATAAGGGCCAAAGTGTTGCAAATATTGCCAGTCACCTAAGAGAATTAAATCTGATCGAAAACCGCATGGTTTTTATGCTTGTTGTGAGGCTTAAGGGCTTTCATGACAAAATAAAGTTTGGAGAATATATGATTCCAAAAACTGCCTCTATTAAAGATATTTTAGATGCAGTGATTACTGGAGTATCGATTCAAAATAAAATTACGATACCCGAGGGTCTTAGCACGATTTCAGTAATACATCGGATAAATAATGATCCAAGGATTAAAGGCGACTTGATTAGTTTCAGTGAAGAGGATGTGCTTGCTCCCAATACATACAGTTTTGATATTACCACCAAGAAAAAAGATCTCTTTTTAAGAATGAGAAATAATCAAAAAAGGATTTTAGAAGCGGCGTGGGAAAAGAGGGATCCTGAATTGCCACTGAAAAATGCCTTGGAGCTCTTAATTTTGGCATCTATGGTGGAGAAGGAAGCTGGTAATGAGGAGGACAAAAAAAAAGTTGCTTCCGTGTTTTTAAACCGTTTGAAAAAAAAAATGAGATTGCAATCTGATCCAACTGTTGTATACAGTTTAACAGAAGGTCGAGGGCCGCTAAATAGAGAGCTTAATAGAAGTGATCTTAAGACAAAGTCCCCCTTTAATACATATAAAATTAATGGACTTCCACCTAGTCCAATTTGTAATCCAAGCAAATCATCTATTTACGCGGTTTCAAATCCACTTAAAACAGACTTCTTGTTTTTTGTTGCCAATGGAGAGGGAGGGCATAATTTTTCAAAGGATCTCAAACAGCACAATAGGTTTGTTAAAGAATATAGAAGATTGAAGATAGAAAATTGATTTTTTAACATAATTATGTTGTTAATAAGAATTATTAATGGAGGCATTTTTATTGGAGCAAACTGATATAAAAATAAAAAAGATTTGGGAAACAATCTGCAAGGAAGCTCAGGTATCCTTAAAGAAATCTAATTACATGAAAAAATATTTTAAAGAAAACATTTTGGGTCAAAGTAGTTTCGGCGATGCATTATCGCACATCATCGCTGTCAAGATTTCTAGCCCTGATTTTGAATTAGGACATCTCATTCCAATACTGCAAAAGCAAATTAGTAATTTTCCTTATATATGTGATTATGCAGTGGATGACTTGATTGCCTTTTATGAAAGGGATCCTGCTTGCCACTGGTTTTATCAACCTTTTCTCTTTTACAAAGGATTCATTGCATTACAAGCACACCGAATAGGAAATGCGCTTTACAATAATGGAGACATAGATTTTTCTCTTTATTTACAAATGAGAGTATCGGAGGTTTTCAGTATAGACATTCATCCCGGTGCAAAAATAGGCAAGGGCATTATGTTAGATCATGCTCATAATCTAGTTATCGGAGAAACAGCTAAAGTTGGGGATAATGTGTCTATTTTGCATTCTGTCACGCTAGGTGGCACTGGAAAAGTTCGGGGTGACAGACACCCTAAGATAGGAAATAATGTTTTAATCGGAGCTGGTGCGAAAATTTTAGGTAATATTTCGATTGGAGAGTGCTCCAGGGTCGCCGCTGGTTCGTTGGTCTTGAAATCAGTAGCTTCTTTTAAGACAGTAGCAGGGGTACCCGCCAAAGAGGTGGGAAGTTCAGGGTGTCCGGAGCCATCCAAGACGATGGACCAAATTTTAAACAAAAATTAATTTATTTTATCATAAGAACAGTAGGATTTTGTAGGTAGAATACTATTCTATCAAGAAATTTAGCTCCCAGTTCCCCATCAATCGTTCTATGATCTACGGATAATGTTAAGTAAACTTGTTTGCATGATAAAAAAGTTCCATTTTCACTAATAACCTCATCCTTAACTGCCCCAACCGCTAATATTGATGAATTTGGTGGGTTAATAATTGCATCGAAGTTTTCGATAGAAAACATTCCTAAGTTCGAAATGGCGTGCGCACAGTCTATAAAGTCACTGTTTCGTAGTTGTTTTTTCTTTGCTTTTTCAATAAGGATTTTCATTTCTAAGGAAATTTGACTTAATGATTTTTTTTCAATGTTTCTAAGAGTTGGGGTATATAGTCCTGCTTCAGTTGATATAGCTACTCCAATTGCTACTTCGTTAAATCTCAACATATGTTGCTCTTGCCAGATCATATTGCAGTCAGGAAAATCTACTAAAGCACAAGCGCATGCTTTTATAAAAAAGTCATTTATTGATATTTTATTGTTTTTTTCAATTAAATTATTTGTCTTATTTCTAAAGTTAATCAATTCATCTAGTCTTGCTTTGCGTCTTAAGTAAAAGTGAGGTATTGAAGACTTTGAAAGGGTGAGCTTTTCCGCAATTATTTGTCTTATTTTAGTTATATTTATTATCTCATGGTCTATACCATTAACTTGTCCGGCATTATTCTTTTGTTCGATTTTTTTGTTGGACGAAGGTAGCTTTAAATGTTTTTCGATATCAATTTTGGTGATCCTTCCTCTTGGTCCAGTACCTAAAATATCTTTGATATTTATAGAATTCAAAGAGGCTAACTTTTTGGCTAAAGGGGTTATAAATATTCTACCCATAATTAATTTAATCTTTATAAAGAACTTGTTTAACAGAAAAAACAATCTCGTCTGGAGTAATTAAGGCTGCTTTTTCCAAATTTTCTGCATAGGGCATAGGAACGTCTTTCCCTGTACAATTCAACACTGGGGCATCCAAGTAGTCAAATGCTCTTATCATGATTTGTGAGCCAATATAGCTTCCGACTGAGCAGACAGGAAAAGATTCTTCTACGGTTACACATCTATTAGTCTTTTTCACTGACTCTATTATTGTATCGAAGTCAATTGGCCTTATTGTTCTTAAATCAACTATCTCTGCACTTATTCCTAATTCCTTCAGCTTCTTATCAGCCTCAAGCGTGTGCATCATGCCGATTCCATAGCTAATGATTGTCACGTCCTGTCCGGTTGAAATAGTTTTCGCCTTTCCAATTGGTATAATTTGTTCAGAATCAATATTTACTGGAAACGATTTTCCATACAAAATCTCATTTTCAAGAAAAATAACCGGATTATTTTCTCTAATCGCTGACTTTAGCAAACCTTTTGCATCTTCTGCAGAAAATGGCTGAATCACTTTCAAACCTGGAATTGACGCGTATAATGATGCAAAATCTTGGCTATGTTGAGCCGCGACTCTAGCGGCTGCTCCATTTGGCCCCCTAAAGACAATTGGACAATTAATTTGTCCACCTGACATATAATTTGTTTTAGCTGCTGAGTTAATTATCTGATCTAAAGCTTGCATGGCGAAATTGAATGTCATGAACTCGACTATTGGTCTTATTCCTGTAAAAGCAGCTCCGACCGCTAATCCGGTGAACCCATGCTCAGTTATAGGAGTATCTATTACTCGTTCCGACCCAAACTCTTCAAGTAAGCCCTGACTAACTTTGTATGCTCCTTGATACTCACCTACTTCTTCACCCATCAGAAAAACATCCTCATCAAGTCTCATCTCCTCGGCAATTGCACTGTTTATTGCTTCCCTAACAGTCAATTCATTCACTACCTGATTTTGGGTTGTCTCATTATTGAGTTTTTTACTGTCTTCTAGAGTCGTATTTACACTATCTATCTTATCTTCTTCGCTCAAAATTTCTTCATTACTATCAATACTTACAGGCTCAATTATCTTGATATCATCAACCTTTCTAATATTAATCTCATCGGCGCCTTCGGTTTCAATTACCGCAATCAAGGCATTAACTTTTATATTCTCGGTTCCCTCCTTAACAACTAGTTCAATAATGGTGCCTTCCTCAATACTTTCATATTCCATTAGAGCTTTATCCGTTTCGATATCAGCAATGATATCACCTGGTTTAACCTTATCTCCTGGGCTAACGTACCATTTAGCAAGGCTACCTTCTTCCATAGTGGGTGAGAGAGAGGGCATTAAAATTTCGGTCTTCATTTTTTTTCCTAATTTTTAACCAGCGTACACATCAGTCCAAAGTTCCTCAATATCAGGTTCTGGACTGTTTAAAGCGAAGTCTGACGCCTCAGTTACTATTGCTTTAATCTCAGCATCCGTTGCTTTAAACTGCTTCTCTGAGATTTTATGTTTTTCTATCAATACAGATCGTAGCATATCTATTGGGTCTTTTTCTTCTCTGACCTTTTGAACCTCTTCTCTAGTTCGATATTTTGCAGGGTCAGACATAGAGTGCCCTCTATATCTGTATGTTTTCATTTCAAGTATAAAAGGCCCTTTACCAGCTCTACAATGATCTGCTGCTTGAGCAGCTTCTTTTGCTACATCAAGAACATTCATACCATTAACGGCTTTCCCTGGAATATTGAAAGCCTGTCCTCTTGCAAACATCTCTTCAGTTGAGGACGCTCGAACCATTGAAGTCCCCATGGCATACTGGTTATTTTCAATAACAAAAACTACTGGTAACTTCCAAAGTGAAGCCATATTGAAAGCTTCGTATACTTGCCCTTGATTTGCAGCTCCTTCACCAAAGTAAGTGAAACATACGCAACTATTTTTTTTATATTTATTTGCAAAAGCGATGCCGGCCCCAATCGGTACTTGTGCGCCCACAATTCCGTGCCCTCCGTAAAAGCCTTCACTTTTAGAGAACATATGCATAGATCCCCCTTTACCCTTTGAGTAACCAGTAAAACGACCCGTGAGTTCTGCCATGACCATTTTCGGATCCATGCCACAAGCAAGCATATGACCATGATCTCGGTAAGATGTAATGTTTTGATCTCCATTTTCCTTAATGGAGTCTATGCCCACAACAACGGCCTCCTGTCCTATATACAAATGACAAAATCCCCCAATGTGTCCCATGCCATAAAGCTGCCCAGCTTTTTCTTCAAATCTTCTAATTAGGAGCATCTTCTGATAAAGCTCAAGCAACTCTTTTTTTGACGCACTAGAATTTTTCATATATATAGTTTAGCGTTAAACTAAATATTTTCAATATCTAATTGAAAACATTATTAGTTCATCCTCACCAATGAGCCCCAAAATTTTTCTTGCCTGCTGGTCAAGAAGTTCTAAGTCGAGGCTTGTATCCGAAAGCCGCTTAATTTTGTTTTTAACTGCCTTAGTTTTTTCATTTACTATCTTTAACTCTTTAGTCAAAGCTTTTTCTTTTGCTAAAAGCTGGTACTTATAAGAAACACCGAACTCTCCTTTGAATGATGCTATGATAAAATAAAAACAAAGTATAAAGCATACAGCGGACAAAGTAATTTCTAAAATTTTAGAGCTTTTGAACAATTTATGATCCTCAAACGAATCATTGCATACTTGATTCGTAAAAGGAATCATTTTTTTATATTTTGAGTGATTCGATCCCAGGAAGTGATTTGCCTTCTAACCATTCCAGAAAAGCACCTCCAGCAGTTGAAACATAACTAAATTTTGAAATTGAATCGGATGTTTTAAGAGCACTGACAGTATCACCACCCCCTGCTATTGAGATTAATTGCTTTTTTGAAGTTCTATTTGCTGCGTAGTTTGCTATATTATTTGTTCCTTGATCAAATGGTCGAGTTTCAAATGCACCCAGCGGGCCATTCCAAATCAAGGTCTTTGATTTGTTAATTATATCCATTATGTTTTTTTGAGACTGTATCCCTATATCAAGGATCATTGAATCTAATGGGCAACAATCAACTCTAAATGTTTGGGCTTCCTTTTTTTCATTAAGTGAGTTGGCACAGACTATATCTAGAGGTAAGACTAACTTACATTTTTTATATTTCAGTTCTTGAATTATTTCCTTTGCAGTATGTATCATTTTTTTTTCTGTAAGTGATATACCAATTCCATATCCCTGAGCACTAAGAAATGTATTGGCCATTGCCCCACCAATTATCAAATATTCTACTTTATTGCTTAAATTATCTAGAAGCTCAAGTTTCGTCGATATCTTAGAACCTCCAACAATAGCTGTGACTGGTTTTAAAGGTTGCTCCAATGCTAAAGACAAAGCTTTAAGTTCACTTTGAACAAGGAAACCCGCAAAACTTGGGAGATAATTAGTTATACCCTGAGTAGAGGCATGAGCTCTATGTGAGACTGAAAAGGCATCATTACAATAAACATTGCCAAGTGAAGCAAGTTTGGAGCTAAAGTCAGGATCATTAAGCTCTTCTAATTTGGAAAATCGTACATTCTCCAATAAGAAAATTGAGGGAAAGGGGGCGGCTTCAATTTCTTCGCTCCATAAGTCTATTTCAAGTGACGGCAAAAATTTTATATCTAAATAAAGGATTTCATTTAGGTATCCCAATAGTTTTATTAAGCTTAGATCTTTATTTATTCTTCCATTTGGTCTCCCAAAGTGTGAAAGTATAACTACTTTGTTTTCGTTTTTTATTAGATGATGTATTGTTTCTTTTGTTTTCTCTATTCTTGATGTATCAGTACTTTTGCCATTTGAATAAGGAACGTTTAGGTCAAGACGGAGGACGACCGTCTGTTTCTTTATCTTGGCATCTTGAATTTTTTTCAACATCATATTTAAATAAAATCGCAATCAAATCAATGTCTTAGCCTGCCGACATATTTCGTTAACATTGATTTGAAAATGATCAAAGAGATCCTTTGCTGGCCCGGAAGCTCCAAAGCCTTTCATTCCTATAAATGAGGTTCTGACTTTGCTGCCACCATTTTCATAAAGCCATTTTTCCCAACCTAACTTAACCCCAGCTTCTATAGCTATTCTGACGGTGCCTCTAGGCAACAATTTCTTCTTATATTTATAATCTTGTTCATCAAATAATTCCCATGAAGGTAACGAAATTACCCTTGTACCAATTCCATTATTCTCTAGTAACTTTGCCGCTTTCAATGCAATCTGAACTTCGGAGCCAGTTGCTATAAGTATAACTCTTTTCTTATTAATAAAATCTTTTACAATATATGCGCCCTTAAACGATCGATTAATTGAAACTTGCTCCTTTCTAATTAAAGGTAAATTCTGTCTCGATAAACAAATAATAGAGGGTTTATATTTAGACTTAAGTGCAATCTCCCAACATTCAATAGTTTCTATAACATCGCATGGTCTAAAAACGTTTAAATTTGGAATCGATCGAAGAGATGCCAAATGCTCAACTGGTTGATGAGTTGGTCCGTCTTCACCCAAACCTATGCTGTCGTGGGTCATAACATAAATAACGCCCAAACCCATTAGTGCACTTAAACGAATTGCACCCCGACAATAGTCAGAGAAGGTCAGAAATGTACCCCCATAGGGAATTATTCCCCCATGTAAAGACATTCCATTCATGATAGCTGCCATTCCGTGCTCTCTTATACCATAATGAATGTATCTGCCTGATCTATTAAGCTCTGAAAAAACCTCAATCGCTTTTGTTTTGGTGTTGTTTGAGCCTGTCAAGTCAGCAGAGCCCCCAATAGTATTATTAAAACACTCATTTATAAGGTCTAGGCATAATTCACTGGCTTTTCTTGTTGCTAGTTCCGTTTGAATTTCTTGTGAATATAGTTTTTTAAAATTTTTTATACCTCGAGTAAGTTTTGAGGGAAATATTTTATCTAGCTCATTTAAAAAAGCGGTTCTTTTCTTTTCTGATAGAGATTGGAAGCGGTCTGACCAATCTTTAAAAACAGTGCGATTTTTTTGCCCTATTTTTGCCCATGCTTCCTTTATGTTTGACGGTATTGCAAATTCTTTATGCTGCCAATCAAAACTTTTTCTTAATTGTTCAACCTCATTCTTTCCCAATGGAGCACCATGAACTCCTGGAGTTCCCTGTTTAGCCGTCGAACCGTACCCAATTATTGATTTTGCTGCAATTAAGGATGGGCGGTTGTCTTTTTTTGCATTATTTATCGCTTGATCAATTTCAATCGGGTTATGAGCATCACAAGAAAAAGTCGACCATCCAGACGATTCAAATCTGGAGATCTGGTCAGTATTACAAGAAAGCTCGACTCCTCCATCAATAGTAATTCCATTATCGTCCCAAATTACTATAAGCTTCTTTAGTTTTAGTTTGCCTGCTAATGATATAACCTCTTGGCTTATACCTTCCATTAGACACCCATCGCCAGCAATCACATATGTGTAATGGTCACAGAGATCGCTACCCCATCTTGTTCCAATGAACTCCTCAGCGATAGCCATGCCAACGGCATTACCAAGTCCTTGTCCTAATGGACCTGTAGTAGTTTCAATACCAGGAATATGGCCATATTCTGGGTGCCCAGCAGTTTTTGAATTAAGCTGCCTGAAGTTTTTTATATCCTCTAATGTAATATCAGGATAACCGGCTAAATAAAGAACAGAATATAAAAGCATTGAGCCGTGACCCGCAGATAAAACAAAACGATCTCTATCGAACCAATTAGGCTCAGATGAAAAGAACTTTAGGTGTTTCTCAAATAAAACTGTTACAACATCAGCCATGCCCATCGGCATTCCTGGATGACCGCTATTAGCTTTCTCAATTCCATCCACAGATAACATCCTGATCGCAGTAGCTTTATCCCAATGGTTGGAAAAACTTTTTCGTAGAGTATCAATATCCATTTTAAAAAATTATGCTTATAGTCAGTGTCGTTATAATATGTAATTTTTTAGCATAGTAAATCTAATATTTGTATTTTAGAAAAAGGTTTGTGTTAAATCAAATAGAGCGGTTATAATAGCACAAATATTATGCCATGACCCAATTAGTTAAATTAGAAAAAAGATTTGAAATTGCCTTGGAAAAGCTTGAACTAGCCTTGGCAAATAAAAATTTGAGTGAAGCTTCAGGCAATATTAACAAAAAAGATAAAGATGTTGAAAAAAACACCCACAATATTGATGATTTATTAATCAAAATTGGAAAGTTAGAAAAGGCTGCGGAGAGTGACGCTGAAGAGATAGATAGGCTAATTATGAAATTGAAGACAATTTTAGAGACAGATAATGACTGAATTAGAAATATCAATCGGTGGGCGTATTTTTTCAGTTGCCTGTGACAACGAAGAGCAGGAGAAAGTTAAAGAGGCAGCTGCATTAATCAATGAGGAAGCTGATTCTATTCAATCTCAATTGGGCCGGCTTCCAGAGTCAAAAATGTTATTACTTTCTGCATTAATGATAGCCGACCGTTTAGTAGACTTAGAATGTGAGTCAAAAGCATTTAAAGAAAAATCAGAAGATCTCGTTGATCTAAAAAACAAAAATAGAGATTTAGAACGGCATAGAAATTCTCTACAAAGTGATTATAAAAAGCTAGAAAGCTTGGTAGAAAAAATGGTTGCTAAATTAGAAATGGTTTCAAAATTAAGTGATAAAAAATCAGATATATTTCTTACTGACGAGAACTCAACGCAACAAATTGAAACGGATCAGCCAAAATTATTTTAAGCGTTTTCTTCTCTAATCCTTGCAGCCGCTTCTTGACTAAAGGACACACTCTTTTCCGTAAATAATTGATCTAGCTCACCTGACATTGTCATTTCTGTGATTATATCTGCACCCCCTATGAATGCATTTTTTACGTATAGCTGAGGAATTGTTGGCCAATCCGAGAAATCTTTAATACCCTGTCTAATCTCATCATCCTCTAAAACATTTATATCTTTAAAATTAATTTGGAGATAGTTTAAAATACCGGCAACTCTACTTGAGAAACCACATTGCGGCATCTTTGATGTACCTTTCATAAAAAGGACTACGTCATATTCATTGATTAATGCTTCAATTTTAGATTTCACGTTTTCATTCATTTTCTATCTCCTATTTTATTTTTGTTTGCAAAGCAAGCGCATGTAAAATTCCATTGCTTCCATCCATTGCCCCCTCTAATGCCTTATAAACTAATTTATGTTGCTCTATTCGGGATTTTCCTCGAAACTCTTTAGTGGCGATTGTGGCGGAATAATGGTTGCTATCTCCTGCGGTATCAATTATTTCAATATCGGCCTGAGGAAATTTTTTCCTTATGAGTTCCTTTATTTTTTCGGCACTTATTGCCATACGCTTTTTCCCCTTTGGGTTTAGTTAATTAAAATTATTTTTACTTTCCATCATATTACTTATTACATTCTGGTAAAGATCATTTATATAAGCAAGACTAAGAAAATTTTGCCCAAAACAAAGTTTCGTACCTTTAGCGACACCCAATTTAGTTAAATGTACCTTTTTATCCTTAGCCAAAGAGATTATCTCTTTCTCCTTTGAGGGATTTACAGTAATGACGTATCGCGCTTGAGTCTCGTTGAAAAAATACTCTGTTGACCCCTCGGTCACAATAAAACCTAAATCATTGATAATTGCCAATTCGCACAACGTGAGCGCTATCCCTCCATCTGATACATCGTGAGCACTTGATATCAGTTTTTCACGAAATAGGCATAAAATAAATTGTCCATTACGCTTTTCTTCTTCTAAATTGACTTTTATATTTACATTCTCAATTGGTGTTTGGGAGAGCTCAGTCAAAAGAGCTAATGCTGTGGTTTTTTCATCAGTTTTACCAATTGTATAATAAAAGTCATTTTCATTTATCGTTCCTGCAGGTTGATCCCAAATATTTTTTATTAGACCAACGCCTCCAATAGTTGGGGTTGGCAGAATTGATTTTCCATCGGTCTGATTATAAAAGCTCACATTTCCTGAAACTACAGGAAAATTTAATTCGACAGAGGCTTTTTTAATTCCTTTAATGCAGTTAACAAATTGACCCATTATTTCTGGATCTTCTGGACTACCAAAGTTAAGATTATCGGTAATTGCTAATGGAGTTCCACCTGATGAGATGATGTTTCTGTAGCACTCTGCTACAGCTTGTTTCCCACCCTCGAAGGGGTTTATAGAACATAGTAACGGGTTGCTGTCACAGGAAAAGACCAATCCATAACTCGTTTTATCAATTCTAGTAACTGCAGCATCCAATCCGGGGCGCTTAAGAGTATTATTTAGTATCATATGGTCATATTGTTCCCAAACCCATCGCTTAGAACAGTGATTGGGTGATGAAAGTAAAACTTCTATTGCTCCTTGAATAGTTATGCTTGGAATGTCTGCATACAACTTCTTTTGTTTATGGGAGGTCCATGGTCTGTCATATTGGGGCGCCTGATCGGACAAACACTTAAGGGGTAAGTCGGCAACAATTTTACTATTAAAATTAATTAAGAGCTTATCCTCTTCAATCGTATTACCTATTACAGCAAAATCTAGGTCCCATTTGCTAAAAATCTTCTTTGCTTGATCTTCATGTCCAGGCTTTATTACTGCAAGCATTCTTTCTTGGCTCTCCGACAGCATTATGTCGTAAGCAGTCATTTGATCTTCGCGTATGGGGACTTTATCTAAGTTAAGAAAAATACCAAGATTACCTTTGTCTCCCATTTCCACGGAAGAACATGTTAATCCAGCAGCTCCCATATCTTGTATTGCGATCACACACCCGCTACTCATAAGTTCGAAACATGCCTCCATGAGCTTTTTTTCTAAAAAAGGATCTCCAATTTGAACAGAAGGTCGTTTAGCTTTATTAAGTTTGTCATCTGAGTCAAAGCTTTCGGACGCCATACTAGCCCCTCCAACACCATCCTTTCCTGTTTTTGCACCCATATAAACTATCGGAGAACCAATGCCTGTCGCTTTTGAATAAAAGATCTCGTTTCTATTAACAATACCGGCAGCAAAGGCATTAACCAGGCAGTTGCCATTATATGAAGCATGAAATCTAAGCTCACCACCCACATTGGGTACACCAAAAGAATTTCCATAATGGCTTATACCTTTAACAACTCCACGAAGAATTTCTTTGGTCTCAATTTTATCAGCTGATCCCATCGATAATGAGTTCATAACAGCAATAGGTCTTGCTCCCATCGTAAAAACATCTCTCAATATTCCTCCTACTCCAGTTGCTGCTCCGTTGAAAGGCTCAATATAGCTAGGATGATTGTGGCTTTCCATTTTAAATGCCAATGCAAGTCTCTCATCAATCGCAACTATTCCAGCATTTTCACCAGGACCACAAATGACTTGATTGCCTTCTGTTGGAAGCTCTTTAAGCCATTTTCTGGATGACTTATAAGAACAATGCTCGTTCCACATTGCAGAAAAAATGCCCAATTCTGTAATATTTGGGGTTCGATCCAATATTTTTTTAATCTGATTATACTCTTTCGTTGTAAGACCATGAGCTCTTATAATTTTTGGAGAATGATCCTTGGGCGTCATTTTATGAACTCAATTAGTTTTTTGTTCTTTTAATACAAACTGTCTTGCAAGAGCACTATCTTTATCTGAAAGACCAAGCAAACTGCAAAATAATCTCATAAAACCGTCTTCTTCATAAGTTCTCTTACCGTCTGCCATGACTAATATCCAAGAATCTTTAAGCAAATTAAATCTTTCTTCATATGCTATGCTTTCTTTTATTACTTTAACAAACTGAACATTGTCATTTGATTGCCCTTCTAGCCTAGCTGCCATATTGAGAACATTTTCAGTATTCTCATCGTTGAACTGAAATCTCTTTATTATTAACTCTTTAATTTTCTCTCGTTCATTAATGTCAAAAGTCCCGTCCAACTTAGCTATCCTGATAAATATTGCTGTTAACGCTAGTACCTCCATTCGATCGAAAGACTGGTTTACTTGATCCTGTGGCTTTGTAAATAAATTAATTAAATCTTTAAACATTTTTTTCAGTAATTTCCTTCAAAGTGCGTTTTAAAACTTTTCCAGTAGCGTTTCTAGGTAGCTCTGAAACATATACTATTTCAGAAGGTATTTTAAATTTTGCTAAGTTTTTGAGACAATGTGTTATGATTTTTTCTTCTGGCAACTCTTTATTTTTTTTCAAAACCACGAATAGTTTTCCTGTCTCCCCCCATTTTTTATCAGGAACCCCAATTACAGCCAACTCAGCAATTTCATCAAGCTGATAAAGTATATTTTCTACCTCAGCAGGATAAACATTTTCACCACCTGAAATATACATATCTTTTTCTCGGTCAACAATGAATACAAAACCGTCCTCATCAAATTTAGCTAAGTCTCCTGTTTTTAGCCAACCTTCATGAAATGACTCTCTAGTTGCTTTTTCATTCTTCCAATAGCCAGGGGTTACATTTGGGCCTTTAATTAGAAGTTCTCCCACCTGGTTTGGTTCTACTGGTGTCATGTTCTTATCTATAATCTTTATGGAGGTATGTAGCACAGCTTTCCCCGCAGAGCCTATCTTATTAAGAGAGTCTTCGGCGGCTAAGAAAATTCCAGCAGGACTTGTTTCAGTCATCCCCCATCCTTGGATTACATCAATTCCCTTAGATTGCCAAGTCTTAATTATAATTTCTGCACATGGTGCACCGCCTACACCAACATTTACCAACCTATTAAAATCAGTTGTTTCAAAGTCAGAATGTTGCATCATAAACTGTAAAGGCGCTGGAACGGCAAATAAATGTGTTATTGCAAGTTCATCAGAATTTATTGCTTTTAAAGCATGCGTTGGATCAAACTCCCTCATAATTATAATTTCTCCACCTTGGTGAAGAACTGGATTTGCATAACAATTTATTCCACCAGTATGAAATAAAGGTAGTATAACCAGTTGTTTAGTCTTACTAGTCAAGTTAGCTATCCCAGATAGGTTAATAGCGTTAAACAATTGCATTTTATGATTTATTTCTGCACCCTTGGGGTGTCCCGTGGTCCCCGAAGTATACATTATCATTATTAGGTCATCCAGAGTCAGGGAAACTTTTTTAAAATCACTAGGGGAGTCTTTAATACTTTCTTGAAACTCACTTGGTTTTTCGTCTGAGTTGAAAAATTGGATAATAATATTTGGTATCAACAAGCGAAGTTGGTCGGCTGTTATTTTGAAGCAATCGTCAACAATAAGCAAACTAGGTTCGCAATCGTTTAGTATAAAAGCTAATTCATTTGCTGTTAGCCGCCAGTTTAAAGGCACCATAATTGAGCCAATTTTAGAACAGGCAAACTGGAGTTCGAAGAAAATACTATGGTTCTTTGACAAAATAGCAACCCGGTTGCTATGCCCAATACCCATGTTCTGCAGATAATTGGCGATTTTACAAGATGATAAGTTCAATTCCTTGTATGATATTTTCTTGTTGAGAGAATAGTCCGTAATAGCAACTTTATTGGAGTGCATCTTTGACTGATGTTCTGCCCAATCATAATAACTTATCATTTATAATATTCCTTTAAACTAATCTAGTTTGCTCTAAAGCTTTTTTTATGAAATTTGAAAAAATAGGATGGGGTTCGAAAGGTTTGGATTTGAGCTCTGGATGAAATTGTACTCCCAAAAAAAATGGGTGTGAAGACAGTTCTACTACCTCTGGAAGTGATCCGTCTTGAGAAAATCCAGAAAAAGTTAGACCACTGTCTTCGAGAGCTTTTTGGTAATTGACATTAACCTCGAACCGATGCCGATGCCTTTCTGAAACTATTGCTTTTTTATAAATCGAATAAGCCGTTGTCCCTTTTTTTATTTTTGCAGGGTAGGCTCCTAGCCTCATTGTCCCACCTTTATTTTGGACTTTAGTTCTAATTTCAACTTTCTGACCTTTAACCCATTTAGAAAGATGATAGATTAGGTGATCTTCAGAGCTATTTGATTTGTCATCGAATTCTTCAGAATTTGCTTTTTTAAGGCCGGCACAATTTCTTGCGTACTCTATTACTAGTAATTGCATGCCTAAACAAATTCCAAGGAAGGGAACTTGTTTTTCTCTTGCATATTTTATCACTTTAATTTTCCCTTCGGTTCCTCTTTTCCCAAATCCACCTGGTATCAATATGCCGTCAAACTTATTTAATCGCTTTGTTTGAGCGGATTTTTCAAACTCTTCAGATTCCAGCCATGTTACTTCTACATTTGTTTTATTAGCTAAACCTCCATGAATGAGAGCCTCTGAAAGAGACTTATAGGCATCTTCAAGTTTTGTATACTTTCCAACAACAGCGATTTTGACTGACCCTTCTGAGTTACGATATCTTGAGCTAACATCATTCCAAATATTCAAGTCAGGCTCTTTTTTAGATTTCAAGTTTAGAACTTGAAGAACTGCGATATCTAATCCTTCTTCAAAAAAAGCAATTGGAGCTTCATAAATTGTTTCAAGATCATTAGCCGCTATAATATTTTTTTCATCAACATTACAGAAAAGTGCGATTTTTTCTTTTTCTTTCTTAGGAATTGGCACTTCCGATCGACAAACTAAGATATCTGGGCTTATTCCAATAGATCTTAATTCCTTTACAGAGTGTTGGGTTGGTTTGGTTTTTAGTTCGCCTGAAGACGATAGAAAAGGCAGCAACGTTAAGTGTACGAAAATGCAGGAATTGGTTTTTTTTTCCTGAGAAAATTGACGGATAGCTTCAAAGAAAGGAAGGCCTTCAATATCTCCTATCGTTCCACCTATTTCACAAAGCATGAAGTCAACTTCGTTTTCATGTTGAGCGAGGAATTTTTTTATTTCATTTGTTACGTGAGGGATTACTTGTATAGTTTCTCCTAGATAGTCACCTTTTCTTTCGCGCTCTAGGACCGTAGAATATATACGGCCGGAAGAAACAGAGTCAGTACTTTGAGCTGCTACTCCTGTAAATCTCTCATAATGCCCGAGATCAAGGTCTGTTTCAGCGCCATCATCAGTAACAAATACTTCCCCGTGTTCAAAAGGTGACATTGTACCAGGATCAACGTTCAAATATGGATCTAGTTTTCTTAGTCTTACTGAAAAGCCTCTTGCTTGTAAAAGCGCACCTAATGACGCTGATGTCAGTCCTTTACCTAAAGAAGACACAACACCGCCTGTGATAAAAATAAAATTCGCCAAAATAAATCTTTCAAATAGAACTATCGACCAAGTTTATTTTAGAATAACAAAACTCTCAAGATGATAGTTTATTTTTATTCTGTAGGAGGAGTTAAAACATCGTCGGTAGTTTTAAACTTTTTTAAGTCTGGTAACTCAGGTATTAACTCTTTTTTGTTAGGCCCCTCTGCTCCTTCAGATTCCTCAAAAACTGACTTATTTGACCCACTATTTATAGAAAGAATGGTAAGCAATATCGCTATTAAAAAAAACAACGCAGTCAGAAACCAAGTTAGCTTTGATAAAGGGTTCGCAGATTTTGTTCCAGTTCCAAAGCCTTGATTGTCAGAGCCCATGCCCAAACCTCCACCTTCTGACTTTTGAAATAAAACAACAAGTATTAGAAAAACAGTCACTATTAGGTGGCTTATCAATAAAACGTTTGACATATTTTAGTTCTTATCCTTATCGACCATTTTACCCTTTTGTATCCAAGGCATCATTGCTCTTAACTGCTCCCCAACTTTTTCTATTTGGTGAGAGTCATTGTTTCTTCTGGTGGCCTTGAAAAATGGTTGGCCAACCGAATTTTCCTGCATGAAGTCTCTCACAAATTTCCCTGACTGAATGTCCTCGAGAATAGCTTTCATTCTCTTTTTCGTCTCATCATAAGGAAGCACTCTTTTTCCAGAAACATATTCTCCATATTCTGCTGTATTTGAAATTGAGTAATTCATGTTGGCTATACCGCCTTCGTATATGAGGTCAACTATAAGTTTAACTTCATGAAGGCATTCGAAATAAGCCATTTCTGGGTCATATCCTGCTTCAACAAGTGTTTCAAAACCAGCCCTAATCAATTCTACCAATCCGCCACAAAGCACGGCCTGTTCACCGAACAGATCTGTTTCACATTCTTGCTTGAAATCGGTTTCTATAATTCCCGAACGACCCCCTCCAATTGCTGAACAGTAGGCTAATCCTATATCCATTGCCTTCCCTGATGCATTATTGTTAACTGCAACTAAGCAAGGCACTCCTCCTCCTTTAACATACTCTCCTCTAACGGTATGGCCTGGCCCCTTAGGCGCCATCATTATCACGTCAATGGTATGTTTTGGTTCTATTAAACCGAAGTGAATATTTAGGCCATGTGCAAACGCCACTGCTGCGCCATCTTTAAGATTATCTTTCACAAAATATTTATATGTTTCAGCTTGTAATTCGTCAGGCATAGTGAACATTATTAAATCTGCCCATTTGGATGCATCCTCTATGTTCATGACCTTAAAACCTTGACTTTCAGCTTTCTTTATTGAGCTGGAACCATCTCTCAGTGCAACCACTATGTTTTTCATCCCAGAGTCTCTTAAATTCAATGCATGAGCGTGGCCCTGGCTACCATAGCCAAGGATTACAATGTTCATTTTTTTTAGAAGATTAACATCACAGTCGTGATCATAGTATACCTTCATGATAAGTTCCTTTCCTTTGGAATGTTTTAAACTATTTTCATTTTTTAACCAGTACAAAATATACTTTTACCTATTTATTTCCCCAAGCCAGCTTTTATTAGAGTCTTTCTAACCAATGAGCTTTGATTTAAATACATTAAAAAATTTTTCCGCGCAATTCGAAGGAAACTATTTTCTGTCATCGAGATTTTGTTTAGTAGGTGAATACCAAAAACTTTGCTTCCAGTTAGAAGAAATCTTTTAATGTTATATCGTCTCAAAACTCTCTCTGATCCTATATCTTCATTATTTTTGAGGGCCGTTTTGCATATATTGTGAAGAGCAATAATATCTTCAACGGAGGTATTAAGGCCTTGGGCACCAGTTGGAGGCATTACATGTGCACTTTCAGCAATAAGAACAGTTCTTTTACTTACAAGAGTTTTTGATAATTGAGAGGATACCGGCCATTTCTGCCTTTTACCAACAAGCTTTATGTTTCCCCTAATACCCAGGCTTTTTTTTGAAACAAGAGTGTCAAATTCTTCATTTTCTAAACTATATGCTTCATTGATAACATCGGCATTATCCATCCAAACAACAGTTGACTTTGATTGTTTCGAAGTGGTTCGAAGTGGAATTATCGTAAAAGGTCCTCCAACATCCAATATTTCAGTTGTTCTGTCTTTATGTTTCTTTGAGTGAGAAACTTGAAAGACCATTGCCAACTGGTTGTAAGAGGTTTTGATAGTATTAATTTTCTCTCTTTTCCTTATCGCGCTTTCTCTTCCTTCACAAGATATTAATAGTTTCCCATTCAGCTCTTTGCCTTTTTCGGTTCTTACCACAATATTGTCATCAAAGGCATAATGTTTAACTATTGGGTCTCCAACGTTTAAAACAAAATTTTGGTTTTTTTTTAGCCAGCCTAAAAGCTCCAATCGCAATATACTATTGGGAACGTTAAAACCAAAATTTTCAATGTTGACTTCTTTTGGCTCAAATACCACGCTAGCTGGCCCAGCTCTTTCTTTGCTACCAGCATCAATTATTTCCATCTCTTTGAGCGGTTGAGAGAAGGGCTCTATTTCCCCCCAAATACCTATCTCTTTGAAAACTCCTATCGCTGGGTTAAGAAAAGCAGTAGTTCTTTGATCTGCATGAAATTTGGAAATGTCAATTGGCTCAAAGCACTCTACTTTAATTTTTTCTTTGCATAGCAAAGAGGCTGTAATTAAACCAGATATTCCAAGTCCTGAAATGATAACACTAGGATATTTTTTTTCGTTCATTATTTTTATATTTCATTACCATTTTAACGAATTTTCTAAATAGATAAAGGCTATCATGTGGGCCTGGGCTTGCCTCAGGGTGATATTGGACAGAAAATATATCCTTATCTTTATGCTCTATTCCACAGTTCGACCCGTCAAAGAGAGAAACGTGGCTTTCAAAAATATTTTGTGGTAAGCTCTGAGAGTTTATCGCGAACCCATGGTTCATTGACGTGATCTCCACTTTACCGGTCCTTAGATCTAACACTGGATGATTTGCCCCATGATGACCATGGTTCATTTTTTCTGTTTTTGCACCCAAAGCTAGGCCCAACAGCTGGTGGCCCAAGCAAATTCCAAAGATTGGAATAGAGGTATCGCTAACTAGCTTTTTAAGTACTTTGTTAGTAAAACTGTTAGTAGCTGCAGGATCTCCAGGTCCATTTGAAAGCAATATCCCATGTGGTTTTGATGCTATTATTTCGTCGAAAGTTGAATGACCG
>CACBBC010000017.1 GCA_902537415.1 uncultured Alphaproteobacteria bacterium | reverse complement strand
TTATCGTCTCTAACAGGAGAGGGTATCTGAACTCCGATGCTAGCTCAGCTTGCGTTGGTATACTACTCAAGCTTTCGAACCAATATTTTGCGACCAAACATGAATAGAAAGCAGTTCCACAACCTATCAATATAATTCTCTTAATTTCAGTGGATAGAGGCAAAGATGGTAAAGATAGCGTCTCCTTAGATGCATTCAAATAAGTACCCAGTACTTGTGAAATCACCTCAGGTTGCTCAAAAATCTCTTTTTCCATAAAGTGCTTATACTGACCTTTACTAAGATTGACTGGATCGGTATATAATATATGAATGTCCCTAGAAACGCTGTTGCCATAGCTGTTATAAATTTTCACTTCATCAGAAGTAATTTTAGCGAGGTCACCTTCTTCTAAATAACATACTTTCTGAGAAAAAATTGATAAAGATAACGCGTCTGAACTGACAAAATTCTCTCCATCGCCAAAGCCAAGAGCTAATGGAGATCCTCTTCTGGTTGCTAACATGAAATTCTCATGTCCCTTGAAAATAAAGCACAAAGCAAAAGATCCACGTAATTTTTCAACAGTAAGTCTCACTGCTTCTAAAGGTCGACACTTTTCCTTAGATATTTTTTCATCTACTAGCTTAGCGATAACTTCAGTGTCAGTCTGCGATTCAAAGTTTATTCCCTTCTCAAGCAATCCATCTTTAAACTCTGCAAAATTTTCAATAATCCCATTATGCACCACTGCCACATTTTTTGTAACATGCGGGTGTGCGTTAAATTCAATTGGTTCGCCGTGAGTAGCCCATCTTGTGTGACCAATTCCAATATATCCGTCTATTGGCTTTTGTCTTAATTTGTTCTTTAGAAAGACAAGTTTGCCTGTGCTCTTACTGTAAACAATCTCCGAATTATTAACAGTGGCTATCCCCGCACTATCATACCCCCGGTATTCGAGACATTCTAAGCCATCTATTAACCGGTCAACAACCTGTTTCTTTGAAACTATGCCAATAATACCGCACAAGAGTAGTCTCCACCCAATTAGCCCTCTTGTTATAAATCACCGATACGGCATAAGTCTAGCTAAATGTCTTGACAGAGAAAAATACTCACAGTAAAAAAGCACGACAGTGAGAGGTAATAATGTCCAGAACGTGTGAATTAACAGGTAAAAAAGCAATGAGTGGCAATAATGTCAGTCACGCTAAGAATAGGACTAAAAGAAGGTTTTTTCCAAATTTAAATAACGTCACACTGAATTCTGAAGTGTTAGGAAAGGATTTTCAACTTAAGGTGTCTGCTTCTGCTCTTCGAACGATTGATAAAGTCGGAGGTCTAGATTCTTTTCTCAGAAAGTCAGCAATAGATAATCTATCGCCAAACGCTACAAAGATTAAGAAAGACATTGAGAAAATAGAAGTAGAAAAAGCGTCTAACTAGTTAAAAGTAATACGCAAAAATCGTATAGATATTAGAGAATAATAAGAGTGACGTATGCAGCCAATTGAAAAAATTAGAAATTTTTCAATTATAGCTCATATAGATCATGGAAAGTCCACGTTAGCTGACAGATTGATCCAATTCACTAATACGGTGTCATCTAGGGATATGAAAGAACAACTTCTCGACTCGATGGATTTGGAGAGAGAACGTGGAATTACGATAAAAGCCAACTCAGTCAGGTTATCTTACAATGCAAAAGATGGTGAAGAATACATATTGAATTTGATTGATACTCCTGGACATGTTGACTTTTCTTATGAGGTTTCCCGCTCAATGCGTGCTGTAGAAGGTTCTTTGCTAGTAGTCGATGCGAGTCAAGGCGTAGAAGCCCAAACTTTAGCCAATGTATATACTGCCTTAGAGGCTGATCACGAAATCTTTCCAATACTTAATAAAGTAGACCTGCCTGCCTCTGATTGTGATAGAGTTGCACAACAAATAGAAGAAGTTATTGGTTTAGACGCCTCATGCGCACTGCAAATATCTGCAAAGACTGGCCAAGGAATTGATGAAGTATTAGAAGCAATTGTGACTTCACTACCCCCCCCACAAGGAGTTCAAAAAAGTCCCCTTAAAGCTATGCTGATAGACAGTTGGTATGACAGCTACCTAGGTGTAGTGGTTATGATACGAATAGTTGATGGAATTCTAAAAAAAGGTGACAAAATAATAATGATGCAGAGTGGAGCCAAGTATACCATAGATTCAGTAGGTGTCTTGAAACCAAAAATTCAAAATGTAAATTTTTTATCCGCAGGTGAGATAGGGGTTTTTACTGCCTCTATAAAGCAAGTTAGGGATACGCGTGTAGGCGACACTATAACGCATGAAGGAAGACCTTGTATTGAACCCCTTGCCGGATATGAGCCGGCAAAACCAGTTGTATTTTGCGGTTTTTTTCCTGTTGACAGTTCCGAATTTGAAAACCTAAGGGAATCTATTGAAAAATTGGCGTTAAATGATTCCTCATTTACCTATGAGATTGAAACTTCATTAGCTTTAGGGTTTGGGTTTCGATGTGGTTTTCTTGGATTGCTACACCTCGAGGTCATACGAGATCGAATAGAGCGTGAGTTTAATATTGATTTAATCACGACTGCTCCGAGCGTCGTTTACAGTGTTGAGACCACTGACAATCAATTGCTTAATATCCACAATCCCGCTGACCTTCCAGATGCCTCCAAAATCACCTGCATAAAGGAGCCCCGAATTAAGGCAACAATTTTGGTGCCAGACGAATATCTAGGAGATGTACTGAAACTTTGTCAGGAAAGACGAGGTACCCAAAAAGACTTAACCTATGTTGGTAGTCGCGCCATGACTATATATGACTTACCTCTTAATGAGGTAGTTTTTGATTTTTATGACAAACTAAAGTCAGTAACAAAAGGATACGCGAGCTTTGACTACCAGATTGAGGGCTATCAAGAGGATAATTTAGTAAAGATGCAAATTCTTGTTAATGACGAACCCGTTGATGCTCTTTCAATGATGGTGCATAGATCCAAGGCAGAGAGTCGTGGACGTAGTTTGTGTGAGAAGCTTAAGGGGCTAATTCCACAGCACTTATTCAAAGTCCCTATCCAAGCGGCCATTGGAGGCCGAGTAATAGCGCGAGAAACAATATCCGCTCTCAGAAAAGATGTTACTGCTAAATGTTATGGGGGTGATATTACGAGAAAAAGAAAGCTACTTGAGAAACAAAAGGCTGGTAAAAAGAAAATGCGCCAATTTGGACGAGTGGAAATCCCTCAACAAGCTTTCATAGATGCGCTAAAAATGTCTGATTGACCTAACTACGCAGGGTGAGGGTGGATGTGATATGTTTTCTTCTTACATAAGTATATGTTACCAACATACCCTGTCGTATTGTTATTTTCAAACCACTCAACCAAAGAAACAGAGTTACCACCCATAATTAAGGCTCTATTCTTTAATTCCAACATAACACTACGATAATCTTGCGTTTGTCCAAAGCTGAGTTTCATTACTTTTGTACATGAACTATTCATCCTTAAATTTAAATCTGGATGCACAGAGACATGACCCAGTCCTCGAGCAGGTATAGTTCCTTGGGAGATCTTCCCTGAAGCACTAGTTCCATTCGCGTTAGTTACATTAGCCAACTGAGGGTTGTAAGCACAACCCAAAATGAATAAAAAGACAAAGACTGAAGCTATTCTCATAATAATATCTCCTTGAGAATCATTTAACGACAAACAAAAAAATATTTTAATAATTATTTAAAGAAGAAAATTTCAGAAATGTCGACTTTTGCCTCATGGTCTCGACCATAGGCAACTATTCCTATACTTTTAATCGATGAACTTTTTATGGTTTTTCTTAGAAAATTGCTTGAAGGTTGAAATTCCTGCAGGTTTATTTTTACAACCTTCCAGTTTTTCGAAGTCTTAAACGACGCGTTATAAAATTGCCAAGGAAGTAAGGTTGAGGTTGTTCTGATAAATATATAATACTTCTCTCCATTTCCTCTAACCTTAAGCGAAATACCCTTAATATCATTATCAAGGTATTTAGTTAGACTATGTCTAATTTGTATAAACCCGCCGTTATTAGCTGTTGAAACTCTACCCTCAAGCCGCACAAAATTATCTGAACCGCTTTTTCCAAAAAATGCCTTTCCACTTGATACTCCACCCATCACCCCATCGGTAAAAAACGACCAATTTCTATTTTTATTAGGGTCAAAGGTCTCGAATGGTTTTTCTGACGCCATAATTAAACTTACCTTAAACAAAGTCATAATCAAAAATTTGCATGCAAATAGAAGATATTTAGTCTTTCGTGACATATTTCAGAACTTCTATTAACTGCTGATTGTTTTGAACCACAGCCAATGCAGTCGCATCTATCTCCTTAAGTGCATGTTGATGATCATCTTCATGCATAATGATTAGCGATTTGCCTTTAGCAGCAGAGTATCCTGCATCAAAAGCTGCATTCCACTGTTTATATTTTGCTCCAAATTTTACCACTACAAGATCCGCACTTTCAATATTTCTTCTTATTCTTATAGAGTTTATTTTCGCACCTTTATGGTCATGCCAGAACTTTTTATCCTCACTTCCTAGTATATCAGCTCCAGTATTGTCAGAGAGATCATGATCAGTTTCAGGTGCCAAAAAATCTACCTTAAGGTTAGCTTCATTTGCTGCTAATCTTAGCTCATCTCTCCAATTTGTATGAATTTCTCCTGATAAATAAATTCTCCAGCTCATGAATCTTCCCAAAAAATTTGTTGTCAAACATTACATCTCTGATTAATAAACACTTACAAAAATGTTAATAAAACGTGTGAGGAAAACATAATGGAAAAAAGAAATCTTGGCAATACAGGAACGAAGGTTGGTGCACTGGGTATAGGTGCAATGTCCTTTTCTGACTTTTATGGTCCCACAAATACACAAGAAAGCCACGCAATTTTAAAAATGGCTCTCGATAACGGAATAGATCACATTGACACTGCAAAAGTTTATGGAATGGGCCTTTCTGAAGAGAGAATAGGGCAGTTTTTGAATACTTTGAACCCAAAAGATAGGCAATTTTTCAAAATAGCTACAAAGGGTGGTATAGACAGAAAAAATTTTGATGATAAGGGGACCGTTGTTTTTGATAATTCAAAAGAATTTTTAACTGAAGAATTAAATAATTCGCTCAAACGACTAGGGGTAGACTGCGTTGAACTCTATTATGTCCATCGAAGAGAAGCAGATAGATCAATTGAAGAGGTAACAGAAACTTTAGTTGATTTTATAAAAGCTGGAAAAATCAAACAATTTGGGTTTTCGGAAATTGCACCAACTTCATTGGAAAAAGCTGCATCAATTCACCCGGTTGGAGCAGTGCAATCAGAATATTCTTTAAGCACACGATACCCAGAATTAGGCCTCGTACAAAGAACGAAAACTTTAGGAACATCACTAGTGGCGTTTAGCCCTATCGGGAGAAGCCTCTTGACAGATAAGCCACATAACGCGAAAACGATTGAAAAAATGGAGTTTCTTAAAGCAAATCCCCGTTTTATAGAACCAAACCTCTCTAATAATATACAAGCCACACAAAAATTTCGTGAATATGCTGCCGATCTTGGGTGTAAAGCATCAGGTCTTGCAATTGCTTGGCTTTTAAAGGTGGATACACATGTTCTCCCTATACCTGGAACTAGGTCAGTAACTCATCTAAAAGAAATGATAGATGGTTGTGAATTAGATTTGACCGATAGTAACATGAGAGAAATTGAAAATATATTGCCCGTCGGATGGGCACATGGTGATCGTTATTCGACTGGCCAGTGGTTTGGTCCTGAAAAATACTGTTAGGCTGTCTTTCTTGTGATCGGCTTGACTGTCCCAAAAAATAGCAGTGAACTCACTATCAGAATATTTATTAAGTTCCACAGTATCCCATTTAGAATAGCAAGCTGATAAGAGTTAGTTGCATCAAAAATCACACCGGAAATCCAGCCCCCAAAAGCCATACCGATGACGGTCGCCATTATAACGATTCC
Source organism: uncultured Alphaproteobacteria bacterium (assembly GCA_902537415.1). Classification (GTDB taxonomy): domain Bacteria; phylum Pseudomonadota; class Alphaproteobacteria; order Rhodobacterales; family Rhodobacteraceae; genus CACIJG01. The sequence goes on along the minus strand of CACBBC010000017.1, from coordinate 28,717 downwards.
TACACGCGCTCCTGCCTCTTGCGGTGGCATGTACTCCCTTACAATGATTGCATAGCTTGGGACTATACCACCTTGGGATAAACCAAATATTAAGCTCACGATATAAAGGGAACTCATCTCAGTTGTAGGGTAGTACAAAACTAATCCAATACATTGGAGCGATGAGCCTAACAGTAAAGTTTTAACGCCACCAATAAAATCAACCAAAATGCCAGATACTAGTCTTGAAATTACGCCTCCCAATAGCATTAGAGATAACATTTCCGCTCCAACTTGTGACCCATAACCAAGATCGACACACATTGTAACCAAGTGAATTTGGGGCATTGACATAGCGACACAACAGCAAATCCCTGCAATGCTCAGAATTATTTGAAGCGTCAAAGGTTTAAAACGAGAAGAAGTTGACATTTCACTCGCTAGCTTTTCTTGCTCGTCACTAAATTTTTTATCCAAACGTCTACGAAGAAAAAATGATGCAGGTAAAATTATTATTATGCATGATAAGGCAAGTAAGAAATAAGATATCCTCCACCCATAATCACTTATTAATCCTCCAAGCAAAATAGGAAAAATAGCACCAGAAATGTAGTTTCCACTCGCAGTAATTGCCACAGCGATGCCTCGATATTTCTTAAACCAAAGAGAAATATCTGCTAATAAGGGGCCAAAACTTACCGCTGTTCCTATCCCTATAAAAAGATGAAACAATGCTAACGCAAAGAATGAATCAAAAATTGATGCAAAAACATAACCGAATGCATTTAATAGTGACGCCAAAACTATTGCCTTTGTAATGCCAAATCGATCTACAATCCGACCTAAAAACACATTTCCTAAAGCAAAACCAAGCATAGTTAATGTGTAGGGGATAGATAACACCGATCGCGTTACCTGGAATTCCTCTCCAATATCGGGCATAATAACCACTATGGCCCACATTCCGGCATTTCCGACTATGGCGATAAATAGAGTTATGATCAGGCGCGTTAATGAATAAAAACTATCTGGATAATAAGGTGTTGTTGCGTTCAAAATGTTTCCTGTATGTAAGTAAAAAATGGTGCTAAACAAGTATCCGGCAGTAATACAAAACAATACATATTTTGTTATAGGTAATGTGTCAAAACTTTTATATAGTAACGAGATGGTAGTTAGTTTTAGTTTAGTGCATTGAAAATTGAGTCACGAAATCTTGATACTTTTGGCATATCTGGCCTTTGTTTTTTCTCTTTAATCTCCGGGTATAATCAAGTTGTAATGAAGGTTGTTAATGATGGATTACAGCCTGTTTTTTGTGCTGGTTTGAGATCTTTATTTGCAGCTTTTCTTATACTGCTTTGGCTGTTTTTAACGAACAAAAGGATTAAAGTAGAGAAAAGCTTACTACCAGCTATCCTATTCTACGGTGTGATTTTTGGGGCTGAATTTATGTTCCTCTACATTGCTCTGGATCTGACATCTGTTATTAGAGTGACGATCATGTTCTATACTATGCCGATTTGGTTAGCGCTCATGAACCACTTTTTACTAAAAAATGATAAGTTATCCATGGGCAAAACAATTGGACTTTTTGCGGCCATTATCGGAGTAATTGTTTCCGTCAGTTCTTCAACAGCATCGGGAGGATTAAGGGCTTCTATTATCGGCGATCTCTGCGCGCTATTGGGCTCCATTGGCTGGGCCTACTTTGCGTTTTATTCAAAAAATTCAAGGTTAAGTGCGGAGTCACCAGATACTCTTATGTTTTATGCTTTCCTTGTATCCGCACCAATGCTGATAATTCTTTCTATGTTCTATGGAAACTTCGTGAGAGATCTTACACTACTGCATTATGCCGGTTTTTCATTCCAAGTCTTATTTGCCTCTATAGGATTTATATTCTGGGTCTGGCTTTTCAAACGCTATTCTGCGACTACCGTAGCAAGCTTTTCTTTTCTAACCCCGATTATGGGTATTTTTTTTGGGTGGTTACTTTTATCAGAACAACTATCAAGCGCATTATTTCTAGCAGGCCTACTAGTTATAGGCGGTATTTATCTAGTTACGAGGGCCGAGACAAGATTAATCGGATAAAAAGCTAACTACCTGTAAACCTCGGCCTTTCCTTGTTGAGAAATGCATTTAGCCCATGGGGACCGTCATGAGTGTCCATTGTGCCAACAATATGTCGCGTCTCGTTGTCAAGTTGCGACTCTATCGGAGATGAAAAGGATGATAAAAGCATTTTCTTCACTCCTCCATAGGCCTTGGTCGGTCCGGATGCAAGTTGAATTGCTATTTCATTTGCCCTTGTGGTTAAGTTATCGTAAGCCACTACCTCGGTTACAAAGCCCCATTGCTTGGCTTCCTCTGCAGACAACATTCTATTCGTTAGAAAAAGCTCTTTGGCTCTTAGTAATCCGACGTGTTTAGCCAAAAAAAACGTTGATGATCCATCAGGAGTTAACCCCGAAGCGGTATACGCAGAGACGAATTTTGCTTTATCCGATGCCAAAATGTAGTCTCCTGACAGAGCGAGAGAAAAGCCCCCGCCTGCAGCAGTTCCATTAATAGCCATAATTACCGGTGCATCCATATATTGAAAACGTATAATTGCATTATGAAGATCAGAAGCCACACGACTTAGATGTTCATCCTGTCTACCTCCGGGAGGATTATCAAATTCCTTTAGGTCGCCTCCAGCGTTGAACATTTTTCCATTTGCAGTAACAATCAGTGCACCCAAGTTTTTGTCTCTCGAGCATAAAACCGATATCTCAAATAATTCTTTAGCCATCTGAGCGTTCAATGCGTTCGCTTCATCAGGCCTATTCATCGTAAGTGTTCCGACTCTATCTTTAATCTCAAAAGTAATTGTCTCGAATTGCATTATTGCCCCCTCTTTAGTAATTCAAAATTAGAACTTTAGTAATCATACAACATAAATATAATTTTTCCCTATAAGTATTTGACTTCCCTTGTTAAGATCTGCAATGGAGGGCCAAAACTTGGAATTTAGTGACATTGTAAAAACTTTTACAACCGCGGTTGAAAATAACGATGGAGAAAAACTAGCCTCTTTGTTTACCGTTGATGGAGTCTATGACGATTATATTTATGGTGAATTTAAGGGAAGAAGAAATATTGCTATGATGCTTCCAACCCACTTTCACAGAGATGCTAAAAATTTTTCGTGGGAAATGTACGATCTTATTAACAATGATAGTAAAGGGTACGCTAGGTATAGGTTCTCTTTTACCTCGACACTAATCGGTTCTGAAAACCTAAAAGTAGCTGTACCCGGTATGGCCTATTTTAAATTTGATGGTAATCTAATTGAATATTATGGGGAGGTAGTAAATGGTGGGATACCCATGGCTCAATTAAATCTCCCAGCTGGAAAGATCAAACGCGTCTTCGAAAAATGGTCTGATAGAGCTCTAGACTCAGACACAGAACTAAAGAGGCTATATACCAGAGGAGAATAATTTTGACTATTAGAGCGAGACGAAGTTTTATTTTTACGCCTGGATTAAAACCTGAAATGTTTCCGAAAGCTCTGGGATGCGGTGTTGACATGGTTTGTGTAGAATTAGAGGATGGTATCGCGCCTCATGATAAATCCGAGGCTAGGACGCATGCCTTAAATATTTTCAAGGATGATAAGGGATTTGAAAACGTTGAGCGTATTCTTAGAATTAATAGTATTCGCACACAATTTGGTTTGGAGGACTTACAGGCTGTTTTGAAAAGTGAAAGCCCCCCTCCCGCTTTAATGCTCCCCAAAGTTATGGATGCTGAAGAAATTATTATAGTGGACGATCTATTATCAGAGGCAAATAAAGACTGTGACCTTCACCCTATTATAGAGACAAATAAAGGTTTAGAAAATGTCTTCAAAATTGCAGCCGCAAGTAAAAGAATAAAAACTTTATTTTTTGGACTTATTGATATGGCAGCAGAGCTTCGCTGCAAACTAACTTGGGAAGATTTATTGTATGCGCGTTCAAGAGTAGTACATGCCGCTGCAAAAGAAGGTCTTGATGCGATAGACGGACCTTATTTAGATCTCAGCGATAATGAGGGCCTTAAACGCTACTGCGAACAGGCGCGCAACCTGGGTTTCACAGGGAAAGGCTCAATAAACCCAAAACAAGTTCCAATAATTAATGATATATTTTCTCCTAATGATGAAGACGTAAAAAAAGCGGAGCGTATACTAAGTATTTTTGAAGAAGCAAATACAGGTCTTGTAATGGTCGATGGAAAGTTAATCGAAAAACCTGTACTGAGACAAATGCAAAGAACAGTCGAGATTTCGAATAAATTGAAATCTTCTTGATAGAATGAAAAAGTTCGAGGAAGAAATTAACAAAACTTTTTTGAATTTGGAAACACCATTTGTCGACTATGGCATAACAAATAGCACTTCCATATGTCTTGAAGGTATTTTCAGAAATCCGGAGTTTCCCAATTTATCTCAAGATGGAAATCAATTATTTCGAATGGCTTCGATGACTAAGCCTATAACGGCATACCTGACTTTGGCCGTTCTTGAGGATAATGTAATTGATCTACACGATAGAGTTGGAAAGTATGTCCCCGGAATTGATAATTTGGAAATTGCCTATAAAGAGGGAGACACTATTAAATATAAAAAAAATGACGTGCCTATTTCTTTTCATCATTTGCTAAGCTTTACATCCGGTCATGCGTATGAGCATCACGATCCAATCATTTCAGAGTTATTGTCGAAAAAAAAAATTGCTCCGATGAAGATTGGTGACGATTCCTTTCTACAAGCGCCATTAGTATTTACGCCTGGAAGCCGTTGGGGATATGGCATCTCCTATGGCTGGCTTGGAAAAGCTATAGAAGCTATAAGTGGGGTTAGTTTGGATGAAAATCTCAAAAAGTATCTGTGCCAACCCTTAGGTTTAGAGAAAACGTCATTTAATCCAAGTCAAGCAAATAGAGATACTCTTGCGCCGCTATATTTTAGGGAATCGGATGGTGCTTATTCAGACATTAGCAGCAAAATAACCATTGGCTTAAACCGTTTCCACTATGGTGGAGGAGGATTAACGTCCACCTTAAGTGACTACTTAAAGTTTCTTCAATTTCTATTGAAAAGTATGAAATCTAATGTGCCAAGCTCTACGGTCTCGAAAATGTTCAGAAACCAGATTGGGAATATGGGAGTTTCTACTTTAAAAAGTTATAATCAAAGCCTCGTTGATGAAAATGAAATGTATCCAAATATAGAAAAGACTTGGGGCTATGGTCTTCTTTTAAATAATCAACCACTAACGACAGGGCGCTCGGCAGATAGTGGGAGCTGGGTTGGTTTATTAAATACATACTTTTGGGTAGACTCCAAAAGCGATATGGCTGGAGTATTCTTGACACAAGTACTACCCTGCTATACTCCTACCCTTCTCAAAGCTTTTGAGGCTTTTGAAAAGCTTTCGTATAAATATTTTAGAAAGGTCTGATTACTTGTTTTTTATTTTGTCAAAGACATTTAATTTTTTTTTAGACCCTTTAAATCTTTTAATAATTTCCTTTCTTCTTTTTTTACTTATCATCGCTAGAGCAAAAAGAAATAAGCTTAGAGGCACCTTACCGTTTGTGCTCTTTTGGAGCCTTATTCTATATAAACCCATACCCGAGTTTCTTGTAAAAAATCTTGAAGATAAATTTTCTTATAGAGAAGAAACCTTTCTTGAGTTAGAAGGTATAATTGTGCTCGGAGGTAGCACGGGCTCTGGAAAAATCGCTAAAGAACGGAACGACATTTCTCTCGAGCAAGACGTGGAAAGAGTTTTAAAGGGTTTACAGTTTCTTCAGCAGCAACCTCGAGGTACTGTTATTTTTACTGGCTTTTCTGGAAGTCTCTACCATGAAGGGCTATCAGAGGCAGAGATAACAGAAAAGCTAATTAAGGCGTTAAAAGTAGATTCCAAAAAAATGCTCTTTGAGAAACGCTCTCGAAATACGTACGAGAATGCCTTTTACACAAGAGAGTTTATTGATGATCTGAAAATAAAAAAGTGGGGGATTGTGACCTCAGCCAACCATATGAAAAGAGCTATCGCAACTTTTAAAAAACAGCACCCCGATATAGTCTTCGAGCCGATACCAGTTGATTTTCAAACGGCAAACTCGATATACTGGAGTCCAGGACGTATGCAAGGTAGTATTAATCTTTGGCGTATATATATACACGAAACCGTGGGATACTGGGTTTATAAGTTGACAAGGAAACTTTAATGAAATTCATGCAGCTCGTTTATTGTTCTCAACCGTTTGGATATAGTTTAGAGATTCTATCCGCAATATTAATTGCTTCTAGAGCAAACAATAGGAAACACGACATCACTGGAGCTTTAATCTGTCGTTCCGATATTTTTCTGCAGCTCCTTGAAGGATCTGAACAGCAGGTAAAAAATATCTATGAGAAGATACAGAAGGATGACCGTCACATTAACGTCTATCACCTACTCGATCAGTTTTGTGAAAAGCGTTTATTTCCTGCATGGGCGATGAAAGACGACCCCGTTAAAACATGGATGTGGAGCCGGGAGGAGGTTTCAAACGGAATTGTTAAAAGCTTGTCTAAAGCTGAGGTCGAAGAAGTTTTTGTTAAACTTTCTAGAGAAGCGACAATTTTTAACTTTTAGACAATGTCTAAGTATATGAGTTACTTAAAGTATTTTATTGCTTTTATCTGTTTTGTTCTAAGCTGTATTTTTTTGATAGTATTTTTGCTTGAATTCTATGACCTGATAAATAGGTGCTATAGTATCAATCGCTTTTCGGTTTCTGTTTTAAACTGTATACAAGTGTATTTTTTTGAAATACTTAAAACTAGTTTATTCATATTAGTATTATTCTTAATGGCTGTTTTGATAATGCAAAAACTTACAGTCCCTTTCAAATCGGGTGATTAATGACTGATGTCTTAAATTTGACTATTCCGATGTTTTCATTAATTGGAATTGGTTATCTATTGAAAAGAATAAAGTTTATGTCAGAACGGGATGGCACCGTTTTATCAAAGTTTGCTTTTTATATTTTGCTACCCCCACTTATGTTCACAAGCATTCTTTCGGGCGATGCCAGTAAAAGCTTAAATTTAAAGTTCATTTTTAGTTATGAGATTGTAACAATATCTATCTTTGGCCTTACCTATATTTTAGGGCTTATGACAAAGCTCAAGACCATGGAGAAAGCAATCTTCGGCTTGAATGCCGCCTACCCAAATTATGGATATATAGGTGTCCCCTTATGCATTTTAGCGTTCGGCACGGAGGCGGCTATCCCATTAGCTTTGATCCTTTTGGCCGATACTTTTGTGTTATTAACTACCCTAATATTTTATAAATTAACAGAGAATAGAAAAGCAAGCCTGAAAGAGCTGGGAAAAGAAGTAGTTAAGCGCTTTGTTTATAACCCGCTTATGATGTCTGTTTTTGTAGCCTTTATTTTTTCAATTGCAGACATCAAGATAGTAACGGCGATTGACAGAACACTTTCGATTATTGCTGCATCGGCCACTGCTGTTGCTTTGATCGCACTTGGCATCTCATTAAATGTTACGTCTATCAAAAATCAAAAGAGTGTTTTGTTTCTTATAACTTTAATAAAACTGGTTGTGCATCCGATATTGATATTTATTATTTTTCAATTTCAAAGTGGTATGGATCCTATGTGGGTTAAAACAGCAATTGTTTGTGCGAGCTTACCGGTAGCCGCCAATGTTTTCGTTCTAGCAAATTATTACAAAACATTTGAGAGTGAAAGTGCTGCTGCAATAACTATTACTACAATAGTTTCAAGTATTACTGTCACCATTGTATTGCTTTACGTTTTATAAAAAATTATTTTGAATTTGATAAATCTCTATTTAGTTCTAACTAATTAGCAAGTTCGTCTCACTTGCCTTGAACCGGAACTAATAACCTGAGTGAAAAAAACTCACTATCGTTATTCCTATAGAGCTTTGCCTCAATCAGAAATCTATTTTTTACAGCTTCATACTTTATACCTGCATTATGGTATATTTCCTTAAAATTCAGCTTCTCTTTAATTTTCCAACTTCCAAGTTCGAAGTTATCATTTGTCCAAACGAGTGATTGTGAGATCCCTCCGAAAAAAATAATATTATCTAATACGGAATAATCTAAAGTAACCTCAGGCTCAAATTCTAAGTTTAATGAATCAACTGAGATTGGTTCTACAAATATCCCGATCCCATCTTTAAAAAAAATACTCGAGGAGCCTATAGCTACCGTGGCTCCATAGTTGAAATTAATCCTATTAACCTTGAAGTTTTTAAAAGCTTGCATACCAAGTTGGATGTCATGATTCACGATATACGGATCCCTCGAACCGTTGTTACCATTTCCGTTGTTACCATTATTTGGATTAATTCCTAATTTCTCACCATATACAAACCCTATCTGACTTATTGGTTTATTATTCCCTAGAAAAAATTGGAAATGGGGTTGTGATATACTAGGTGTCGCACAAAAAAAATAGAGAAAAAAAAGAACGCTCATTCTCAGAGTGCTTTGTTCAAATAGATTTTTTTGCATGAATTTTATTAACTTAATTGAGCTTTTTTTGTGCCTTCGATATTTAAAGATAAAAGTTATTGCCTGCAGCAATTGACAAAACTTTTACCTATTCCTTAAAGGCTGTATCTTTAATTTTTGCAACTGGTTGCCAAAAATATTCCAGAATAGTTCTGTTTCCTCTAATTATATCAACTTGTGCAATCATACCAGGATATATGTCCTATAACGCTGGAAATACAGAATATAAACTATCTTCATTCTCTAATGACAATTTCATAAATGCATCTATTTGGGATGCTGGTGGGAATGATACTTTTTCATGGTATGACCAGAATAGTGTTGCGAATATTGACCTTACCGCAGGTAGCTATTCGTTTTTTGGAAATATTACATCTCACAGTGATAGTGATTTGGGCTTAGATCTTGGAGCTGGGGATGGTCTCATGGGTATCGCCTATGATGTGATAATCGAAAATGCTAAAGGTGGGTCTGCTTCAGATACAATTAAAGGAAACAGCGCGAATAACACGCTATACGGAGGGTCAGGTGCTGGCGTAAAGGATACGCTAACTGGTGAAGGCGGTGCCGATATATTTGTCTGCAGCGTTTCCGATGCGAGCACAGATATAAATGTTGCGGATATAATTACTGACTTCACCAACGGTACTGATAAAATTGGGCTTGAAGATAAAACTTTCGCTGACTTAACAATTTCGCAAGTGACCAGTGGAACTCATTCGGGCGATGTTCAAATAAAAGATACAAGTAGCAATAAAATTCTATTCCTTATTGATAATACGGATGTTGGATTGATCGATGCTGACGATTTTATTGTTACAGATTTTGTTTAGTCTTTACCTAACATTTATCCGTTATTGACTTAGTTCTTCCAATTCAAGCCAACGCTCCTCGTATTCTTCAAGTTGATCTTTTGCCAACTTCAGCTCTTTGGTCATTTCAACAAAGCCATCAGGATCACTCTTATAAAAATCTCCATCCGATAACTTTTCTGTGAGTGTATTAATCTCGGCTTCTTTATCTTCAATTTGCTTAGGGAGATTTTTCAATTCATATTCAAGCTTGTAGGTTAGTTTCTTAGTATCAGATAAATCTTTTTTAGTTTCTACTTTTTTTACCTGATTAAAATTTTGTTCTTTCTTATCTTTGGTTTTCGATGGGGATCTTTTTTGATTAAGATAATCAGAATACCCTCCTATACACTCTTCAATTCTCCCATCTCCTTCAAAAGCTAACACTTTAGTCACCGTCTGATCTAAAAAGTCGCGGTCATGTGAAACCAACAATAATGTGCCCTCATAATTAATGAGTATATCTTCAAGCATATCGAGTGTTTCCATATCGAGATCATTTGTCGGTTCGTCAAGTATAAGACACGTTTTTGGATCTGCTAAAATCTTTGCAAGTTTTAAACGATTTTTTTGGCCACCCGACAGTGTCCCCACTTTATCCAGCACGACACTTGGATCAAACATAAAGTCTTTCAAATAGCCATAGATATGCCGTGTCTTTCCTCTGACATCAATATAGTCGCCTCCATTGGGGGCCATGACATCTTTTAGTCGATCGTTAGGTCTCAAATCACTTCTATTTTGATCAAAGTATGAAAATTCAATTGTCTTTTGGACTTTCACACTGCCACGATCGGCTTCTAATTCTTTAAGAATAAGTTTTAGAAATGTTGATTTCCCTGATCCGTTTTTACCAATGATCCCAATACGATCCCCTCTCTTAATACGGATATTAAAACCATTGAGGATATTAATTGTTTCATCATCATTCTGAAATGATTTATGCACATTATAAAATTCACAAATGACTTTCGTATGATTATCGAGATCTTTAATCGGTTCATAGCTGATCTTTTTTGTGGCGCGACGATACGCTGACTCGTCGGCCTTTAACTTATCTCTCATCTCGCGCACTTGACTGAGACGTCGTACGTTTCTCTTTACACGTGCTTTTACTCCACGGGATGCCCACTCTACCTCTTGTGCTACAATTTGTTTTCTTTTTTGAAGTTCGCGTTCTTCTTGTTCCAAAAGCATGGTCGACCACTCATCAAAAAACTTAAATCCTTTAGGACTGACTTTGAGTCTTCCTCTATCCAACCAAAATACTTTATTTGTTATATTTTCTAAAAAGCGTTTATCGTGGGAAATACAGAGTATCGCACCCTGATAATTATTAAGATAACCCTCAAGCCAACTAATTGCTTCGAGGTCTAAATGGTTCGTTGGTTCATCAAGCAAAAGAATATCGGGCTCTTCAACAAAGGCTTTTGCTAAGCCCGCTCTTCGAAGTTGCCCTCCCGATAGCATTGTCATTGGTTTTTTAACATCCAAATCGAGCGCTTCGGCTGCAATATCCACTTTATATTGATAGAGTTCACGATCTTCACCTTTAATATTATTAAAGATAAAATCGAACACCGTTTCCTTTTCATCTGGTTGAAAGTCTTGGACCAAATATCCTATTGTTGTTCCAGGATTTTCCCAGCGATCCCCTTCGTCCAGTGATTTAACGCCTGTTATAATATTCATAATTGTTGATTTACCAGCACCATTTTTGCCAACTAGAGCAATGCGGCTACCCTGATGTATATTCAATGTGAGATCCTCAAATACGGGTGTCTCTTTATATCGAACGAGGGCAGCTTTTACAGAAAATATAAGTTGTGAAGACATTAATTTATTTAGAATAAATAGTGTTTTTTATGGCGCACCGGGGAGGATTCGAACCCCCGACCCCCTGATTCGTAGTCAGGTACTCTATCCAGCTGAGCTACCGGTGCAGTTATTGCGAATTTACTGAGATGTCACCGAATTGTAAATAAAATTTCGCCTTATTATTAATGGTTCAATTATTATAAATAGCTAATTGACAATATAGGCCGTTTCCATTAATCAATAAAGCTTGAAGGGAATTGTGTAATGAAAAGAACATATCAGCCCAGTAACCGAGTTAGAAAGCGTCGCCACGGGTTTCGTTTGCGTTCAGCAACAAGTGCTGGCAGAAAGATACTTAACCGAAGGCGAGCACGCGGTAGAAAAACGTTATCCGCATAATATTCTGGTAGTCTTGACGGCTGCAGGGAGTAGTTTTGGATATCCAGACAATCAAGAAGCGCAGAGATTTTCTTAAGGGTAATAACGCACCTTACGCTGCTATGCCATCGGTGGTAATTCAAAGCTACGTGCGAACGGATGAAGTAGTGGAAACAGATGAATCCGTAATGATGGGTATTACATGTTCGAAAAAAGTTGGGAATGCTGTCAAACGAAACAGAGCAAAACGACGCTTAAGAGAGGCAGGAAAAATTGTACTTAAGGAAATCGGTATAAAAAAAACCAACTATATTTTCATTGCTCGCAAGGATGCAACGATCAAAGTAAAATTTACTGAACTATGTAATGATATAGAGAACGGAATAAAGAAGATATATGGCCAGGAGAAAGGTAAATAGATGCTTATAAAAATTATTTCCTTTCCTATTCACATATATCGTCTTTTCATTAGTCCATTAACTGGAAAGAATTGTCGCTTTGAGCCAACATGCTCCGAATACGCCTTAACAGCTTTAAAAACTCATGGGATTTTTTATGGATCCTATTTGTCTGTAAAGCGAATACTAAAATGTCATCCATTTAGCCGATACTCCGGTTATGATCCTGTACCGAACAAGAAACAATCAAAAGACATTACTCGATAAATCGATTGAATTAAGTCATTAGTAACCATATATTAGTCGCAGATTATTTAAGAGAAGGCAGAGCAGATGGATGATCAGAATAAGAACCTTTTATTGGCAACGTCCCTGAGTTTTTTAGTACTGCTTGGTTGGATGCTCATGTTTCCACCGGAGCCAATAGAGGAAGTGAGTCCTGAACAAACAACAGAACAAGTTACACAAGAAGATAACCAAACAGGTACCGGTCTTAGCACTCCAGTGCAAGTTGATACCAATCAAAGCCAACAAAAAATAGATACATCTGCAGACGCACCGCGAGTACCAATAGAAACATCACGACTATCGGGTTCATTATCTTTAAAGGGTGGTAAAATTGATAACCTTAAACTCTTGGATTATTTTGAGACGCAGGAAGAGAACTCAAAGAACATTGAGCTTTTTCAGTATGAAAATAAAAACTATTATGCTGTTTATGGATGGTCATCGCGAGACAGAGAAAATGTACCTAATCCGAACACTGTCTGGAACCTCGCAAAAGGTAAAACGCTCACACCCGGTACACCTATAACGTTGCAATGGACGAGCCCCAAGGGCGTCATATTTGAAAGAGAAATTTCCATTGATGAACACTTTCTTTTCACTATAAAGCAGCGCGTGTTTAATCGATCAAACGCAACCATTGATTTGGCAGCTTATGGAATACTAGCCCGTCATAGCGCCCCCGAAACTATTGGCTTTTACATTCTTCATGAAGGGATCGTGGGATATGATGATGGCGAACTTGTTGAGTTATCGTATGACAACATAACAGATCAGAAGTATGACGATAGAGAGCGTGCCAATCTTGAAATCTACGAGATTACAGAAAATGGCTGGATTGGGTTTACCGATAAATATTGGATGTCCACACTCGTTGGCGAACCACAAAGTAAATTTAAAATGGCTAGCAAATATAATGAAGCAAACGATATTTATCAAGCCGATATTCGCCACCCTCTGCAGAGCATCGGGTCAGGCCAGTCAACAGAAATAAAGACCTACCTATTCGCGGGTGCAAAAGAAGTCAATACCATAAAAACCTATCAGAAGGAGGCCGATTTTGCTGACTTTATAGATACGGTTGACTGGGGATGGTTTTTCTTTTTAACTAAACCAATTTTTTCCTTACTTGATTATTGCAATAAGCTTGTTGGGAATATGGGGTGGGCGATCATTCTTCTTACGTTGGTTGTAAAGACAGTATTACTGCCACTTGCTTATAAATCTTACGTTTCAATGTCGAAGTTAAAGCAACTACAACCAGAGATGGAAAAAATAAAAAAGAGGGCCGGCGATGATCGAATGAAATTACAGCAAGAGATGATGGCTTTGTACAAAAAAGAAAAAGTCAATCCTGCTGCCGGATGTTTACCTATACTTTTACAAATCCCGATATTCTTCTCACTATACAAAGTCCTTTTTGTTACCATTGAAGTAAGGCATGCTCCGTTCATAGGATGGATCACAGACCTCTCAGCTCCCGATCCAAGCTCTATATTAAATCTATTCGGCTTATTACCATTCTCTCCCCCTGGTCCAGAAAGTTTTCTCGTTATTTTTTCTATAGGGGTCTACCCGATACTTATGGGTGTAACAATGTGGCTACAGCAGAAGCTTAATCCTGCGCCTACTGATAAAACACAACAGATGATTTTTGCTTGGATGCCTTGGATTTTTATGTTTCTTCTTGGACAGTTCTCTAGTGGTCTTGTCATCTATTGGGTTGCAAATAATATTATTACATTTGCACAACAGTATTTTATTATGGCATCACAGGGTGTCAGGCCCGATATTTTTGGAAATATTCTGAGCTCCTTTAAAAAGGAAGGGGCCTCCAAAGAAAACTAATAAAGGAGCCATAGATAACAAAATCACCTTTATTAAATGAAGTCTCTTTTTTAAAAGGAGTCGCTGGGATTGATGGTTTGCCTCCAGATAGAGAAGCAGAAGTATGCTTCATAGGCCGATCCAATGTTGGAAAATCCACACTAATTAATGCCCTATTTGAAAGAAGAAACCTGGCAAGGACTTCTAAGACACCAGGCCGAACTCAAGAGTTAAATTTTTTCTCATTGGGAGATAAAAGCTATATCGTTGACCTCCCAGGGTATGGTTACGCAAAAGCATCAAAAGATAAAAGATCAGATTGGCAGACTCTTATAAAGTCATATATAGCGGAAAGACGTTCACTTAAGAGGGTATTTACTCTTGTCGATGCAAGACACGGGCTCAAAGATAATGATAGAGAATTTTTCTCCTTTTTGGATACCTATGCTGTGAATTATCAAATAATACTGACCAAAATAGATAAGGTTAAGAAAACTGAGTTGCCGAAACTTCTAGACGAAATAAATAGCAAAATAGAAGAGCATCCTGCCTGCAATCCAGAATTTTTAATGACATCAGCGATAAAAAAAAGTGGTATTAGTGACATTCGAGACGTAATGTTCTCAATTTTAGGTTTAAATCAAAATAATTGACAAATCAGCATTATAATTGCATTAGGTTTTTCTATGAACGGTAAAATAGAAAATAATTTTAAGCAAACGGCAGCCACGCTGGCCGAAGCGCTACCATACATCCAGAGATATGAGGACTCGACAATAGTTATTAAGCTTGGTGGTCATGCCATGACGAGCAAACCCTCAATGGAAAATTTTGCGCGAGATATTGTTTTGATAAAGCAATGTGGCGTCAACCCAGTAATAGTACATGGCGGTGGCCCTATGATTAATAAGGTATTATCAGATTTAAAAATTGAAAGCGAATTTGCTGAGGGAAAGAGGATAACAGATGGTAAAACTATGGAAGTTGTTGAAATGGTGCTATCTGGCAATGTTAACAAATCTATAGTTAATGCAATCAATAGCCAAGGTGGGAAAGGTGTTGGACTATCCGGAAAAGATGCGAATATGATTGAATGTGAGCAAGATAATCCCAATCTTGGATTTGTTGGGAAGATAAAAAAAGTTGATACTGATATAGTCCAGAATTTTATAAAGAGTGACTTTATCCCCGTTATTGCCCCCATCGGTTTTGGAATAAAGGGCGAAACATTTAATATTAATGGTGATACAGCAGCGGGTGCTATAGCCTCAAGCCTCTTAGCTGATCGTCTCTTACTGTTAACGGATGTGGTCGGTGTAAAAGATAGCGAAGATCAATTAATTAATCAATTGACTATAGAAGAGGCAAAAAATTTAATAGACTCAGGAATTATTAACTCGGGAATGATCCCCAAAGTTAATACGTCGATAAAAGCTATTGAAGAGGGTGTTAGGGCATCCGTTATAATCGATGGGAGAGTTGATCATGCCTGTCTTCTTGAGCTCTTTACTAGCCACGGTGTAGGCACTCTGTTTAAAAAAACTTTTGACTAGTCTTTAGGAATGTCAGATACCCTGCTGTCAATTCAAAGAATGCTAGATAAGAAAAGCCTTGATATCGTAGGCTATTTTAACCCAGATGGGTCTGACAATGTTTGCTCTAAAGTGAGAACCATTTTGCTAATAGGACCAAAAGAGCCTAATTTTTGGGACGTATTTAAAAAAAGTAGGGAATATAAGAACAAAAAAGAAAACCCACTCGATAGATGGTCAAAAAAGACCATAAAGGAGATTGCAAAAAAATTTGATGCAAGATCATTTTTCCCTTTTGAAGAGCCCTTTCAGCCATTCATTACGTGGGCACAAAAATGTTCGACAATGGGATCATCTCCTGTTCGCCTTTTAGTACATAAAGAAAGGGGCCTATTTATTTCTTTTCGAGGGGCACTCGGTATAAATGAATATATTGAATCACCAAATAACTCGAAAGATATCTGCACCCCATGTGAGAAACCATGCCTCACTGCTTGTCCAGTAAGTGCACTTAACCAAGACGGCTATGATGTTATTCGATGTAAGGAATATGTGAACACACCTAGAGGTCAGGAATGTAGAAACGGCTGCCTCGTCAGAAGGTCCTGCCCCTCTGGTCAGAATTTAAGGCTGAAGGAACAATCAAATTTTCATATGCGTGCTTTTCTGAGCGATTAGGTTAATGACCTAATATCTGACTCAAAAACAGCTTTGTTCGATCAGACTTTGGGTTTTTGAAGAACTCTTCTGGTTCGTTTTGTTCAACAATCTGACCGTCGTCCATAAATATAACTCTATCCGCAACCTGCCTGGCGAAGCCCATCTCATGAGTAACACAAATCATTGTCATACCTTCTTCAGCTAACTGAATCATAGTATCCAGCACCTCTTTAATCATTTCAGGGTCCAATGCGGACGTCACTTCATCAAATAGCATTATTCTTGGTTTCATGCATAGAGATCTTGCAATTGCTACTCTTTGTTGTTGACCACCAGAAAGTTGACCTGGGTATTTATGAGCCTGTTCAGGAATTTTCACTTTTTCAAGCATTTCCATTGCGATCTCTGTAGCTTCTTTCTCCGGAGTTTCTCTAACCCACATCGGCGCTAGAGTACAATTTTCTAAAGTTGTCAAATGAGGGAACAAATTAAAGTGCTGAAAGACCATACCGACTTCAGATCTGATCTTATCAATATTCTTCAGGTCAGTGGTTAGCTCTGTACCGTCAACAATTATGCTTCCCTTTTGATGCTCTTCAAGTCGATTAATGCATCTTATAAGTGTTGACTTACCAGATCCAGATGGTCCGCAGACAACAATTCTCTCACCTCTTCTCACTTCCAGATTAATATCCCTAAGTACGTGGAAGTTACCAAACCACTTATTCATATCAGATATGTGGATGGCTACTTCATCTGTTATGTTTATCTTAGTTTTTTCCATATCAATCTTACTCCTAAACTAAATAGACAATTCTATTTATCCGTTTTTAATTTTCTTTCTAAATATTGTGAGTACTGGGACATACCCCAACAAAAAATAAAGAACATCAATCCAATAGCAACGTAGAGTTCCCAATAAATACCATTCCACTTTTGATCCGCTCTTATTGTCGATGCAAGCCCGACCGGATCTCTTAAACTTATTATGGATACAAGAGTTGTATCTTTAAACAAGCCAATAAAGGTATTCACAATACCTGGAATAGATATTTTTAATGCCTGCGGCATAATTATAAGCCGTTGTGATTGCCAGTAAGTGAGCCCCAACGACGCTGACGCTTCATGTTGACCTAATGGTAATCCTGCTAGCCCGCCTCGAATTACCTCGGCCATATAAGCTGCTGAAAATAATGTAACCATAATCACTACTCTCAACACAATATCAAAGTTGGTTCCTGGAGGTAAAAAGTAGTTTAGTAGAACGGACGCAACAAATAACAATGTTATTAGCGGTACGCCCCGTATAAACTCAATAAACCCTACACAAATCATCTTAATTACTGGTAAATTAGATTGTCTACCCAATGCTAATAAAATCCCAATAGGGAAAGACGCAACAATTCCCGTAACTCCTACGATCAAAGACAAAGTAAATCCACCCATCTTTAATGACTCAACGAAAGGAAGACTAATTGGCAAAATAACGTTAAGAAGACCTACCAACGGATTGGAGATAAAGAGAAAAAATACGGCAGTAAATAAGAAAGCAAAGATAGCTGCTATCATATAGTTTTTTAGATACCGTCTTATCAAAGTCAGAAAAAACAACGCTCCTAAAGTTAACCCAATATATACTATACTAATTGACCAAAACGATCCCCCCCACAGTAGCCATACAGCTAATCCGGGATAAATTATTGAAAACCAAAAAAACCGAAAAAACTTTGGAAATAATATTGGAACGATGGCAAGCAATAAAAAGATAAAAGTTAATGTAGGCCTCCAATACTCCTCAGCAGGATACAGTCCGAAAAGCAATTGTTTCCATCTAGCCGTAAGTACTGAAAAGCACGCTACATCTGGGTCTAAGTCTAGACATTCTCTTAGCGATTTAGTATTCCAATGTCCTCCATAAGCCCAAGGTATAAAATCCCATAATATTATAACAATAAAGTATACCGACAACACTGTAAGTATCGAGTTCAACCATGATGAAAATAAATTTTGTCTTAACCATCCAATAAGCCCAACCTCTGTTATTGGGGGCGCTGATGGCGGTATTTCTTTTTTTCTTACGAAAGCTATCTTAGTCATCATCGTACCACTATTTGAAAAGACCGATTAAAGTAATTGATAAACGAAGATATCAACAATGATACTGCAAGATAAAAACCCATGAGCAATAGCATTGACTCCAACTCTCTTCCAGTCTGATTAAGAGTAATTCCTCCTAGAGTGCCTCTTACATCCATATATCCTACGGCGATGGCAAGAGATGAATTTTTCGTTAAATTTAGATAATTTGAGATAAGAGGAGGAACAATAACCCTCAAAGCCTGTGGAAGGATTATAAGGCTCATTATTTTGTTAGGTCTCAAACCTAGTGATGCTGCCGCCTCAGATTGGCCTTTGGAAACTGCCATGATGCCCGCTCTTACTATCTCAGCAATGAAGGCAGAAGTGTAGAAAGCCAATGCTAAGGTCAACGCAAGAAATGAGTTTCTAAGGTGTATTCCATCTTTAAAATTAAATCCCTTGAGATAAGGATACTCAAGTGAAACTGGCTGACCCATTGCGAAAAAAAGTATTAATGTTGGAAAAATAATTACTGCTACACTAATCCAAAATGTAGGTAAGCTTTTTCCAGTAACTTTTTTCTGTTTATTTGCATATCGAATAATATAAATAGAGGCAACTATCGAAAGACCAAAGCACAGCAGTAACCAATAGGCTCCTTCCGCCAAAACTGGTGCTGGAAAATACGTTCCTCGATTTGTTATAGCTATACTCTCGAAAAATAACATCGTAGCTTCAGGCTCAGCACCTTTGAAAGCCCTTGGCGCAGGGGTGAATTCGGTAAGCAACGCAAAAACCATCACAATCCAAAGAAGTATTGGGACATTTCTGAAACCTTCTATGTAGGCAGACATCAGCTTTGCCACAATCCAATTTTTTGAGAGGCGTAAAATACCGACAAAAAGCCCGAGAACTGTAGCAATTATGCACCCTACAAATGCAACCAGTAGAGTATTAAGAATGCCAACTAAAGCTGCCATTCCGTGTGTACTATCGCTAGTGTAAGGTATTAGTCGTTGATTAATGTCGTATCCGGCTCTTAACCATAGAAAATTGAAGCTCACATCTTTATCAAGCAAGGCTAAGTTTTTAATAGTATTATCGACTAGCCAGAAAAACACAGCCATAAATATTATAAACGTTATTACTTGTAGCGACATTCCTCTATAACGTGTGTCACTTAGCAACATACTAAATTTAAAGCTTTCTGATGGTGGAAGAGTTGGTGAGCTCATATTAGTTCCATAACTTACATCTGACTATAGTTTATAAAATTATATCTACAGAGGTAATATAAATTAATAAAACCTGCAACATTTCGGTTTAGTAAAAATTCACTTATTTTTGTAAATGAAAAAGGGGCGTTCAAGACGCCCCCTTTTTAAGTAGGTTTTCAAATCATCTAAATGGAGGTGAATAAAGAATACCACCCTTAGTCCAAGACGCATTCACACCCCTTTCGATGTTAATACCGCTTGTAGCACCTAGATTATTTTCAAAGATTTCGCCGTAGTTTCCACCCGCTTTAATCGCGTTGTACATAGCGTTCTTAGGAAGTCCTACCATAGCGAGAATATCATCATCACCGGTTCCAAGAAGTCTATGGATCTCGGCATCTTTAGTATCTTTCCAACTATCGATATTAGCTTTTGTTATTCCTTTTTCTTCAGCAATAACTAGAGCATTTAGCACCCAACGTCCTATGTCAGCCCAATTATCGTCACCGTGTCTCACAAGAGGTCCAAGTGGCTCTTTTGAAATGATTTCTGGCAGAACGAGATGGTCATCGGGGTTTTCAAGGTTTACTCTTGTACCGTGTAGTGCGGAGGCATCGGTTGTGTATGTATCACACGCTCCAGCAAGATACTGCTGTTGAGATTCAGCATTATCAGCAGTTGGCACAGGCTCGTAGCTCATAC
This sequence comes from uncultured Alphaproteobacteria bacterium, assembly GCA_902537415.1. Taxonomy (GTDB): domain Bacteria; phylum Pseudomonadota; class Alphaproteobacteria; order Rhodobacterales; family Rhodobacteraceae; genus CACIJG01. The sequence continues at coordinate 8,388 of CACBBC010000017.1, read as the reverse complement.
CATTTTCCTTGAAGTAGTCAGCGAGGTTAAGTTCTGTTGTTGTTCCAACTTGAATACAAACGGTTGCACCGTCTAATTCTGTTGTGGACTTAACGCCTAGTTCTTTCTTAACCATGAAGCCTTGACCATCATAATAGTTTACACCTAGAAATGTCTGCTTCAGGTCGGTATCTCTGCTATATGTCCATGTTGTGTTTCTAGCAAGTATGTCAACTTCTCCTGCTGCCAATGCTGTAAATCTTACTGCAGAGGTCAAACCGACAAATTTTACTGCCATTGGATCACCAAAAATCGCCGCTGCTAGAGCTCGACAATAGTCCACGTCAAACCCAACATCTTTTCCGCTATCATCGACAGTAGCAAAACCAGGTGCACCCGTGGATACACCACATAATAAATTTCCGCGTGCCTTCACATCATCTAATGTTCCAGCAAAAGTACCACCAGCAGCCAAAGCCAACGCTGTGAGCACTCCCAAAAATAGTTTCTTCATATTTTTTCCTTCTTTAACCTAATTTAAGTTTCGAAACTTTCGCGTGTAAATAAAAACACTTATACACACTTCAAAAAAGGTAAGTTTAAACATTCTCACGTTTTTTTCCACTTTTAATTATTCATATAGAAAAAAGTCATTAAAATCAGTCTATTAAAAGGTATTTTATCTTCTTTTTTTAGATAATTCTTCTTAAACACTGATTCTTCAATCAACTATGATTCTCAAAGCCCCCGAACTAGATCATTTGAAGTATTTTTGTTAGATCTTTGAAATGATCAAAATCTACATTTTTTTTTTGCTTTTCTTCTTCAACTTCACCCCAGACTTCAATTCTATAGTTATCTTCAACATTAGCAACTTCCCAAGCGAGTTCTGAACTTACTACGTTTTTATAAAGTGCTAGACTAGTAAAAAAAGAACCTAGGCTTTTAGTCAGCTCATGGATTGCAGTTAAATGAAAATTTTCAAGCTCGTCTAAGTATTTTTTAATTATGTTAGCGTTTAAGGGTGGCTGCTCGATATAAAGAAGTCCTGTTCCTATATTCAATTTTATTGAGAAAAATTTTTTAGCCCAGTCTATCAAAGGACTATAAAGATTTTTTTGCTTCAAATGTAATTTTGTTGGTTCACATGCGATATAACAAATAGGATCACAGTTGGCATATTCCACCAAACTACCAAAAATAGCTTCCCTCTCTTTTTTTGTAGTATCAGTTGCTGAAAAGCAGAATTTAGTAAAGAAACTATTTTTAATAGCGCTAAGTTTTCCGTCTGCGCTCCACTCCCTTACCACCTCGTTAGCTAATTGTTCAGACAGCACTAATTTATGGCCTTTATCTGACTTGAGGCATACCTCATCTAAGTAAATTAGGAACATGTTTTTACCTTGCTCCTCTTTTCTGACTGTTTTCCAGTATTTATCTTTACTAATAATCATCGGTGTTTAGTTCTAAACCTTAATTGCTGATCAAATTCTCCAACCAAAATGCTTCCAAACTAAAGCCATATGCTTAGGCAAAGATGCCTCAATTTTTGTCGTCTTTTTCGATGTTGGATGCACGAAAGTAACGCTCCTTGCATGCAGAAAGAGCTTTTTGAAGCTATAAGGAAAGTCTTGAGAATTCTTACCTTCACTGCTTTTGTATTTTCTATCTCCTATGATAGGATTTCCTAACTCAGCACAATGAATTCTCAACTGATGAGTACGGCCAGTAGCAGGCTTTAATTCTAGCCACGCATATTTTGACCCTATTTTTTCTATCACTTTATAGAAAGTGACTGCTTTTTTTTTATTAGCATTATTCCACCTACTTTTTTTTTGCTCTATAAGTCCCTGATTAAGACTCGGCTTCCAGATATCTACGTTTCCGATATAGCTTTCCAATATACCTTTTTCTTTTTTTGGTACCCCTTCAACAAGTGCCCAATATATCTTCTCAACCTGTTTGTCCCTGAATAGGGTTGCAAAAGCGCTAGCGGTCTTAACGTCTCTAGCTAGCAATAAAATACCAGAAGTTTCCTTATCAAGCCTATGAATTAATCTTGGTGGATCCTTTGCACCAAATTGTAGTTTAGATTTATATGCATCTACATGACGCGTTCCCTGACTACTACCTCCTTGTGAGGCTAAACCCTCTGGTTTGTTTAAAGCAATAAGATGATTATCTTTTAAAATTATTGCATCAAGTATCAGCTTTGCTAACTTAGGTTCAATTTTTGGGGTTGATACATCGCCAGTGAAACCTGATGAAGGAATAGGTATCGTAATTACGTCTCCCATTACAAGTCTGTAGGATGCCTGTGCCTTAATGCCATTAACTTTAATCAAACCTTTTCTACAGAGTGTATTCACCGAGTTGAAGGTTAGCCGCCTATCATTCCTTTTAATCCAGGTACTCAGCCTGCAGTCTATTCCATCTTCTTCAACAATTATGTCTCGGCTATCAGCCATTAATAAGCAATTAATTACTCTCTATTTTCGGAGGCTACGGCACTTTCCTGCTCTTCTACACGTTTTCGGTCACCTGCACCTTTTGCGTTTTCGTCTCGATCGACAAGTTCAATTATAGCCATATCCGCCATGTCCCCATATCTTTGACCAGCTTTTAGAACTCTTACACAACCTCCATGTCGGTCTTTATAACGTGATGCTAGAACATCAAACAATTTTCTTACAGCATCTTGCTGTTTGATCCTTGAGATTAAAATTCTTCTAGAATGTAAAGTGCCTTTCTTCGCGAGGGTTATTAACTTTTCTACAATCGGCTTCAGTTCTTTTGCTTTAGGAAGGGTTGTTTTAATTTGCTCGTGCTCAATTAAGCTACAAGCCATGTTAGCAAACATAGCTGACCTGTGTTCATGCGTTCTGTTTAACTTCCTGTAACCATGCGAATGTCTCATAGTGCATCTCTCATATAGTTATTTAATATTGATCTTCATGTTTTTTTGCAAGTTCCTCAATGTTTTCAGGTGGCCACTCAGAAACATCCATTCCTAAATGCAGCCCCATTGAAGTAAGAACTTCCTTAATTTCATTGAGAGATTTTCTACCGAAGTTGGGCGTCCTTAACATTTCTGATTCCGTTTTTAAAATTAAGTCACCAATGTAAACAATATTATCGTTCTTTAGGCAATTTGCAGACCTTACTGATAGCTCAAGTTCTTCAACTTTTTTCAATAAAAGTGGATTAAAAGCTAGTTCATCTTCTTCGCTAGCTATCTCTTCAGCTTGGGGCTCCTCAAAATTAACAAAAACAGTAAGTTGATCTTGTAATATTCTAGCAGCAAAAGCAATTGCATCCTCCGGACTTACTGATCCATCGGTCTCTATGGATAGCGAAAGTTTATCATAGTCAAGAACTTGTCCTTCGCGCGTGGAGTCCACCTTATATGAGACTTTTTTCACGGGAGAAAACATGGCGTCTACAGATATCAAACCTATAGCCATATCTTCATCTCTATGTTTATCACCTGGCACATATCCTTTACCCGTATCAACCGTAAGTTCCATATCAAGTGATCCACCTTCATCTAGCTGACATATCATAGCATCTTTGTTCAGAATGCTTATTCCATTTGTCTCAACAATATCACCGGCGGTAACAGCCTTAGGGCCTTGTTCTTTTAATGTTAATTTCTTTGGACCTTCTACTTCCATACCTACTGCGATAGCTTTTAGATTTAAAACTATATCTGTAACATCCTCTCTCACGCCTGGTATTGAAGAAAATTCGTGTAAAACACTATTAATCTTTACTGAAGTGATTGACGCTCCTTGAAGAGAGGAAAGAAGTGTTCTTCTAAGAGCATTTCCTAAGGTAAGCCCAAACCCTCTCTCAAGTGGCTCAACAACAATAGTTGCAGAGTTTGGATTTTGTTCATCGTTTACTAAATTTAAACCCGAAGGTTTTATAAGTTCATGCCAGTTTTTGTGGATCATCTAGTCCTCCATTCTTACATTAGCTCGATCCGTGACAGCTAAGCGTTCCCGAGGTTAAAATAATTACGATGTGTCTTTAGACACGTCGTCGTTTTGGTGGTCTACATCCATTATGTGCAATTGGCGTAACATCTCTAATTGACGTTACGTTCATTCCAATAGCGGACAGTGCTCTCAGTGCTGACTCTCTACCGGAGCCCGGACCTTGAACGTGTACATCAAGAGACTTCATACCATGCTCCTGCGCCTTCTTCCCAGCATCCTCCGCTGCCAACTGTGCAGCATATGGGGTTGCCTTTCTTGAACCTTTAAAACCCATAGTCCCACTTGAAGACCATGCTATCGCGTTTCCTTGCACGTCAGAAATTAGAACTTTGGTATTATTGAAGCTGGAATTTATATGAGCAATTCCCGTTGTAATGTTCTTCTTCTCTTTCTTTTTTTTCTTAACCATATGATTTTCCGTGTTATTTTTTCTTACCAGCAATCGCTTTTGCTGGTCCTTTTCTTGTTCTTGCATTAGTGTGCGTTCTCTGCCCTCTTACAGGTAAACCTCTCCTGTGTCTTAAGCCCCTGTAACATCCAAGGTCCATAAGCCTTTTAATGTTTATTGTCCTTTCCCTTCTCAAGTCACCCTCTACCACTACGTTACCATCGATATGCTGTCTTATCGAGGCTACTTCTTGCTCGGAAAGTTGGTTGACCCGCGTCGATACGTTTACTCCCGCAGCATCGCATATGCTTTTAGATGTCACTTTGCCTATACCGTGTATGTAAGTGAGCGCAATTAAGACCCTCTTGTTTGTCGGCAGATTTATCCCGGCTATTCTAGCCATTCTCACTCTCCATTTATGTTTTTTTCAAAATACATAACGATCCAGACTGTCTTTATAGCGCTTAAATTAATAAGGTCAATAGATCAATATAATATTTCTTTTATTCCTTTAAAATGTCGTCTCAGCCTTCTTCAATAGACGCAATATTAGGTACCCATGGTATCATTTCTCAATATTTATCAATTGACCTTCAATATCGCTACTAACTTGCTCAATACTTCTCATCCCATCTATTTTAACGAGTTTTTTTTGCTCTAAATAGTATGGTTTTATCCTTTCTGTACTCTCATGATAGATATTCAGCCTGTTTTTAAGTACTTCTTCGTTATCATCACTTCGAACGTTTTTGCTTTCTTTAGCACGATTTTCAATTCTGTTTATTAACACCTCATCATTTACTACTATTTCGATTACCAAATCTAATCTTAACTTTAACTCATGTAATATTTTATCTAGTGCTTTAGCCTGCTCCAAGTTGCGTGGAAATCCGTCGAATATAAACCCGTCACTGTCGCTTTTTCTCAACTGATCTTTAATCATTGATAGTATGATATCGTCAGAAACCAACTCACCTCTATCCATAATTGAGCTTGCTTTTTTACCTAATTCGCTTCCTTCAGTTATAGCCTCCCTGAGCATGTCTCCAGTCGATAATTGTTTTAGGTTGTGTTTAGCGACCAATCTTTGAGCTTGCGTCCCTTTTCCGGCTCCTGGAGGTCCAAACAATATTATAATCATCTTCTAAACCTGCTTTGCCTTTTATTCTTCTTACCTAGGCGCGACTTCTCAATTAAACCCTCATATTGATACGCTAAGAGGTGCGATTGCAATTGTCCTACTGTATCTAGAGTAACAGACACGACGATTAATACTGATGTACCACCAAAGTAAAAAGGAACGTTCATTTGCGCTCTTAAAAACTCAGGTAAAAGACAGACTGCGGCCAAATATAGTGACCCTACTACTAAGAGCCTCACCACTACGTATTCAAGGTATTCAGCTGTTTTTGGTCCTGGCCGTATTCCAGGAACAAATCCTCCCTGTTTCTTTATATTTTCTGCAACATCCTCTGGTTTGAAAGATACATTAAGTGTGTAAAAATAGGTAAAGAAAATAATCATACCTCCAAAAAACAGATAGTAGAGCACTTGGCCGGGGCCTAGATAAGCGGCTAAAAATCCAACAAAACCGGTACTATCGTTTGATGAGAACGCGGTCATAGTTGTGGGCAATAATAGTAGTGATGATGCAAATATCGCAGGAATGACACCTGCTGGATTCACCTTTACCGGCAGGTTGGAGTTTTCGCCTTCAAATATTTTCATTCCTACCTGTCTTCTAGGGTATTGTAGAGGAACCTTACGCAGAGCCCTCTCAACGAAAACAACGAATGCTATCACAGCAATTACTACAATTATTAGAAAGATAATAGTGAAGGCACTTAGCGCTCCAGATCGACCAGATGCAAAAAACTGTCCTAAAGCTCCAGGTAATTCAGCTATTATACCAACGTATATAATTAACGAGATACCATTTCCAATACCCCTCTGGGTTATCTGCTCACCAAGCCACATTAAAAGCATAGTGCCTCCTACGAGTGTAACAACGCAGGACACTCGAAAGAAAAGCCCAGGTTCTGATGCTAGACCTTGAGACTCAATACCGGCGGCTATCCCCCAAGATTGAAAGAAAGCCAGTACCACCGTACCGTATCTTGTATACTGATTTATTTTCTGTCTACCCTGCTCTCCCTCTTTTTTAAGTTGCTCAAGATATGGAACCATAGAGGTTAACAATTGCATGATAATAGACGATGTTATATATGGCATAATTCCGAGTGCAAATACAGCCATCCTTCCCACCGCTCCACCAGTGAACATATTTAGCATCCCGCCTATACCCTGAGCATTTTGCTCAAAAAAAGCTTTTAGTTGTTCTGCGTCTACACCGGGGACTGGCACATAAGTACCCGCTCTGTAAATGATAAGCAGCAATAGTGCATAAAGTATCCTGTTCTGAAGGTCTTTAGCTTTACCAATAGAACTCCAGCTCAAGTTGGCTGCCATCTGTTCTGCCGCAGATACCATAGTACAATATTCCTTTTAATCAGAAATAAGATTGAGTTCGCCACCCATCTTTTCAACTGCCTGTCTCGCTTTTTCGGAAGCACTCTGAACTTCAATTTTTACTTTTGAGGCGAGAGACCCTTTTGCCAAAAGCTTTACGGAGACTGCATTCTTGTTTATCAAACCTACACTACGAAGTACCGCTATATCTATTGCCTTATTTTCGACAATTTTTTTCGCATCAATAAGCTTTTGGATTGACCCTAGGTTGACTTGGTCTAGTAGTTTTTTCGAATTTCTTGAATTGAAACCTCGTTTTGGTAACCTTTGATAAAGAGGCATTTGCCCACCCTCAAAAGCCTTTATTGAGACCCCCGATCTTGACTTTTGACCCTTTACTCCTCGGCCAGCAGTTTTACCCTTACCGGACCCGGGTCCCCTTCCAACCCTTACCCTTTTTTTAAAAGCACCAGGGTTATCTGAAATATCATTTAAACGCATTATCTTAAACTTCCTTTTTCAATCTAAAACCTTAACCAGATGTGCTACTTTAGAAAGCATCCCCCGTACTGACGGCGTATCCTCTATTTCTCTTATTGAGTTAGTTTTCCTAAGTCCCAAGCCTTTTACAACCCTAATCTGATTTTGTGGCTGACGTATTAGAGATCCTACTCTTTTTATTTTTATTTTTTTATTCATGAATTTTACCGTTATTTAAATGTTATCTCAGAAACCTTTTTACCTCTTCGCTGAGCAACCATTCTTGGGCTCCACTCCTTGGTCAAGCCACTGATAGTCGCTCTAATCATATTATAGGGATTCTGAGAACCTAATGACTTTGCTACAACATCTTGAATACCTAGCATCTCAAAAACAGCTCGCATTGGTCCACCTGCAATAATTCCTGTTCCAGCTTTTGCACTTCTCATAATCACCCTTCCCGCGCCATGTCTGCCGTCGATATCATGATGAAGAGTTCTACCTTCCCTCAAAGGAACCTTTACTGTCTTTCGTTTTGCTTGCTCTGTAGCTTTACGAATAGCTTCAGGAACTTCCTTAGCTTTCCCTTTTCCATACCCAACTCTACCTTTTAGATCACCTACTACGACTAAAGCCGCAAATCCAAACCTCTTTCCTCCTTTTACCGTTTTTGAAACACGGTTTATCGCCACAAGACGGTCTGTAAATTCTGATTCTTCTCTATCTAATTTTCTCTTATCTTCCAAAGCTCTTATCCCTATAGTTTTAATCCATTTTCCCTAGCAGCGTCTGCTAGCGCCTTAATTTTTCCATGATATAGGAATCCTCCCCTATCAAATACCACTTCCTTAATCCCTTTTTTTAAGGCTCTTGAGGCTATTTCCTTTCCAATTTTTGTAGCAACTTCTATATTATTTTTTCCAACTACTCCCAAGCTCTTTTCTAGTGATGATACAGAAGCCAATGTTTTTCCAAGTCTATCGTCTATAACTTGCGCATAAATGTTCTTAGAGGATCTGTGAATAGACAGCCTACATTTACCGTAACTAGTTTTCTTTAACTTGTTTCTGA
>CACBBC010000016.1 GCA_902537415.1 uncultured Alphaproteobacteria bacterium | reverse complement strand
AACAGACTTAGAAGATGAGAGCAAGGAGACAAATTAAACTCAGTAGGTTGAAAAAGAAAAAAAATTTTCTAAAATCTGCCTGCAGTTCTACTATAAATCACTTCATTGCAGAGCCATGAAACCTTACTATTGTTTCTGCTTGATCTTTACTAAGCTTGGTTTGTTTTACTATATCTTCGACTGAGCTACCCTTCCTAGCAAGATCTATTGCTTCGTTAAAAATCGACTCATTACTTATCCCCTCGGCAAGCATACTTAATTCTTTTTTAGTGCCCTCAGCTACTGTGTTGGCCTCTGAAACAGCACCTGAAAGGTTTGAGATTCTCGAGCTCAATGAACTAATATCTGAAGTTGTGTCGTCAGTTCGGTTCACGAGCTTATTAATTTTACTTTTGACGTGTAAAAGCTCGTTTTCAATTGCGGTAAGTGTTTTATTCTGCTGCAATACAAAGAAGATCGTAGCGACAAGGAGTAATATCATCCCAGCTCTTTCAGTAAGAATATAGTCTAATATTAAAACTTGAAGATCCATGAAGGAAGATTGTATTGTATTATCGTATCAAGACAAGCTATTTTGTATTGACATTTGATTGTAAATAATCTGAAAACTGGCTCGCCCAGTTTAGCTTTTCCTGTGAAGCCTTTTCCAAATTGGCTAATTTTTGAACAAGTAGGACTATATCTGCTTTTTGTGTTGTTACAATTTCTTCTAAAAAATCTTTTTTACTTAGAACTTCTACCATTTCATCTAGTACTTTTTCGGTTTTTGTTAAGTGTTCAAGCAATATATTTGGTTTCAGAAAATTTTTCTCTATAGAAGACAAATGCTCCATTAAGGTTTCAATTATGTAACTGTGGGCTGTTGGCAAAGACATTTTAAAATCTAAACTTTGGGTTTGCTTTTAAGACTCTGAATTCCAATAAGACTCGAGTAGTTTGTCAGCCAGCTTGTCGAAGTCAATAGGGTATTCACCATCTTTTATTTTTTGTTTTATTCTTTCAACAGCTTCCATATTAATCGAAGGATTTTCAGCCATAACTTTCAATGCCTCTCTAGATTTACTTGTTAATACAGCATCAACCTTAGATCCAGAAATGGTAGAAGGAACAGTGTCGCTTAATTTCTCAGACTGTCCTTTGCTTTCTGTCATTACCCTCGACACTTCTACTCTCTGTCCAGTAATGTTTTTTATTGATCCAACCATTTTTTTTCTCCTGAATTATTATACGACATAAAATTAATTAGTTTTACGAAAAATTGATATTTTTTTCTCACTACTTACAAATCCTTCAACAGTTTTGTTGCTAGATATATTTTTTGCTAATATTCTATCGCCTTTGGCACCATTACTAAGTGCTAATCCTTCCATTGCAACATAAATTTCTCCGATGTTATTCTCAATTATTATTCTTTGATTTTTATAAACTAGCCAGTCTGGGTTCAAATGAATGGCCTTCAAGATTGATCCTTTTTGCAAGCTTTTTTTGAGGCGTTTTCCTAACACAAGTTTTAAGTCTTCAAAAGCTCCCCTTGAAAGTAATTTGTTTTTATAGGTCAAAATTAAGTCAGCCTCCTCAATTCTATCACCCTTTAGTTTTTGTTTTGCCAGAATAAAGACAGCTCGCGTATTTTGTGATTTGCTCTTTTCGGAGAAATTTTGTGCTACATTGATCTTATCTTTTTCTGGGGACCCAGTTACCTTATTTCTAAAGCTATAGTGCCATGAATTGTTATCCGTGCACGTAAGTCTAATTGTTTTCCAAGATTTATCCCTCTTAGAGATAACAATCTTATCACTTGAACACCCAGTAAAAACTCTATTTTTCTTAATAACAGGTTGAGCACTTAACCCTTGCTCACTTAACCTTTCAATTATTAAATCAACTAAATTTGTACCAGAGATTCTTTCCTGCGAGGATAAACTTTCAATTGTGAAGCTGCACCAAATTGCAATCAGTAGTAGCACCCTTTTAATGACCACTTTACCCTCCAAAATAATAAATATTATTTTGTTTATAATTTAGTTGTTCATCTAACTCGAAATCTATACCCTTCATGAGCTTCGATATTTGGTTAATACTTGGAAGATGGATGGTCTTATCCGCAATCATATAATTAATATTTCTGTTCCTGAAGGCATGTTTATTGAGTGAAACTATAGCTAACTGAAGAAAACTTGTATTCAAACCACTGCCATCATAGTATTTCTCGATTATTAAGTTTAAACTTTCTCCGGGCAATATCCTATGTTTGTTAAAATAATCTGGGTCTTGAGCGAACTCATTCGATCTATCAGAAAACTCAGAGGTATTGTTGTATTGTAGTACAACAAATGGCTCAGCGCTTAGATAGTTATTAGCTATGAAAGCTTTCAAAAATAAGAATAAGAAAAAGTAATTTTTTAGCATCACATACTACCTAAAAATTGAATTGATTTTCCATTTAGTTTATTTAACTCTAAAGAGTTATTCAATGGCAGTAGGATTGATTTGTTTTCTAAAACCTGGTCTACTCTTAATACATTAAAAGGCGTTTGTTCACCTTTGGTAACTGCTAAGGCAGATAACTTTATTCCATGCCTTTTTCCTAAGGGGACTTCTATTTTTCCATTTTTTACTGCTATAATGCTATTAATCTTCCTGCATACAAGATTGTCAGTTATGTCGGCCGCGTGCTCTTTGGCTGCAACTAAAAGGGGCTCAATAATGTCGCTTTTACTGCTTTTCAATAAGAGATTAATTGTTCTCCAGGGGCCACCAGATTTAAATAGAGCTTCAATAGATTTATTCTTGGAAAACGAAAGGGAGTAGGAACTACCTTCATAAATTTCAGTATTGAATGTTATGATAAGACTATTGTAAGAGGTAAAGCCAACCAATTTCTGGCGTTCGGAGATTGATATCGATGATACCGCTGCATAGTCTCCGTATCGAGTTCTCTCTCTTCCTGAGGTAAGAGAAATGTAATCATAGTCGTCGTTTGTGGATATAAGCTGATCTTGGTCAAGCAGTATAGTAGAGTAATCTGTAAGATTTATGTCAGATGCAGACCTTATGGAAGTCATGACGCCATTAATCAACTCATCAGCAAGTGAATGCACCCAATGGGGGGCGGAGGGATCAATTTCAATAGTTGGTTGATATATGGATAAGCTTTTTAAGGCTTTATTTTCGCAACCTTTATTCTTAAGTTGACCAACGGCAGATCTTATTTTAATAACGAAGTGCGTATCCGATTTATCTTCTGAAACTATAGTGTAATCAAGTATTTGACTTGATGGTTGTACCACCAGGTTTTCCTGGATTGATGTATCCGTATTCACTGCAGAAAACCCGTTAATCTTTGCGCCTCCATGAAGAGCAGCTAGGTAAAGTGCGTCTTCTAGTGCTCTCCGACGAGAACTATTAATATTTTCGTCATTCTGAATGATGGCTCTCCCTGTCGTTTCTATAAATCTAATGGTGTCTTCTGCGAAAGCCTTGCTTAATACAACTGAAATAATAGCTGCAAGAGCAAAAATCATATAAAAAACAAGTAATCTCATGTTTACAGCTTTGTTCCTTTATGCCACGGTACGTGCTTGTCTTAGCAAATAGCTTAGCGTGTCTTTATCGATCTCTAATAAAACCTCATAAGTATCACTCCCGGTTGGATTAATCCTAACAGTTCTTGCTCCTCGAATTGTTCCTGAGACGATACCTCTGAACGTATCATTTTGTACCATCAAATCGATTACTGTGGTATTACCCTCAACTTTTAAACCATGGATTTGCTCCGCGAGATCACGCATTGCAGCCATTCTTGCAGATCTAATTGCCATTAGTCTCTTCTGATTAGCAGATCGCCCTGGCTGTGATGAAACTACCGCATATCCCATAGCACTTATTGTAGGTACATTTGCTACTGATGCGTCCAGTACCTCGTTTATAGCAGCCAGATGGGCGGCATCTTCACCTTTATTACTTAAAACATTTAAGGTTGACTGGGTACCTTTCTCGTCCATGTTAGTTAAAAAACTGGACTGACAACCACTTATAATTAAAGCTAATCCAATTGATGGAATAAGCATCTTGATCTTTTTCTCTTTATTCATTTTTTGACCTTATCTTTTAAAAGTGTAAGGGATGTTTGCATTTTTTATGCCATCTTACTCTCCTATCTCTTTTTGTTAAAATAAGGGATGGCATGATTGTTGCTTCTTTCTCTATCGAGGGTCTTCAATATGACTAAAAAAGTCCCTTTAGGTATTTTAACAAGTTAATTTTTTTAAATTATTGACACATAATGACTTATTTTTGACAGGGAGAAGCAAGAGTCATGGAATTGACAAGAAGTAGTACCTCATTGACGGGCAGTGTTGCAGATATCCTTAAATCTGGTATCTTGCCACTAGGTATTATTGTACTTGTTGCTATGATGGTGTTACCACTTCCAGTCTTTTTATTGGATGTTTTTTTTGTTTCAAACATTTTGATCTCTCTGGTGATTTTAATGGTAGCTATGCATACCTTTAGACCCCTCGATTTTTCAAGTTTCCCTAACCTACTGTTGATAGCGACAGTGCTAAGATTGGCCTTAAACGTTGCCTCAACGAGAGTAGTATTAGGGCAAGGCCATACAGGTAACGATGCTGCAGGCCAAATAATTGAAGCCTTTGGTAACTTCATTGTTTCTGGCAATTACGCAGTGGGTATTTTTGTCTTCATAATTTTAGTCATTATAAACCTGGTTGTGATAACAAAGGGAGCAGGACGCGTTTCAGAGGTATCAGCTCGTTTCACACTAGACGCGATGCCAGGAAAACAAATGGCCATTGATGCAGATTTAAATGCGGGCGTTTTGACTGCTGAAGAGGCTACGAATAGGCGAGAGGAAATAGCACAAGAAGCCGACTTCTATGGATCAATGGATGGAGCGTCAAAATTTGTAAAAGGTGATGCAATTGCATCTATTTTAATTTTAGCCATTAACATTATCGGTGGATTAATTATCGGAATAAGTCAATATGACTTGCCCGTTTCTACCGCAGCTGAGACGTATATTCTTTTATCAATTGGGGACGGTCTGGTAGCTCAAATCCCGTCGTTACTATTAGCAATTTCGACGGCAATCATTGTAACTCGTGTTTCCTCTAAGCAGGATATGGCATCTCATATTGGTGACCAACTGAGCATATCAAGAGCTTGGATTCCTGTTTCAGCTGTTTTGCTTCTAATAGGTTTTGTTCCGGGAATGCCAAATCTACTTTTTATCACATCAGCAATAGTTGCAGCAACTGCCGGCTTTCTTGCTCGCAGAGTGGAAAGGAAGAAAGAAACTAAAATAGAGGGTGAAAATGAAGATGATAAGATTCAAGAAGAGACTGATGGAGATCAACTCAGATTAGAAGATGTGACGGACTATTCACCCGTGTCTGTTCAATTAGGTTATGGCCTAGTAGAAATGGTTGATGATGATACAGGTGGCCCTCTTGTTGAACGAATTACTGGTATAAGAAAGCAAGTGTCAAAAGCTCTCGGTTTTATTATTCCTGCAGTTAGAATTCGAGATGATCTAACCCTATCATCTAATCAGTATAGAATACGAATAGGACAAACAATAGTTGGTGATGATATTATTTATCCTGACAGAAAATTGGCTATTCCGGGCGATGATACAAACATCAAGTTGGATGGAATTGAGGTAAAAGATCCTTCGTTTGGAATGGATGCTACATGGATACTTCCTTCTCAGCAAAATGAAGCTGAAGAAAAGGGATACGTGGTTGTAGCTCCTGAGTCTGTCTTAGCAACGCATTTGAGCCAGATTTTTTATAAGCATTCAGGCAAGTTGATTGGTCAAGATGATGTTCAAACTCTATTAGATAATCTCTCTCAGACTGCTCCGAGTCTTGTTGAGTCACTAGTCCCTAAATTGGTTCCTTTGCATAATCTCACTGGAGTTTTGAGAGAATTACTTTCTGAAAGAGTACCTATAAGTGATCTACGAATTATTCTTGAGTCTTTAGCGGGATTGGTTGGAAAGAACTTAAGCGTGATTGAAACAGCTGAGGCAATTAGGCCTAACCTGGCAGGTCTATTAATACAACAGGTCGCTCCTTTGAATAAGGCTTTACCGGTTATCACTTTTAATTCTGAGCTTGAACATATGCTTATTAAGATGGCTAAACAAAACGGTGAGGAAGGTTTGGTTTTAGATAACGAATTGGCAACAAAGCTAATTTCTAATATCTCTGAGCTTAATCAGAAGCTTGTATCTGAAGGAAATACTGCCGTGCTTGTAGTTTCACCAAATATTCGAAGACAAATTTCAGGAATAATACGGCAACACGTCGAGGATTTGATCGTCCTATCATTTACTGAATTGCCAGACAATAGAAAGGTAAATGTTGTAGCGACTATAGATGGAGGATCTTGATGAAAATTAAAACGGGAGAAAAAAATGACCACATATAAGTTTCTAGCATCTGACAGTGCTAGTGCTATGGAGGAAGTTGTAAAGAAGCTGGGCCCAGACGCACTTATAGTATCTACTTCAAAAAGGGGAAATAAGGTAGAAATTGAAGCAACAAATAGCTTTTCTAAACAACAGAATAAGAAGGATATTGGAGATAATTTTTCTGATGTATTACATTCAAAAATAGACTTCTTGAGGGAAAAACAGCGCAATCGTATTTACAGTAGAACATCTAATGAATATGATGCTAGCGACCCAGGAAACAGTTTAATCAACCAAAACCAGTCATCAGAAATGGTAAAGCTCCAAGGGCAAATAAAACATTTACAAAATATGCTCTCTGGAATGGTCATAACTGATGAAAAAGGATTGAATGAAAAGACAGGAAATTCTATTTCACTCAAACTACGACAGTTAGAATTTACACCCGAAATAGTCTCATCTTTAAAGCCAGCTTACGATGGATTGAGCCTTGATAGAGGACTGAGTGCATTTGTAAGAGCGTTTGCTGACAGAATAGCTTGTGATGAGATTCAAGATATTTTTAAATCACAAGTAATATTTGTTATTGGCCCGAGTGGAGCAGGGAAAACGACATTATCGGCAAAACTTGCGGCTAGAATTATGGAAGAGAACAAACAGGTGAAACCAACATTAGTGTCAACTGAAAGCCAAGTTGTGAATAAGCGAGATGACCTAGCTTATTATTCAAAGTTGCTTAACATACCAAAACTCAACTATCGGATTGATCATAATTGCAAAAGTTTTACAAGTATTAGTGAGGGTCAAAAGATAGTTGATTTATCTTTAATCGCAGAAGAAAATAAGTATACGGTTCAAAATATAAGAGAGCAATTGGGTGCAACAAAAGTCGCGACTGTTCTCTGCCTTCCTTCGGGTAGTAGTAGACAACTACTAACTAGTCAAATTAATAAGTATAGGGACTTTCAGCCAATCATTGCCTTTACAAAGGTTGATGAGTGTCAACTTTACGCTAGAGAGTTGTGTGTATTAGCTAGTAAAAATGTTAAAGTTGGGTTTATGACTGGGTCAAAAACAATATTAAGCTCATTAGCGCTTGCCGAGTCAAATGTTTTGGCAACTCATTTAGATTCATATATTACTGACGAGTTAAATGATGAGTAACTCTATAGCAATAGCTAGTGGAAAAGGTGGTGTTGGTAAAACAACTATTGCCGTAAATTTAGCCCTTACATTATCTCAAATGGGGTCCAAGATTTCATTAATGGATGCTGACTTTGGCTTGGCAAATGCCCATATAATGTTAGGCATAAACCCAAAGAGAACAATAAGAGATATGTTAAAGAAGGGCTTACCTGTTGAAGATGTGATTGAAACTGGTCCTAATGGCATCAAATTTATCTCTGGAGGTAGCGGGTTAATCGATATTTTAAATGTCGAGAAAAATTCCATGTTCCAGCTCATTAATTCAATAAACCCGATAGAAAAATACACTGATTCTTTGGTCGTTGACATACCAGCCGGCGCATCCGATCAATCTATGACCTTTGCGTCCGCCGTTGATAAGCTGGTTATTGTACTAGTCGGTGAACCCACAAGTTTTATGGACGCATACACGTTTATTAAGTCTGCAAATTTAGAGTATGATATTCAAAATTTTTCCGTCGTTGTGAATATGGTTGATAACGAAAAGTCAGCACAGAAAATATTTGATAAATTTCAAAATGCGGTCATAAAGTTTTTTGATGCAAACCTAACGTTTGCTGGAGGGATTCCTCGATCTAAAAAAGTTCAAAATGCTATATTAAAAAAAGCCCCTATAGTCTTAGAAAAGGAAGCAGAATTGGAGAAGCTAGCCTTCCAAAGGGTAGCAAAAAATATCATTAAGGCTAGAGAAAATAAACATAATGGTATACGATTTTTCTCAAAAAGTTGACTTTACAACCTGGAAAAAAAATGAAAGCTAGTTATCCCGAACAAGAACCAAACGTTGAAGCTCTTATAGTTGATAATATGAATTTGGTAAAAAAGATAGCCTGGCATATGCATGGCAGGGTAAGGTCAGCCATAGAAATAGAAGATTTAATGCAAATTGGTTATTTCGGACTTGTAACAGCAGCACAAAAATATAGTCCAAAAGAGGGTGCCACATTTGCTAGTTACGCTGTTTTGAGAATACGAGGAGCCATAGTGGATCACTTGAGAAAGAGCTCCAATCTGTGCCGTACTACTATTCAAATGCAACAAAAACAAAAGAAAGCAGTAGAGTCTCTTGTTTCCAGCCTTCAAAGGGAACCAACAACGTCAGAGATTGCTGAGAAAATGGGGCTTCCTTTAGATGAATATAGGGATTGGGAAAAAGCATTTAATGCAAATGTCCATCAGTCTCTTGATGAAGTTTATGATGAATATTCAATGTGGTTTGTTTCAAAAGAAAGTACACCAGAAGAAAACTTAGATAGATCACAACTCAAAACTATACTTTCTCAAGCTTTGAAGGATCTACCGTCGAAGGAAGCAATGGTAATCCAACTTTACTATGTAGAAGAACTTAATGTATACGAAATAGCTGAGATTATGGAATTAACCACGGGAAGGGTTTCTCAAATAAAAAAATCGGCGGTGGCCCTTCTGCGATCCTTTATAAAGAAATCATACTAGGCTCAAATGACTGGTGAGATTCAAGACCTTCAAGCCATTCACATGTCTGTTCAAACTGCTGACCTAAATATGATAGGCTTTAACTGCGTAGAAACGATTACGTTATCTTGCGGGCTTATGAATATTGGTAGAGGTATTTGTTCTGTAACAATCAAACCCTCCAGTAATCTAGTACCCAAACACAAAGGATCACTAGATATAGAGATTAATAGGCCTTATATGAGAGCAAGTATAGATCTTAGCCTCGAGTCATTTCTAAAAACGAGGGAATTATTACTAAAGACATCGGTAAGACCTGTTACTTTAGTTATACTTTTGAACAAAAGCTTGAGAGTAAACCTTAAAGGCGATTTGCTCATACACGAGGAAACAAATAGAAAAATCAATGATATTTCATGGATACTACCGTTGAGGTAGGTGCTATGTGTCCATCAATCGCCTTGTAACATCTGCATCGGCTTGCATCATTTTTGCGGAACCATTAAATGCTTGTTGCGCTCTGAGTAGAAGAGTTAGCTCAGCAGTAATATCTGTGTTTGATGCTTCGAGGCTGCCAGCATTTATTTTGCCAAAACCAAAGTCTTTCCCTGCACCAATCGTTGCTTCACCTGATTCTGGGGTAGCAGTAAAAATGTTATCACCTCTAGATTTTAATTGAGTTTCATCTGCAAACCTTGCAAGACCTACTTGGGCGATAGTTACATAATTATCTATTCCATAGGTAGCCCTTAAAAACCCTTCCGCAGTAACCTTCACTTCAGAAAGACTTTGTTGCTTTCCCTCTTGATTTAATACTTGAAATGGTAAACTAATTTCCTGAGCATTTATATCAAGATAAGCAATGCCATCAGAGTTAACAAGTTTACCATCTTCTCTAACATTGATAGCTCCATTTCGAGTGTATGATAGCTCACCCAGTTTTTCTACGGTATTCAGAATAAACATTCCCTGGCCATTCATTCCAAGGTCGAGAGCGTTTCCAGTCAAGATTAGAGATCCTTGGGAATGATTTCTTCTCGGTGACTCCTGCCTAACCCCGTTTCCAACTCTGTTAGCATTTCTAACATCTGACATCTCTGTATAAATATCAGAAAAATTTGCATTACTTCTTTTAAAACCTAACGAGGATGCGTTAGCTATATTATTAGAAATAACAGCTATTTCTTGGGAAGCGGCACTCAGACCCGATCTTACTACTGGTAACATTTTTTTTCCTTTGAAAATCTTAATACAAAAATCGTGCCACAAGTCGTTACTCAATATTATATATTTTGGGGTTTATCTTGTTAAAAAATTGATTTAATTATATTAGCGTAAAAGTCGAATTGTTTCATGATGTCTGAGAAAAAATCAAAAGCTTTGGTTCCAGTTAAGAAAGTTCTTCCTCCTGCTGTGAAAGGAGCAAAAGATACTAATAAACCATTTGAGCTAGTTAATGGTAACCTTAAGCTCACGTCGAGAGATGAAGTTAGAAGCCTTTTGCCCGATATTTTAGGCAAAGTGTTAGCGAGAGTTTGGCTCGACTCAAGTTTTCATAGGGAATTCTCCCAAGATCCACAGAAAACACTAGAGATTAATGGTGTTTTTCTTCCAGAAAATATGTCTATAGAATTCCAAAAGCAAAATACAGATCGGCCGAGAATCGTTGTTTTTGAGCAAAAACCAAATTCAAAGTTTAAACTTCGAGTATTTTATTTACAGTTAGTGATGATGGCAGGAAGATAGATGCGACATATATGTTTTTACAGCTTTTTGACGATCTTTTTTTTCTCTGCTTCTTTTGCTCAGATTACAGAATCAGACCGACTTTTCAAAATGGCCACAGATTTTGTGAAGGAGAAGCGATACGCTAAAGCAGTCTCAATCTTTGAAAAGTTGGCCAGAAATAACGAGCATGATGCGCAGTATAACTTGGCGTTTTTGATAAATGGTGGCAAAGGTATTACAAAGAATTACAGCGAGGCACTCTTTTGGGCATTTCTAGCCCACCTTGGAAAAATAGAAAAGGCAGAAGAGCTCACTGAGGATCTAAAAGACATAGTTCCAGAAAAGGTATTAAAGGATGTTAGAGAAAAAGTCCTGGAACACTTATTAGTACGCTTTGATAATAAAGATAGAGCGGTATTGACAGAATTAGGCGATTTTTATCTACTTATCCTAGATGAGCAAGATTTTGAAAATGCTTATCTATGGTATAATGTAGCGAGCGCTATAGGAGTCGAGAATTCAGGTGATATTAGGGATAAAGTTGAAAAAGAACTGGAACCTGATACCATCGTCAAAGTGCAATCGGCTTCCAGAAAGCGGTATGAAGAGTTTACTGAGAACAAAGTAATAGAAAATGAAAAGAAAATAGTAACTATGGAACAAGACTATGAAAGTTAAAGTTCACTGGGTAATTGATGGTATTGCTGAAGTTGAGGCTGACAGCTTAGAAGAAGCGGAAAAGATAGTTAACGAAAGGCTCTCAGATTTTGTAACTGGTAATCCAGATTTAGAGAAAAAAATGGGAGCAAAGGCAATTCAGGGCAAAGGTTATCTTCCTGGATCTGAAGAGGAAGCTTAACTTATTTTAGTTGATCGCCAGGTTTGAAGCCAATCCAAAGTGGAAACATCGCCAAACTTTCGTTCTTCGTTATCGACATCAGAAGTTTTACTGTTAATGCTATTATCAGCCTCATCTTTTTCTACAATGAAAAACATATCATAGATGCTTTGCCTATCAGAATTATCTCTTTCTGATGGCTTTACTACATTTTTATCTACCGATCTAAGTAAATGGTTTGTTTCCTTTAACTCCATTTTTAAAATCCTTAAATCAATAATAGTTTTGTTAGTTGAACAGTTTGTATCTCAGGTTTTGCACCAAGCTTTATCAATTCATCATTAATTGTCTTAAGAATCTCTAGCCTTAGTGCTTCTTTGCCTTGATTCGTATCAAGTTGTGCCTTTGTTTTTGTTCTCATTAAAGCTAAAACTGCAGACCTTAAAGCCGGTTCAAAATTCTTGAAGCTTTCAAAATATGTTTCGGCATTCAATTTTCCCATAAATATTGAAACGGCTAATTCGATTGTTAATATGCCAGAGTCATTTTTTAAGTCCGTTGCTAAAGCGCCCGTAAAAGAATGATAATAATGTTGAGGCCCAATAAATGGAATATCTGAACCCTGTTGGATTTCCTTCTCGGTGGTTTTAGCTGGCTCAATTTCTTTGTCAGAATTGCCCTCAGAGTGCTCTTCTTCATTTCTATCATTTATAAGAACCATAATTTCTTCCCTAGAGAGAGGTGGCTGTACCAAAGAGTTGTGCATTACAATGAAAATTATAAAAACGACAGCAGCTGGTAGAATATAAAGAGCTAACAATTTCCATGGTATTATCAGCTTCTTTCTTTTTTTTGGCTTGGGGGCTTCTTCTGTCTTAGTTTCTGTATTGTCTAAATCGTCTTCCATGTGCAAAACATACTATTGTGTTTAATGATCTGCCAAAAATAAACGACTGTCATGAAAAAAAGTTTATTTCCTAAATTATCAAAGAATTCGTCGTTTTATAAATTGTGTAAAGCAACGTTGAGTAAAATTTATGAAAAAAAATAGCAATAAAATTATTATGAACACTAACGTGTTGGCTTCAGGAGATCATGTAACGAAAGACATTGAAATATTCAAAAGTAGAGTTGCTAACGCAGTCTTAGACTATATGGAAGCGCAAAGTGACTCAGACCTTATAGAATGTTTGGAAAAAGCTAGCATTTTCTTAACTAATATCTCACTACAAATGGAAAATGTTTTTGATAACCAAAAACAGCCCATCAACGATCAAAATGATGTATTCGATATCGCTGATGATCTTTTTTCAACAAACAAGCAAGAAACGTCTAGAACTTTTCACTAATTATTATTCAATTGCTTCTTAGGTATATTTTTCAAAAAGTGTTTGCCTGGATAGAAGAGCTCTTTTGAGAATTAATTTTGTAGTAATTTTGCAACAATTTTTAGAAGTCAAAAAAGTTACTAATAAAATTTTTCTTAAGTCGTAAACGTCTATGGGTAAGTTGAAGGAGAGTATCTTATGCGTATATTAGTATTAATCGTTTTTGGTTTAATTTTGACTGCATGTCAGGGAACCAATCCTTACGGATTAACAACAGCCTCGATAGGCGAAAGCGTAGTTTCGTCAGCCACAGGTCAGGCAGGCACCGGAGTAACGCCCGTTAAGGGCATTAAATATGTTTCATTACATCCAGACAGACTTTTACGCGATGAAAGAAGCTGTACTGAGGTTATAAAACTGTCATATGCCTCCAATATAAATTATTCTGAAGCGATAATAGGTCTCAGAAATAGGGCTCTTTTGGTGGGAGGAAATGCCATTTCTATAATCGGATGGGCAGAAAGTGCAACCTCATCAGGCTTAGTTGGTAAAATCTATCTCTGCAAGAAAAAGCCGTTCCACATTCATTATTAAAAATAATAGCGGTCTTGTGTCGGAAATTGCACAAAACCGCTTTTATTTTATTTTTGGGTAGCCCTAAATTCCACCTCTTTCTATTTTCATCTTATAGAAAAATGTATTTTATTTTGCCTTAATTGGAGCTAATTGGGACGGTCGCTTTAATTTGACTTTCGAACTCTCTCAGTCGCTTATAAACACTTAAGAGTTCGATAATAGTTGGCCATGCTTTCAGTAAGTACTGCATTGAACCCTCAACTCTTCCAAATGCTCTAATTATTTGTTGCATTACCCCTAACGTAACAACTCCCGCCACAATGGCTGGCGCAAGAAATACGTAGGCACTTAATACGTTTGCTTGCAAATATGCAATTCTGCCTACATTAAAATATAGATAGCGCAGATATGATTTAAAATGAATGCCTCTTACACCGTCAAATAGTTCCTCTATTGTCTTTGGTCTTATGGTTTCATCGTCTTCAGCGATAACTAATATTTTTCTATAAGCAGCCTCTTTTTTTTGTAAGTCATATTCAACTCCTACCAGTCTGAGCAACCAACCCAAAGCAATTAAGAACAAAGTTCCCCCTACCGACCAAACAATTGCCCCAGTAATTAATCCGTATTGCCAATCTCCAAAAAAGAATATTGGTATACCAACTGACAGTCCAAATAAGATTGGAATAAACTGAACAAGCACCATGATACTTTCGATGAAACTTGTACCAAGTCCTTCCATTATTCTTGAAAACTTAATTGTATCTTCTTGTACACGCTGAGCGGCACCCTCAATAGTACGTGCCTGGTCATATACTGAATGGTACCACTCTACCATAGCAGTACGCCATCTAAACAAAAAATGTGCTGTAAAAAAACTCACTGCAACTGCAATAGCTACGTATATGCCTGCTAGATATATAAAACTAAACAAGCTAGCCCAATACTCTTCTATAGTTACAGCATTGGGTGTCGCTAAGGCTTTCTGAATCATATCATAGAATTCGCCAAACCATTCATTGATCTTAACATCAATCTCTACTTGGATCCAAAGTGATGATAAAATTAATGCAGAGCCTAACCAAGCCCACAAAGCCCATTTTCTTGTTGTGAAAAATCTAAACACGAAAAACCTTTCTTTTATTGTTATAAATTAACTAGTAAATTTAATTGCTTATCATATTTATTGATACTTTTTTATTGAAAAGAATTGTGCATCACCGTCCCGATTATTTTTTTTTATCTCTTTTAGTAAATAATTATTATTTGAACAGAAATGCTTTAGGTCTATTTCTGCCATCGGATCATCAGTGATGATAAGTGCCTCACGATTTTTTTTAAGCGAATAAATGTTTTTTTGAACCTTTAATAAAGGTAGGGGACACCTTAGTCCGGTAGTATTGATAACGAGTGAATACTTTTTCTGGCTTTTCATAAATGACCTAGATAACACAATTTGATGGACAATGTTGTAGAGATAAACAAGTATTCATATATGGACAAATATCAAAAGAAAGTCAATTTTTTAACGCCGGAGGAAAATATTCCTAAGTTAGTTTCAAAGGTAAGAGTTTTTAATGAAGAGAATAAGGTAAAGTACATCAATTTAATCGATGAAAAAATATTAACTATTTATCTTAATTCTCAGGAAGTACTTACAGCCTTAACAGTATGTGATTACCCCGAGTATTTGGCTGTTGGTTTTTTGTTTAATCAAAATATAATTAGTTCAAAAGCCGAAATCAAAGAAGTTGAATTTAACGAGGAGCTTTCAGCTGTTGTTGTAAGAACATACAAACAAACTTTCTTTGAGGCTCAAAATGTCAAGAAAATTAAAACATCTGGCTGTGCGATGGGAACAGTGTTCGGAGATATGTATAATAAGATCAAACCGATCTCTAAACAAAACTTAAAAAAATATTCAATAAATGACATCAGAGCCTTAGTAAAAGAAATTATAGGCCTGCCCAGTTTATATCTGGAGGCTGGCGCGATCCATGGAAGTGTGCTTTGTGAAAGAGATCGAATTTTAGTATATATGGAGGATGTTGGCAGGCATAATGCTATTGACAAAATAAGCGGGTGGATTGTGCAAGAAGAAATTGATCCAACTGATAAGATTTTATATACAACAGGTCGACTTACATCTGAAATGGTATTAAAAGCGATAAGTATGGGGGTGCCAATATTAGTCTCGCGCTCTGGTTTTACTAAGTCTGCGGTGCATCTCGCAAGAAAGTTTAACCTTTCGATGATTGGGAGGTTCAAGGGAAAAAGATTTATGTGTGTAAGTGGGTTCGAAAGAGTTTTGCTTTAACATTTAGAAATAAGGTTAACGTTATGTGCTATCTTAATCTTCCTAGCGTTATTTTAGCAGGAGGGCGTTCACAAAGAATGAAGCGCAAAGACAAATCGTTTCTCGAAGTGGGCGATAAAACACTGTTGGATATGACTATAGAAAGGCTTCAGTTACAGTCTCGCAGAGTGGCTATAAATACTAATTCACACTCATTGAAATATAAAAGATACGGTTTGCCAATACTTCATGATCAATTGGGGGGATTCTACGGTCCTTTGGCAGGAATATTGACTGCCATGAAGTGGGCAGGAGATATAGGTTATGAAAAGGTTATTACTGTTGCTGTTGACACACCATTATTCCCAAAAAACTTGTCAAAAGAACTATATAAAAAGATGGAAGAGACTAATTCAGACATTGTTTTCGCAGCATCATTAAAAGACCATAAGCAAAGGAAGTATTTGCATCCAGTTTTTGGTTTATGGAAAACATATCTTCACGATGATCTAAAAAGGGAGTTAGAAAGAGGCGTAAGAAAGGTTACATTTTGGAGTGAAAAACATAAAACTTCTAGCGTTTGTTTTACAAACGATTTGATAGACCCATTCTTTAATATCAATACGCCTGACGATATTACAATTTTTAAGGAGTATCTTATAAAAAAATGAAAATTATAGGAGTAGTTGGTTGGAAAAATACAGGAAAAACAACTTTGATTGAAAAATTGATAAAGGAATTTAACCTAAGAAATTTAACGGTATCTACAATTAAGCATTCCCACCACAATGTTTCACTAGATCGGCAGGGTACAGACTCCTTCAGGCACTTTAATGCTGGTGCGAAAGAGACAATACTAGCGTCTGATACAAAATGGATCAAATTTTCTAAAGCAATTTCTGAGCACGAAACTGGTCTCGATTATCTCATAAAACAAATTATTCCAGTTGATATAGTTATAGTAGAAGGCTTTAAAGTTAGCGGTCACAAAAAAGTTGAAGTTGTTAATAATATTAGCGAGAGAAAGCCACTATATGAAACTGACAAAACCATATGTGGATTGATATTTAATCAACATAAAATCGAGAATACAGTATTACCACAATTTGAAAGAGACAATATTGGGAAGATTTGTGACTTCATAGTAAAAACTGCGAAAGGTGAATAAAGAGTGAGCTCCACAAATTTTCAATTAACTTCCCTAAGTAAGTTGTTTTTGGATCTGAAGGCTGAATTGAAAGCTGTTTCAGGGGAAACTAGAGTTAGAGTGGATAACTGCGTCAACAGAATATTGTCAAAAGATATTTTTGCTAAATATGACAATCCACCTTTTGATAATTCAGCTATAGATGGTTTTGCCTTAAATGAAGACACTAAAGCAACTATTGACAACTTCTCACTTTTAGAGGGTTTGGTGAAACCAGGTTGTAAAGCTACTGTCGCTTTACAAAAAAACGAGGGAATTAAGATTTTAACTGGCGCGCCTATACCATCAGGAACAACCAGAATTATTTTCAAGGAGAACACGAAACAACAAGATCAAAAGATTTATTTTATCCAGAATGATGTTCGAGAAAATAATATAAGATTGCAGGGAGAGGATTTTAAAAAAGGTGATCTTTTATTTAAAAAAGGTAACCAAATAAGAATAACAGATCTAGCTGCACTAATTGGCTCAGGAAATTCGTCTGTACCAATAGTCAAACCACTAAAAGTTGGACTAATAACCACCGGAAATGAGCTCAAGTCTAACATAGAAAGGCAAAGTAGTAGTAGCTTTATATTTGATACAAATTTCGTTCCACTAAATAGGGTGTTAAAAAGTTGGGGTCATTCTGTAGTAAGTATAGGTTCGGTGGGAGATAACTTAGATCTATTGAGAGATAAGATCCATGATAATTTGGAGCGTGTTGATGTTTTTGTGACAACAGGTGGTGTTTCAACAGGAAAAGAAGATTTTGTTGCGCAATTTCTTAATAGAGAGGCGCAAGTGATTAATTGGAGGATTGCGATTAAACCTGGAAGGCCTTTTATTTGTGCAAAGTTAGGAAATAAGTATGTATTTGGATTACCAGGAAACCCAGTGGCGGCATTTATTTGCGCACTTATTATATTACGTCCTTCCCTTGGTAGACTTGGGGGAGAAAAATCTTGGTTTAAGCCTTTTTCTTTTAAAACAAAGGCAAATTTTGTGAAGCATAAGAGGTCAGGCAGATCAGAGTTTTTGAGAGCTAAGCTTAATCAAGAAGATGGGTTCGTTTCAATTTATCCATTTGAGGGATCGGGTAGACTTTCCAGTCTATCGTGGTCAAACGGCATCATTAAGCTTAGTGACTGTGAACAAAACATAGAAAAGGGAGACCTTGTAGACTTTATTCCGTATCAATCATTCTTTTAAACGTGATTTAATTGCTTTAAAATATTCTTAACAATCACACCGAATAGTTCCTTGCCTTCAGGATTGTGTAAAACATAAGGCGTTCCATTATCCGCGCATTCCATTATGTCTTTTGAAAGGGGTATACTCCCTAAATGGGCTAGATTTTCACTGTTAGAAACTTTTTTTACGCCACCGCTACTAAAGATATTATGCTTCTCTCCACAATTTGAACATTCAAAATATGACATGTTCTCGATTAAACCTAGGATTTTAGTATTTGTCTTATTATAGAGGGCAATTGCCTTTTTTGCATCGATCAAAGAAATATCTTGGGGAGTCGATACTATAATCGCTCCAGATACTAATACCTTTTGTGCCAGAGTTATATGTATATCCCCAGTTCCTGGGGGTAGATCGACTATGAAATAATCTTGATTATCCCATGCAACATCAAGAAGCAATTGTTGTATCCCCTTCATTAGCATAGGCCCTCGCCAGACTATGGCCTCATGCTCTGGGAATAACATTCCCATGGACATCATACTCAAATTGCCTATTTTCTTTGGGCTAATTTTTTTGTTTTTTATTTCGACCTTGGAGTTATTTAGTCCCAACATTTTTGGCTGACTCGGCCCATAGATATCTGCATCCATTAGTCCCACTTTAAAACCCATCTCTGCTATTTGTGCAGCTATATTACTTGATATGGTAGATTTTCCTACACCTCCCTTACCCGAGGCAATAAATAATATTTTTCCTAGGTGAGATAAGTCAAATTTATTCAAAAACTGTTGATTTTTTGAAGGCATATTTTGTTTTAGGTTGGGAGTTCTGTGCCTAGTGTAAATTACAGAACAACTTGTAATTTTATTATCTTTTTCAATCATAGATTTCCATAGATGCGTTAACTTTTCCGTATCGCTTGTAAATTCTGATTTTACAATTATTCTAACTTCCTGTTCAGAGACATCTATGGATTCGATCTTTCCAATAAGATCAAAATTTCCAGGATCCTCAATTTTTTTAATAATATTGATAATGTATTCTTTGTTCACGAAGTGGGACATTTTTATCAGCTATACTTTCTGTAGTAATTATAAATGGAGGCGACGACCGGATTTGAACCGGTGTCCACGGATTTGCAGTCCGCTGCGTAACCACTCCGCCACGTCGCCCATTTATTAGACAATACCAATATTAAATAATTTAATTCATTGCAAGAACATATAATATTATGTAAGTCTTTCTTTGTTACTTTATCTTCATAAATTATTGGTTGAGTTCATCAAATGTTTGACTACAAAAAAGCACGAAAGAATATGGTGGATAACTTAATTCGGCCTGCTAATGTGACTGATCCAAAGCTTTTGTCAGCTTTAGGAGATGTTCAACGAGATAAGTTTTTACCTAGCAACCTAGCCAGCTTGTCTTACAGTGAAACTGAGTTGCTAATACAAAATGATAGAACATCAATGAGTCCTTGGCTTCTTGCTAAAATGCTCCAATTTTTAGACCTCAACTCAGCAGATAATGTTCTAAGTCTTGCCGCGGGATACGGCTATAGTTGTGCCCTAATGTCATCGTTGGCAAATTTTGTTGTTGCTGTTGAAATACCAGACCTTGCAAAAGAAGCTCAAGCTAGATTAATTGAAAATGGGTACGATAATATTTTAGTTCTAGAGGGCAATATTAACGAAGGCGCGGAGGAAGAGGGACCCTATGATGCAATTTTAATTGAGGGTGCTGTTGAATATATAAATGAGGAAATCATAAATCAGCTTAAACTCGAGGGTAGGATCATAGCAGTATTTAAAGAAAAAATTTTAGGTCAATGCAGGCTAGGTATAAAAACAAAATCTGGAGTGCAGTGGAGAAACCTTTTTGAAGCAAATTGTGTTTTGTTGAATGATTTTAAAATGGAAAAGGAATTTACCTTTTGAATAGGTAGAAAATTTAATGAATATTAAAACTTTTATAATATTAACTCTGGTAATCTTTTGTTTCTGCAAAGAGGCATTCACACAGAGCATAAAAGAGTCTGTAAAAAGGGCATTGGAATATAATGAGAGCTTGAAGAGCCAGAAAGTATTGCTTGATAATAGCTATCAGAATTTCTTAATTCAAAAAGGAATAATGTTACCAAGTCTTTCTTTAAGTGGCACTGGGGCTCGATCATCTAATTTTGATACAAACCAGGATACAGATAGCTACAGCATTTCGTTGAATTCTTCATATACTTTGTTTGACTTTGGATCACTCAAAGCAAAAAAGACATCATCTATTCATTTGAATGAGGCCTCAAAACTTTCGTTTAAAAAGCTTGAAGATGAGCTGATACTGAGCGTAGTCAAAGTACACTTAGAACTTTTTAAGGCGATAAAAATTGTGGATCTTTATGAAAGTAGCCTTGGGATAAGGAAGCAGCAATTCTTGGCAGTAAAGAATAGATTTGATTTAGGAGAGGCCACAAGGTCAGACCTCCTGAGATCCAAAGCTTCAATTTCCGGCGCTGAGGCACAACTAAAAGTGGGACAAGCAAACGTTAAGAAGCTTAGAGAAAGTTATAAGACTTTGGTGGGTAAAATTTCTGATAAACCTTCGCTTCCAGAAATGAAAATAAAAGAACCTTCGACATTAGAGATCAGCGTTAAAAATGGAATAGAGAATGACATTGCTTTGAAAGTTCTTACGCTTGAAGAGCAAGCGCTAAGAGCCGAATTAAGTTCCATAGAAAAATCTCAGTTACCAAATCTAAGCCTTTCTGGAAGTTTGTCTTATGGTGATAGTCAGACCTTAGGAAATAATATTGGTTCCGGACGGATCTCTTTAACCTCTAGCCTTGTTCTTTATAGTGGTGGCCAGAAAAAAGCTAGGGTTAAAATTGGCTCGAATAAACTGGCAGCAAAAGCGATTGATATTGCGGTAAGAAAAAAAACGTTGCAAAGAGATATTACAACAAAGTGGTTGGATTTAATGGCTTTAAAGTCCGCAGTCATTGCTAAGCAAGAAGAAACCAACGCTTTGAAAGAGCTTTATGAGAGCGTATTTGAAGAATGGAGGCTTGGAGGAAAGACATCGCTAGATACTGATCAAGCATATCAAAATTTCCTGAATTCTGAAGTTGAATTAGTTGCTAGCACTACAGATATATTAATTGCAAAATTTGACTTGTTAGCCGAGATAGGTACTCTGAGAACTAGGCTACAGCTGCGACAATAGATTGATTGCTATGAGGAATGTTTAATGGCTGAAAAAAACACTGCAAAAAAAGAGAAAAAAGAAAATGGCAAAGTCGATCTTAAAGAAATTCTTGGTGACATTAAAACTGTTGTTTCAGGGGAGAAGGAAACACTATTCAAGGTGAGTGAATATAAGACTATAAAACTAAAAAAGGAAAACTTGGTAACCGAAGGTGAAAAAAGATACTCCCCTCAATCTTTTGATCTAAATGATAAGAAACTGGAGAGTTTAATAAGAAAAATTGTAAGAAGTGAACTTAAGAATTTTCAGTCAAATAATAAACCGGATAGTTTAAAGTCAGAAAAAAGAAAAACAAACGTAGGAATAAAGAGCAATTCTGGCTTAAGCTTGTTAACAAAGGCCGATCTTCTTTCATTATCAAAGAAAAACAAATTAAATTTAAGCAGTAAACATACTAAGGCAGAAATAATTAATGAGCTTAAAAAAAATAAAGTCAATGCTCCATAGCTCAATATAAAGAAGTTGTATCTATAATGTCATTGAAGATTTTTATTGATCAACATGTGCTATTAACGAACCGTTTGAAAAAAGATTCTAATTCCAAAGTCAAGCTAGCGTTTGTAGCCGAGTGCAGTACTCAGTAGGATACAAGTTGAGATGAACCTTCCAAATAAATTCAACCCTGAAGAGGCTGAAAAAAAAATAAATGATCGCTGGGTAGAGGCAGAAGCTTTTAGGTCAGGCAAAGATGGCGAAAAAGGCAAACCACCATTTTCTATAATGATCCCTCCACCAAATGTTACGGGCAGCTTGCACATTGGCCATGCCTTTAACAATACAATACAGGATGTTTTGGTGAGATATCATAGAATGAACGGCTATGATGTTTTATGGCAACCTGGTCAGGACCATGCTGGAATTGCAACTCAAATGGTAGTTGAAAGAGAGTTAGAGAAAAAGAATAAAAGCCGACAGCAAATGGGTCGTGAAAAATTTCTTGAAGAGGTTTGGAATTGGAAAGAAAAGTCTGGAAATACTATAATTGACCAGTTGAAGAGGTTAGGAGCATCCTGCGATTGGAGCAGGAATAGATTTACCATGGATCCTGAGTTCCATAAAGCTGTCATAAAAGTTTTTGTAGATTTTTACAACAGAGGATTGATTTATAAGGGTAAAAAATTAGTAAATTGGGACCCAAAATTTCAAAGCGCCATTTCGGATCTAGAAGTTGAGCAAATAGAGGTTCGAGGGAAAATCTGGGAATTAAAGTATTTTCTGGAAGAAGGTACATTCAATTTTGGAGTAGAAACCGATGAGAATGGAGTGGTTTTAAAAAGGATGCCTATGGATCATGTAGTTGTTGCAACAACTAGACCAGAGACACTTCTTGGAGATACTGCTGTGATTGTTAACCCTGGTGATGAGCGATACAGGGATTTGATTGGGAAATCAGTAATATTACCATTGGTTGGAAGAAAGATCCCAGTGATAGCAGATGATTATGCGGATCCTACCAAAGGCACGGGTGCTGTGAAGATCACTCCTGCCCATGACTTTAATGATTGGGAGGTTGGAGAAAGGCATAATTTAAAAGCGATCAATATTTTTGATACCAGTGCAAATATTAAAATTAAAGATAATGAAGATTTTGCAAATGAAATTAAGCCGTCTGTAGATATTTACCAATTAAATGGACTTGAAAGATTTGAGGCAAGAAAGAAAATCTTACGATTACTGAAAGAAAAAGGTTCTTTTGAAGCTGAGAAGGAAGACGTGCACTTTGTCCCACATGGTGATAGATCAAAAGTAGTAGTTGAGCCTTTTTTAACTACCCAGTGGTTTGTTGACTCGAAAAAAATTGTTAAAGAAGCTATTGATGTTGTTAGGAAGAATAAAATAGAAATTATCCCAGAACGAGACAAAAAAGTTTATTTCAACTGGCTAGAAAATATTGAGCCCTGGTGTATTTCCAGGCAATTGTGGTGGGGGCACCAGATACCAGTCTGGTATGATGATGAAGGAAATGAATACTGTGCAGAAAGTTTTGAAGAAGCCAAAAAATTGGCAGGACATAGCAATATATCTCAAGATCAAGATGTGCTTGATACTTGGTTTTCTTCAGGCATCTGGCCTATCGGAACGCTTGGATGGCCTGATGAAAAAGGCTTTATGGAAAGATACTATCCCACAAGTGTTTTGGTAACGGGTTTCGATATTATTTTTTTCTGGGTTGCAAGAATGATAATGATGCAACTTGCAACCGTAAGACAAATTCCCTTCAAAAAAGTCTATGTTCATGCTTTGGTAAGAGACGAGCATGGAAAAAAAATGTCCAAATCTCTGGGTAATGTGCTTGATCCGCTAGACCTAATTGATAAATATGGAGCTGATCCCCTCAGGTTTACCTTAACAGCTATGGCAGTTACCGGACGAGATTTAAAATTATCGGAATCAAGAATTGAGGGATATAGAAATTTCGTTACCAAGATTTGGAATGCAGCAAAATACTTGGAAATGAATGGTTGTCATTTTGATGATGAGTTTGATATTTCAAGTGTCGAGGCACCACCAAATAAATGGATAATAGGTAAAACTCAAGATATTTTGAGCTCAGTTAATCAAAGCTATGAAAGATTTCGGTTTAACGATATCGCTAATAACCTTTACAATCACACGTGGGGTGTTTTCTGTGATTGGTATATTGAGTTCTCCAAATCTCTTTTAAACAATGAAGATGAAAATACCGTTCAAGAAACACGAAAAACATTGTCCTGGGTTTTTGTAGCGTGCTTGAAGATGCTTCATCCTATAATGCCCTTTGTCACTGAGGAGCTTTGGGAGCATTTTAGAAAGGATAAAGGACTCTTATCTAACAGTAATTGGCCTACAATAAGTGTTAACTCGATAGACAAAAATCAGGTTAATAAAATAGAAAATGTTATATCTTTTATTGAGGATATAAGATCTACCAAGTCAGATTTTAATTTACTTTCAGGTGGAAAAACAGATTTATTCGTGGTTGATCTGGAGGCCAAGCAGTATAGTTATATTAAGGAGAATGAAAAAATTATTTGCAAGTTAGCCAGGCTATTAGAAATCAAGCAAGTTCAAAGAAAACCCGAAAACGCTTTGGCAATTTCAGGAGGTAAGATAGAGGCCTTTGTGTCTGTTCAATCAGATTTTAATTTAGAACTTGAAAAAGAGAGAGTAAATGCAACGTTAAAAAAGTTAGAGAGTGATTATATAAAATTGTCAGAAAAACTAAAAAATAAAAACTTTAGAGATAAAGCTCCAAAAACCGTTATAGAAAAATTTGAGTCTGATCATGAAGATCTTAAGTCAAAATTAAACAAACAGAAATCCTTGTTAAAAGGATTGGAGAAAATTAACAATTGAAGCCTAAGTTTACTAAGATAGCTAATGACTTACCTGTATCGGTACCTTTCGTAGGGCCAGAAAGTCAAGAGAGAGAAAATAAATTCAGTTTCGATGCTAGGATGGGCGCTAACGAGAGTGTGTTCGGTCCCTCTGAAAGAGTTATTAATGCGATAACGGCTCAAGCTGAAAATGTCTGGAAATATGGAGATCCTGAGAGTTTTGACCTTTTACAGACATTATCAGAGTTCTATAAGATGCCTAGAGACAGCTTTACGGTGGGGGAAGGTATTGATGGTCTTTTGGGAAACCTAGTGAGGCTTTTTATTGAACCAGGCGATAAGGTTGTTTCTTCCCTTGGCGCTTACCCAACTTTTAAATATCATGTGGATGGCTTTGGAGGCAATATGTCTCTTGTTCCTTACAATAATAATTATGAGGATCTTGACGCGTTGCTAAGTGCTACAAAGAAAAGCAAAGCGAAAATTTTGTATTTATCTAACCCAGATAATCCAATGGGAACTTTTCACTGTAAAGAAAGAATACAAGATTTAATAGATAATATACCTGACAAAACAATACTTTGTCTCGACGAAGCATACTCAGACTTTGTAGATGTGAATGAATTAGCTCCGATTGACATAGAACGGGAAAACGTTATTAGATTTAGAACTTTTTCTAAGGCCTATGGCTTGGCCGGGTTAAGGATAGGCTACGGAATTGGAAATAAGAAATTGGTTGAGGCGTTTAATAAAGTAAGAAATCACTTCGGAGTAAACAGACTTGGTCAAATCGCTGCCAAAATAGCATTGGAGGATCAGGAGTATTTACAGGTTGTTTTGAAAAAAGTTGACAAATCAAAAAAAGATATTTCCTCCATCTTCATGAAATTTGGGTTTAACTCATTAGTTTCAAGAACAAACTTTGTGCCGATAAATAGTGGTGGTGATGGTAACTTTGCGGCAAAGTTAATGAACAGTTTAATTCAAGAAAAGATTTTTGTCCGCATGCCAAGTGTCAAGCCTCTAAATTCGTTTATAAGAATAACCGCAGGCACAAATAACGATTTAACGGTCTTAGATGATGCAATGAATAGGATAATTAAGAATCTTTAACTCTCATAATTTATAGAGTTTGCTAAGTAGCCAATGGCATTTTCTAGGCCACCCTTTTTAAATGGTATATTAGCTGCTATAAGACCCATTTCTAAAGAGGCTAAAACCCCAAGAAGCATGTGAGGATTAAGGTGGCCCATATGTGCAATTCTGAACGCAGAATTGCCATCAAAGTACTCTGGACCCTCAAATCCTAATCCAATCCCCAATTCAACCCCAGTATTTTTCTCCACCCAGTTTTTAAATGGCAGAAGATCATAGTTTTTTGCAACAAGTGTGGTAACAGCGTGAGATCTATTTTCTTTATTAGGAACATTAAATTTCAACACTTCTTCTTGACTCCATATATCAACGGCTTTCCAGACTGTATTAGCTAAAATTTCATGCCTCTTGATAATGCTATCTTTACCTTCTTCGTTCATAATCTCTAGTGCTGCCTTTTGAGCAAATAGTAAGTGTGTTGGCGCAGTTCCGAAATAAATTTCATAAAAATTTGTTGGATCAAGTCTAGGACCCCAATCCCAGTAAGCTGATTTTTTTGTGACTTTTTTTGCTTGGATCTCAGCTCTCTCTCCTATCACTAGATATCCTAAGCCAGGCGGAGTCATCAGACCTTTTTGGGATGCTGTTAAAAGTAGATCAACACCCCATTCATCCATTTTCATATCATCACATCCAAAACATGCAATACTGTCTACTAATAACAAGGCTGGATGATCCAAACTTTGTTTTAATTTACTTATTTCTTCTATGTTTAAAAGCATAGAAGAAGCGGTGTCTGTTTGAACAACCAAAATACCTTTAATCTTTTTATCTTTATCCTCGGAAAGAGCTTTTTCGAGGTCATTGAATTCAAAAGCCATATCCATTCCGTATTCTAAATGAACTACCTCTATCCCCAGCTTTGAAGCAATATTACCCCAGTGCTTGCCAAAAACACCATTTGAAATAGTTAGAATTTTGTCATCTTCATTAAAGAGATTTGTTAAGGCCGCTTCCCACACCCCATGACCATTTGATATATACAGCGCTACTCTGCCTTTGCTACCAGCTAATTTAGAAATATCCGATAATATGCTCATAGTAATCTCTTCGAGCTCGCCTCCGTATATGTTGGGAGCAGGTCTTTGCATAGCTTGAAGTACCTTATCTGGTATTATTGATGGTCCGGGAAGAGCTCTGTGTATGCGTCCGTTAGAAACTTTCATTATTATTTCACCAATCTTGATTGTTAATGTAACCTATAAACAAATGTTATAGCTATTTGCAATCAAAAAGTCTTGCTGGTTTGGAAGTGTTGTAATACTAATCGCGGAAAAGGATGAGCATATTGTTTCAATTAAAGCAAAAGTTTGAAAAGTTTGATGAAAACTGGAGAAGTGATTTAGAAAAAACTTTCTCTTCCTCAAATAAGAAGTCTGCCGAAAAACATGCTTTTTGGATAGATCATGAGTTTCTTAGGATCCTTTACCATAACAATTTTGAAATAGCTCCCGGAGTATTCAGATCTAATCAGCCCTCTGAGAAGCGGATAGTGGAGTGGCAAAAAGAAAAAGGTATTCGGTCAATTATTAATTTTAGAGGAGAGTCTAATCAAGGAGCTTTTTTTATTGAAAAAAATATATGTGAGGAGGTTGGGATAAACTTGATTAATATAAGGTTGTACTCATCTAAATTACCTGAAAAAGAAAAAATTTTCGAAATAAATGAAGTTTTTAAGAAGATAAAAAAACCATTTTTGATGCACTGTAAGTCGGGATCAGATCGAGCAGGTTTAGGCTCAGCTCTTTATTTCTTATTGGTTCTAAACACACCCGTGGAAATAGCTCAAAAGCAACTTTCCTTTAAGTTTTTACACCTAGGCGGTTGGACGGCGGGCATTTTAGACTTTATGCTTATGGAATATAGGCATGCTTTCAAAAAAGACAGGATTGACTTTCTGGATTGGGCAGAGACACGTTACCATAGAGAAGAGATGACACAAAGGTACGTTGATTTTAGAAAAAATTCCCATTGGTTCAAAATTCCTAGATAAAATTATTAGTATGAATATTGAAGATGACAAAAAGCCTCTTTTTAAATGGTTCTGGAGTTTATACGTAAGAGAGCATTTCGCTCTTCTATTTATAGCATTGATTTTTATGTCAATAGAAGGATCGATGTTGGGGCTGCTTTCTTATTCAATTAAATTTTTATTTGATTATGTTTTGGTTTCTAAAGATACATCGAGCATCCTATTTGTAGCAGTCGTAATCTTTTCCATTTTTTCAATTAGGGCCATAGCAGGATTCGTTCACAGGCTTTTGACAGTAAATGTCTCTCAGAAAATTATTAAAGTTATTCAGGATCGAATGGTATCACATCTTTTAAATATGGATGTTGGGTTCCATCAAAAAAACTCACCAGGTATTCTTATGGATAGGGTAAGAGCTGACAGCAAAGCTTTATCTGAGTCAGTTGCAGAAGCATTTATGACAGTTGGAAGAGACGGATTTTCATTAATCTCTTTGCTTGCTGTCGTTTTTTTTATTGATTGGAAATGGTCGTTAATTGCCTTTCTGGGCCTCCCATTTTTAGTTTTACCAATTTTGCTTCTACAAGGCTTAGTCAGATCCAGAGCAGGAGAAAATAGGGACTATGAGTCGAAAGCGAACGTACGATTGGATGAGATATTCCACGGCATAACGGATATTAAGCTTAACCGAGCTGAGGGGCGTGAACGCAACAAATTTTTTGATATCCTTCAGCTTACGCATAAAGTAAGGCTTCGACTCGAGGCTGGAATGGCGGGTATCCCAGCCATGATTGATGTCATAGCAGCAATCGGGTTCTTAGCTGTGATGGTTTTTGGAGCTATCGATATCACATCAGGGTCAAAGACTATAGGAGAGTTCATGAGTTTTTTCACTGCTATGGCATTAATCTTTGAACCTCTCAGAAGATTGAGTAATGTCTCAGGTAATATTCAGGTTGCCATGGCTAGCTTAGAACGTGTATTTAAAATTTTTGAGGAAAAATCGAGAATAGTTTTTCCAAAATTGTCCAGCGTCGAAAAAAAATTTGATAAGATAGGAGTTGAGTTCGATAGGGTACACTTTTCTTATGAAGATAAAAAAGTTCTTGAAAATATAACTTTTGGGATTGAAGAGGGCACATCAAATGCGGTTGTTGGCTATTCTGGTAGCGGAAAAACAACTTTGTTTAATCTTATTACAAGGTTGATAGACCCAAGTAGTGGGCTTATAAAGCTTAACGGAATTAATATTAAAGCGCTCTGCTTAAAGG
The DNA here is from genome assembly GCA_902537415.1 of uncultured Alphaproteobacteria bacterium. Classification (GTDB taxonomy): domain Bacteria; phylum Pseudomonadota; class Alphaproteobacteria; order Rhodobacterales; family Rhodobacteraceae; genus CACIJG01. Next base: position 7,141 of record CACBBC010000016.1, on the reverse strand, counting down.
ATCTGCGTTCCCTTATTTCTGTTGTACGTCAAGATGGGATGGTGTTTGACGAAACAATACTAGAAAATATTAGATTTGGAAAGCCAACAGCTTCTGACGGAGAAATCAGAGAGGCAGCTAAAATGGCTTATGTTGACGAATTTACTAATGAGTTAAAAGATGGTTTAAACACAGTTGTTGGCCCAAGAGGATCAACTCTATCAGGAGGGCAACGCCAAAGAATATCTATAGCCCGTGCCTTCCTGAGGAACAGTCCCCTTCTTCTTTTAGATGAGCCAACCTCGGCTTTGGACAGTAAGTCAGAGGAGTTGATTCAAAAATCCCTTAGTAATCTTGCAAAGCATTCAACTACAATTACAATAGCACATAGATTATCTACTATAGTTGATAGCGACAAAGTACTGGTTTTGGACAATGGAAAAATTGTGGGACAGGGTAAGCATAGTAAGTTATTGCTGGAGAATTCTCTTTATTCCAATTTATTCAAATCACAAGTAGAAAAGAAAAACGATGATTAAAACGGGTGTTACTGATTTTTTCTTTGTTGACAAAAATAGAGCCACTCTAGCCATAGAAGGAGAGGATAAAATTGATTTTCTACAAGCACTAACTACGAACAATATTGAGAAAGTATCGAAAGAGGGTATTGTTTACACTGCGATTTTGTCTCCCCAAGGCAAATATTTGTTTGATTTTTTTGTTTTTTCTTTGGGTAATAAGGAAATTTTTATCGATATCCATCAGTCTAGAGCTGTAGCATTCAAAAAATTTCTAGAATTTTATAAACTCAATTCTGATGTGACTATTTTTGATATAGCATGTCAGGTTGTGCTTAGTTCTGTGCCGCAAGAAACCTGTTCTTTTGCTGACCCAAGAGCAAATATGCTGGGCTGGCGTTGTTATGATTTCAAGGAGGAGTTTGCAAATGAGAGAAGAGGGTTTGAGGAGTTTGAGACTAATAGAATAAAGAGCCTTATTCCGGAAACAGGGATAGAATTGATCCCTGAGAAATCATATATTTTAGAGTTGAACTTTGAAAAAATTAAAGGCGTGGACTTCAAAAAAGGTTGTTATATAGGCCAAGAAGTGACTGCACGAATGAAACATAAGGCGAAGTTAAAAAATAAACTTTATTGTGGACGTATTCCAACCATTCCTGAAAACAAGATGGACAAAAAAATTTATTTTAATGGCAAGGTTGTGGGAGAAATATACAGTATTTCTAATAATTACTGTTTGATTAAAATTAAGGAAGATTTCAAAGAGGAGAAATTAACTGTTTTTGGGCAACCACTAACTCTAGTGGATTGAAGATCTAATAATTTCAGAAAATTTTTTAAAGACAGTCTCCTGATTATTTGAGCAAATAATATTTCCGGTTTCCAAGGGGGATTGATCTGTTTCTATACTTTCTAAAATCCCTCCTGCCTCTTTCACAAGAATTATTCCCGCTGCCATATCCCAGGGAGATAAGTTTTGTTCCCAAAAACCATCAAATCTGCCAGCAGCAACGTATGCTAAATCCAAAGCAGCTGCACCATTTCTTCTTATCCCTGAGCAACTAGGCATAAGAGTACCAATAGATGAAAGAGAATTTTGTAGATTATCATTTTGACCGAAAGGAATACCTGTAGAAAACAACATTTCCTGGAACGTAGTTCTGTTAGATACTCTTAATCTTTGTTCATTCAACCAAGACCCACCGCCCTTCTGCGCAGAAAACAATTCATCTTTAATAGGATCATAAATTATTCCTGCAACGATTTCCTTTTTGTGCTCCAGAGCGATAGATATAGCCCAATGAGGAATGCCATGCAAAAAATTGGTTGTTCCATCTAATGGGTCCACTATCCATCTCCTCGTAGGGTCCTCTCCATCTATTTCCTGACTTTCTTCAGCGCACCAGCCGTAACTTGGTCGCGCAGAAAGTAATTCCTCTTTGATAATCTTTTCTGCTCTCAAATCAGCTTTTGATACGAAGTCACCTGCTTTTTTTGATACAACCTGAAGCTTTTCGATTTCGTTAAAATCTCTAATAAGTGATTTAGAGGCTTTCCTAGCAGCTTTTATCATTATGTTTAAATTGGCAGTATTGTTTTGCATAAAACGCCTTTGGGTGTGCTTAAGATCTCTCAAGATATTCGCATGTTTCAGTAGAAACTATTATTGATTCCCCTTCAGCAATAAATTGAGGAACCATAATTCGCAAACCGTTATCGAGGATTGCTGGTTTAGAGCTGTTTGCAGCAGTTTGTCCCTTAATTGTAGGTTCAGTGTCTTTTACAACACAAGACAATTTTTCAGGCAATGAAACGTTTAAAGCTTCATTTTCAAAAAATTCAATTTGAACTACTAATCCTTCTGTGAGAAAATTGGAGATGACGTTTAAGGCATCTTCCTTGATTGTGATTTGTTCGAAAGTTTTATTATCCATAAATATAAAGTCTACATCACTTTTATATAAGAATTGGTAGTCCTTTTGTTCAAGTCTTACTCTTTCAATCTTATCAGCTGACCGGAACCGTTCATTTAATTTAGAGTTTGTTCTAATGTTTTTTAATTCTACCTGAGCAAAAGCGCCACCTTTACCTGGCTTAACATGAGATGTTTTCACTGCAATCCATAAACCATTCTTATGCTCGATAACATTTCCTTTTCTTATTTCATTTCCATTTATTTTGACCATATTTTTTACTTGTTTTTCGAGATTGGTACCGATGGTTGGATTCGAACCAACGACCCCTAGATCCACAATCTAGTGCTCTAACCAACTGAGCTACATCGGCATAACTTATATCCGTAATTAGTAAGTTAAAAAAGAACTTAATAACAGCTTTTTTTGAAAGACACAAAGTTATTTTAGAATATTATTGTGCTGGCTAGATATACATGTGTTATTCTACATTAAAGGCCTATCTGTACAATAAAAACTGCTAGTTTAAAAACTTGTTTAAAATTTTTTTAGATTATATATGGTCGTGTTTGTGAGTTCTGGCGTTCTTGTAAAAGTTTAATCCTAGTGGCCTTAAAATCTCGAAAGGGAGTTGGCTCTGTCAAGGTCGTGGCCTCTGATACCCGATGCCCACCTGTTAATTCAGGCTCTCGAGGATAAAAAAATACGGTTTTGCTGGTTCTCACCTTTTTATAGAGGTGGTTTGTTGTTTGAAATCGATAAAGTACAACATAGAAAAATTGCGATTAGTAAAAGAAGGAAAATCTATGAAGCTTTGCACTACGAGGAATATGCCAAAAGAATTACACACTTTTTCCATGAATGGATTTCGAGTCAAAAGTCTGATCTTGTTGTAGCTTTATATCATCCCATAAATAGCGAAATAATTCCCCTTTCGTTGATACAGTATCTTGATATGAAAAACAAAACCGTTTGCTTGCCAATGGTTGTAAATAAAAAACAACCTTTAATATTCAAACCTTGGCGTCCAGGAGAGGAAATGGTTGTTGGACATTATGGAATATCTGTACCTGATAATGATCAGACTTTAATTCCTGATCTAATCATTTGTCCTCTTCTAGCTTATGATTCTAAGGGAATGAGGCTAGGTTATGGTGGAGGCTTCTACGATAGAACAATAAAATATTTAAGAAGAAATAAGCGAGTAAAATATATCGGACTTGCGTTTTCAGGGCAAAAAAGTTATCACGATCTACCATCAGAGGTTCATGATGTTCCTCTAGACGCAGTTTTAACTGAAAGAGGAATGGATTATTTCCAACAATTTTAAATGAAGAAACCTAGAACATGAAAGTAGCTTTTTTTGGTGATATTGTTGGGAAAACAGGAAGGCAAAAAATAGAGAGTAGTCTTCATCAATTCGTTTCTTCTGAAAAAATTGATTTTGTTGTCGTGAACGCAGAAAATGCAACTTCTGGAGCAGGGCTATCTGCAAACCACGCAGAAGATTTGTTGAATGCTTCTGTCGATTGCATCACTCTAGGAGATCATGCCTATGACAATAAAGAAATAATACCTTTATTAGCACACACAAAACAAATAGTTAGACCAATTAATTATTCAGATGATTGTCCTGGGCAAGGCTGGCAAATTTTTTCGGTAAATGATAAGAAAATACTTGTGTTGCAGGTTTTGGGACGTGTTTTTATGAAAAAAAAATTCTTGGACCCATTTCCATTCTTGGAAGATATACTTTCTCAATATAAGCTTGGCCTAAATGTGGATTGTATAATTGTAGATGTACATGCAGAGGCAACCTCCGAGAAAATGGCCGTGGGCCATTTTTGTGATGGCAAAGCAAGTTTAGTAATTGGTACTCATACACATGTGCCTACAGGGGACACAAGAATTTTAGAAAATGGAACGGCATTTCAGTCTGATGCAGGAATGTCTGGTGACTATAATAGTATCATTGGTATGGATAAAGCCGAACCAATGCGGAGATTTTTGAAAAATCAAATTAGTGGAAGATTTACGCCGGCAAATGGAGAGGCCACTCTGTGCGGAGTAACAGTGGATTTGAATAAAAACGGTAAGGCAAAAAAGATAAAAGCAATTAGGATCGGCGGAGTTTTAGGACGCTCAGCATAATAACGAATAATAGTTTTTTTTGTTGTTTTATGAAAAATTTTTATGGTAGAAACTTACATGGCCGGTCATAGTAAATGGGCAAATATTCAGCATAGAAAGGGTCGACAAGACGCGGCCAGATCTAAGTTGTTCTCCAAGTTGTCCAAGGAGATAACGGTTGCAGCAAAAATGGGCGATGCTGATCCAGAAAAAAACCCTAGATTACGTTTAGCAGTAAGAGAGGCAAAATCGAACTCTGTGCCGAAAGATGTTATAGATCGGGCAATTAAAAAGTCTCAAAGTTCAGATTTTGAAAATATGGATGAGATTCGATACGAAGGCTATGCCTCTGGCGGCATTGCAGTGATAGTGGAAGCATTAACTGACAACAGAAATAGAACAGCGTCTAATGTGCGCTCTTTATTTTCTAAGTATGGTGGGAACCTCGGTGAAAGTGGGTCTGTGGGATTCTTATTTGATCAATGTGGGTTAATCGCATTCGATCTCAAGGCACAAAGTGAAGATGAAGTTTTTGAAAAAGCAATAGACGCAGGGGCAGACGATGTTGAGTTTTATGATCAAAGGGCATTTATTTATTGTTCTACAGAAGAATTAAACACCATTGCTAACTTTATGGAGAAATGTCATTTTGAAGATATAAGCAGTAAGATAATATGGAAAGCCAAAGAACCAATTAAAATAGGTATCGAGCAATTACAAAAAGTAGCCAAATTGATCGAAGCCTTGGAAGACGATGATGACGTGAGATCTGTTACTAGCAACTTTGAGGCTTCAGATGAAGACCTTGAAGCTCTTTCAAGTTAAAAATATTATCGTGTAAGGACAATTATGGAAAACATTTTACAGCAACTTGAGAAACGTAGGGAAGAGGCACGACTTGGTGGGGGAAAGAAACGAGTAGAAGCACAGCATGAGAAAGGAAAACTTACAGCTAGGGAACGCTTAGAGGTTTTGCTTGATCGTAATTCATTCGAAGAATTTGATATGTTTGTAACTCATAATTGTACTGATTTTGGTATGGAAACTCAAAAAATCCCGGGTGACGGGGTAATCACTGGGTGGGGAACGATCAACGGTAGATTGGTATATGTTTTCAGTCAAGATTTTACTGTTTTAGGTGGATCTTTATCAGAAAGTCATGCAAAAAAGATTTGTAAGATTATGGATATGGCCGTTCAAAACAGGGCGCCAGTGATTGGATTGAATGATAGCGGTGGTGCAAGAATACAAGAGGGTGTGGCTTCTCTCGCTGGATATGCGGAGGTGTTCAAAAGAAATACTTTGGCTTCCGGTGTTGTGCCGCAAATAAGCGTAATTATGGGACCTTGTGCTGGTGGAGCAGTTTATTCGCCTGCTATGACTGATTTTATTTTCATGGTAAAAAATTCAAGCTACATGTTTGTCACTGGTCCAGATGTAGTCAAAGCTGTTACAAATGAGGTGGTAACTGCAGAAGAACTTGGCGGAGCAAAGACGCATACCAGCAAATCAAGTGTTGCTGATGCGGCATATGACAACGATATCATTGTGCTTAAACAAGTGAGAAGATTTTTCGACTTTATTCCACTTAATAATACTGACAAGAGCCCTACTGTAGAAGTATACGACTCTATAAACCGATCAGAAAATTCCCTGGATACATTAGTTCCTGAAAACCCCAACACTCCATATGATATGAAGGAATTGATAATTAAAATAGCTGATGAAAATGACTTCTTTGAAATTCAGAAGGAATTTGCTAAGAACATTCTAGTTGGTTTCATTAGGGTGAACGGGTCAACTGTAGGAGTTGTAGCAAATCAACCTATGGTGCTAGCAGGCTGTCTTGATATAGATAGTTCTCGTAAAGCTGCCCGATTTGTTCGCTTCTGTGATGCATTTGAGATACCAATCTTAACTTTCGTAGACGTTCCAGGATTTCTGCCTGGTACCTCTCAGGAATATGGCGGTGTAATTAAGCATGGCGCTAAACTTTTATTCGCTTACGCAGAAGCTACAGTGCCTAAAGTTACTGTTATAACAAGAAAAGCATACGGTGGAGCATACGATGTTATGGCATCTAAGCACCTCAGAGGTGATTTCAATTATGCTTGGCCAACTGCTGAAATTGCAGTTATGGGGGCAAAGGGTGCTGTTGAAATAATACATAGAGCGGATCTTGGCGATAGTGGAAAGCTAGAAAACCATAGAAAAGTTTATGAAGAGAGATTTGCCAACCCTTTTGTTGCGGCTGAAAAGGGATTTATAGATGAGGTTATTATGCCAAGAAATACACGGCGTAGAATTGCGAGAGCGTTCGCCAGCCTAAGGAATAAAAAATTATCAAACCCACAAAAAAAACATGACAATATTCCACTATAACGAGGTATAAAATTTTTAAGCATAGGGGATTTCCATCGGGAATAAAGCAAACAAAGGTGCACTTTACTATACGGCGCGAAAATAAAGTTGAGCCTGCTAAAATTTTCAGAAGAGAAAGGTATGCAGATCGACGAAAAAATGACATACTTGCTGACACGGTTTTTCTCTCTCATCTTTATGATTTTTTTGGTGATAAGCCATTTCTGAGAGGAAACC
>CACBBC010000015.1 GCA_902537415.1 uncultured Alphaproteobacteria bacterium | reverse complement strand
ACACTCATCATATACTCGAGCTCAGGAATTGAAAAATACTGATTTTCTTTCATAGCTTCATCCTCATTTGCTCCCAACCCCTCTGATATAAGAGAGATTGCTTTGTCACCAATTAGAATAGTCAGGGAAGGTTTTATTATATGCTTTAACCTCTGCAAGAACAGTAAATGAAAAGATTGAAGATTTTTGAATTCTATCGCCTTGTTTAAGGGAATTGGTAATATAGGAACAAAAATATTTTGCACTTCTCTTTCGCTCTCACCCGATAAAATACTGAATATAATATTGTTGATTAAATTCCTCTTTTTGCCATCAAGGAAACGATACTTAGCAAAATCGCTTCTATTAGGGGGTTCATGAATAATCAAGATATTTAGCTTATTTATCTGTTTTAGTTTATTATATCCCCAGAATCTCTTGATATTGAAGTTATCTATCAAAGAATCTCGCCAATATGCCTCCAAAGAGCCAACACTCTCAATTGCGTTAATATCTTTTTTGTAAACTTCATTTAAAAAGCTTTCGCTGTCTGAAACCCCATTTTCTTCATTTTTTTTTAATAAGGGACCATCTTGATAAGCCGAATCGTAAATTTTCTTCTCGAGTTGAACATTGAAATAATTTTGTGGCTTACGGGTTGCAACATCCTCAACACCCATTGAGTATAACCATAAAAGTTGTTCAAAATCACTTCTCATTTAGCTTTGCAATTTTATCATTGTTTTAGAAATTTTATCTGGTACTTAAATCTTTATCTAATCATTTTATTGTTAGGCGGAAAGATTTTTGCAGACAAAGCATTTAATTCAAATAGATGATCTAAGCAGAAGTGACATAGAAGAGATCTTTGCTCTTGCTGAATATTACCTTCAGAAAAATAAGAATAAAGTTGAGCAAAAACATCATCTACAATCTTTTACTCAAATTAATGTTTTTTTTGAAAACTCAACTAGGACGCTTGCAAGCTTTGAATTAGCTGGAAAAAAATTGGGTGGAATAGTTCAAGACATAAGGATTGCAACTAGTTCTATACAAAAGGGAGAGACACTCATCGATACTGCTTTAACTTTGAATGCGATGAGACCCGATTTGCTCATTGTAAGACATTCTTCTTCAGGTGCTGTGAATCTCTTGTCAGAAAAAGTTAATTGCTCGGTTCTTAATGCTGGAGATGGCAGTCACGAACACCCAACACAGGCACTGCTAGATTTTTTGACAATAAAGCACAGAAAGAAAAAAAAAGAAGGCTTAATAATTGCTATTTGCGGAGATATAAGCCATAGCCGTGTAGCTCGATCAAATATAGCCCTTTTATGTAAATATAATAACCAAGTGCGACTGATCGGTCCTAGCAACCTGTTACCAAACTCATTTAAGGATATGGGTCTAGAAATATATAATCGTATGGAAGATGGTGTTAGGAATGCTGATGTAATAATGATGCTTAGATTGCAAAAAGAACGAATGAAGGGTGGTTTTATTCCTTCAAGGCGCGAGTATTTCAATCGCTTTGGTCTTGATAATCAGAAACTTTTGCTAGCAAAAAGTGATGCAATAGTTATGCATCCTGGTCCTATGAACAGAGGGGTTGAAATTGATGGAATTATTGCTGACGACCTAAATAGAAGTGTTATCCAAGAACAGGTAGAAATTGGTGTTGCATTGAGAATGGCCGTTCTTCACCTATTAGTTGATAGGAAAAATTAATATGGAAAAACAAATTACATTTATAAATGCTAGATTAATTGATCCTAAAGTAGAAATAGAAACAGCAGGAACTTTAACAATAAATGGTGGTTTAATAGAAAAGAAAAATGATGGCATTAAAGGTAAGGTAATTGATTGCAAGGGAATGTGTTTAGCACCTGGTATCGTAGATATTGGGGTTAAGGTATGCGAGCCTGGAGAGAAACATAAGGAAAGCTTCAGATCAGCTAGCAGTGCTGCTGCCACTGGAGGTGTCACTAGTTTAGTAACCCGTCCAGATACAAAGCCTTCAATAGATAATCCAGAACTACTAGAATTTTTTAAAAATAGAGGTAAAGAAGCTAGTAAGGTTAGAATATTTCCTACTGCATCTTTAACAAAAAGAAATAATGGTAAAAAGATGACAGAAATTGGCTTCCTTCATGATGGCGGTGCTGTTGCATTTACTGATGGCTTTAACTCGATCCCCAATACAAAAATTTTTCACCAAATTTTGAAATATGCCTCTGATTTTAACACCCTCATCATAGGACATCCTCAAGACTATTTTTTAACAAAAAATACCTCAGCTACGAACGGAGTTTTTGCATCAATTAAAGGACTTTCATCCAGCCCTGATTTTGCAGAAAAGATTGGAATAGAACGCGATACAGCGCTGATCAGTAATTTAAACATCCGTTATCACGCAGACCAAGTTACAACAAAAATCGGATTAGATGTACTAAGAGATATAAAAGCGACCAACAACCGTATAACGGCTGGAACTTCTATTCACCATCTTTTATTCAATGAACTTGATATAGGAAACTATAGAACGTTTTTTAAATTAAAACCACCGTTGAGAAGTAACGCTGACAGAGAGGCTTTGACGGAAGCAATACGAGAAGGACTGATTGATAATATTTGCTCCATGCATACACCTCAAGATGAGGAAAGCAAAAGGCTCCCTTTTGAAGAGGCCGCGCCGGGTGCCGTAGGTCTTGAAACAATATTACCTGCATCTCTTTCGTTATATCACAATAAGATATTAAGTCTTAATCAGCTTTTTCGATTATTAGCTTTAAACCCAGCAAATATTATTAAGAAGAGTTTGGGGTGTCTAGACGAAGGTCTTCCAGCGGACATTATCATTTTTGACCCAGATAAACCTGTGAAAATCGATCGATTCGAGTTTCGGTCAAAATCGCAAAATACTCCTTTTGATGGCTTTAATTTACAAGGTGAAAACTTATTAACAATGGTCGAGGGCGAAATTATTTTTAAAAAAAATTCGTTTGAAGTATGATATTGTGATGTCGGTTTTTGTCATTATTATTGTAACTTATCTTATAGGATCAATACCATTTGGTTTGGTTGGAAAGTTTTTTTTTAAAATTCAAGATCCCCGAACATTTGGTTCAAAAAATATTGGTGCTACTAACATTCTCCGGAGTGGAAACAAAAAAGCAGCAGCTTTTACCCTTTTTTTTGATATGTTTAAAGGGTTTTTTGGGGTCTTAATTGCATCATACATCGAAACAGATCTAATTTACCTAGCTATACTGGCAGTAGTTTTTGGACATATTTTTCCTATTTATTTACTATTTAAAGGTGGGAAAGGGGTAGCAACCTTTTTGGGAGCACTATTATCTTACAGCTCTGTCGTTGGTGGCTTGACTTTATTGACATGGATAACGATATTTTATTTAACAAGAAAGTCTTCAATTGCAGGAATAAGCGCTATAGTTTTATCGAACTTTTTTCTATTATTATTTTATGATAATTTACCTGTAAACTTATCAGCACTTGTTTTAACTACATTTATTTTATTCAAACACTCAGAAAATATTAAGCGTCTTTTAAAGAAAGAGGAACTTAGTTTCGAAGGCCGTGATAAAAATTAAAATCATCATAAAAAGTAGAAAAATTCTTCTTCCATTTGCTGTCAAATTTATTCACTAATTGACTTGAAAGAGATTGTTTTTTAGACACTCGTTCTAATAATGGCATTAAAAATAAAGTTTCATCTTTAATATCGTAAGCTGAGCCTCGATTTTGTAGTCCACTTTGTGCTATGTTAAGAACTTCATTACCAAATTCCCATAAAGTCTTATCAATAATTTTCGCGTTCATACCATGTTTACAAACATCAATGCTTAACTCATTGACTGACTGCCAATCAAGAGCTTTAACTAAATTATAAACATTGTCCAGTGACTCGCTATCATATAGTAGCCCGACCCACATTGCGGCTAATGCTGTTACATTTTGGCTCGGCCCTCCATCCGCACCTCTCATTTCAATGAAATTTTTTAAACGAACGTCTGTGAAAATTGTCGTCAGATGATCAATCCAATCAGAATAGGTAGCTCTGTGATTTGGTAAGGATTTCAACTGACCTTGCATAAACATTCGAAAAGACTCCCCAGACAGATTCACATAATCTCCCTCTCTCTTTATGAAATACATAGGTACGTCCAACGCATATTCAATCCAACTATCAAAACTCAGATCATCATCAAAAATAAATTTTGGAATGCCTGTTCTATCACTATCTGTATTCTTCCATATCTGTGCTCTCCAGCTCTGATAACCAGTATTTTTACCTTCAAACATGGGGGAAGACGCAAATAAAGCGGTTGCAAGGGGTTGTATGCATGCAGCGACTCTAAGCTTTTTTGCCATATCCGCTTCCGAAGAGTAATCAAGATTCACTTGTATGGTACAAGTTCTCAACATCATATCTAAACCTTGAGTTCCAACTGTTTTCATGTAAGGCATCATTATTTTTTTGTATCTATTTTTTGGCATTATGGGCATGTCGCCCCTCTCCCAATTGGGTGCAGCACCAATTGAAAACAATCCCAAGCCTAATTCTTCACAGACAACTTTCATATTTTGCATGAAAGATTTCATTTCCTGGTCAACTTCATGAATAGTTTTTTTTATAGCACCTGATAGCTCAAACTGTCCTCCTGGCTCCAAACTTATATTTGCTTTGTCCTTCTCAAGGCCAACAATTTTTGATTTCTCAAATAATGGTGCCCAGCCGAATTTTTTTATCAACACATCAAAAACTTTTGAAATAGACTTAGTCCCCTCATATCCAACAGGTCTCTTTAGATCTGTGTCAAAAATAAAGTTTTCATACTCCGATCCTATCCCCCATTCCGAATAAGGTTTACACCCTTGCTCAAAATAAAGTCTTAATTGATCTCGGTCCAAAAAGTCTGTGCGTTCCTCAGTTTTCATTATTTTGATGATCCACTTTTTTGAGCCAATCTCCTGCCATACCATGCCACATTGTTAAGGCTGAAACTGCCGCGGTTTCTGCTCTTAGTATTCTATTACCTAAAGATACTGGAAGTATATTTTTTTTTGTTCTTAATAGCTTTCTTTCACTATGACTAAATCCTCCCTCAGGCCCAACTAATACAGCAACTTTTTGTGGCCTTTCCAACAATAAACACTCATTGATACTTTTACTTTCCAATGTTTCATCACAAAATATTAAAATTCTATCTTCGAGCTGTTGTTCAATAACTTTAGATAAAGAACTTATAGGTGATATTTCTGGGATGAAAGTTCCTCCACACTGTTCTACAGCTTCAACAATATTTTTTCTACAACGATTAAGTGAGATCGTTTTAGTTTGTGTTTTATCACTTAAAGTCGGTAAAAATTTTCTTACACCGAGCTCAGTGCTTTTTTCTAACAAAAAGTCTGTTCTTGACTTTTTTAGCGGACAAAATATCAACCAAACATCTCCAGGTATACATCTACGTTTAGTTTTTTCCAATATTTCAATATCAATAAAACGTTTGTGAATATTAACGATCTCTGCTACGTATTCGCCGGTATAATTGTCAAAAACAAGAATTTTTTCACCAATCTTACAACGCATTACGTTTTTTAAGTAATGAGATTGCTCTGTCTCTAGATTAATCCTGTCACCAACTGTTAAAGTGACTTCACAGAATAGCCTTATACTAATATTCTTGTCCATAAAGTTTAATTATCATGAATGACCTTAAATGCATAAATTTTTTAATGACAAGTTGATAGATGCACAATCGAACAATTGGGTAGATTTATATGTCCCAAAGGGTATTCGTCCTTTTTTTAAGTTAAGTCGGTTGGATAGGCCAATAGGATCTTGGTTGCTGATAATTCCTTGCTGGTGGGGTGTCTTTTTATCCACTAATGTTGACCCAAATCTATTAAATGGCAACTCTTTATATATATTATTTGCTTGTTATATTGGTGGTCTTCTAATGCGTGGTGCAGGATGTACCTGGAACGATATAACGGATGCAAAGCTTGATGCAAAAGTATTACGGACAAAAAACAGACCCATTCCCGCAGGGAACGTTTCAAAGTATCAGGCATTTTTATGGCTGACACTACAATGTTGTTTAGCATTTGGGATATTGGTAACTTTTAATCGTTTAGCAATAATTTTAGGATTTCTATCTCTTATCACCATTGTTATTTATCCTTTCGCAAAAAGATTTACATACTGGCCGCAATTTTTCTTAGGCCTTTCTTTTAATTGGGGTATATTGCTGGCTTACGCTGCTAATAGTGGTACGTTAGATTACTTCTGTGTTGGCCTGTATATCTCTGCAATAGCATGGACTATATTTTATGACACAATTTACTCATTTCAGGATCTGGATGACGATAAAGAAGTAGGCATAAGATCTACTGGTATCTTATTTGAAGCAAATCCCAAGCAATACCTAACAATTTTCATTGTTTTTATAATTTTGACGGTCGGACCTATTTTTTATTTTTTATCGAATGATGATCCAATTCAGATTTTTATTCTTGCATCTGGTATTTTTTTCTTCTCTCTCCATTTAACGTTTCAACTATTAAAATTGGACATAAGAAACCGTGAAGTTTGTCTTGAAACTTTCAAGTCAAATAGAACAGCTGGACTAATACTAACAGTCTTTATGATCTTAGCAACTTTAACTAAGTTTTTTTAGCTAATCAAAAGTCTAAGAATTCTCGACCCATTTTTGAGTTTTGTCTGCTACTTCTTTTTTCCAAAATGGTACATTGCTTTTAAGATACTCCATTATAAACTCAGAGGCTTCATATGCATTCTTTCGATGCTTGGAGGAAGTAATAACGAGGACAATGTTATCGTTAATCTTCAATCTTCCAAACCGATGTTTTACTAGGATGAATTCTAAATCCCATTTATTTGCAGCATCATCACAAATTTCTTTTATTTGACTTTTCGCAAGATCCTCAAAGGATTCTATCTCTAGATATCTTAAATTATCGTCGTCAAGGTCTCTAACCTTCCCAACAAAGATCACAACAGCTCCTGCTTTTTCAGTATTCAACTTCAGAGTTTCCAATTCAGAATTTAGATCAAAATCACTTTTTTGAACTGCTACGATTATCTTATTAAACATATATTTATCCCCCGGTCATAGGAGGGAAAAAAGCAATCTCTGTGGCACCTTCGATTGATGTTTTAACGTCTGTAACTATATTTTGGTCTACCGCTGAATACACAGCAAAGTCTCTTCCTTTCAAAACTGAGTATTGTTCACCCATTGCCTGTAGCTCTTCTATTAAATCTTGAATATTCGTTGATTTTATTTCAACTAGCTCTGACGTCTTACCAATTGTCTCCCTAATTCTTGAAAAATATTTTAGCTTAACCTTACCCATTGTTTGCAGTGTCAAAAGCTTTAAAAATGTACTGCATGCCAGTATACCATGTTAAAAGACATGTAACCAAGCAAAATAAGTCTATCGACCAACTGATTAAAGTGCCTTGGAAAAGATATATGTAATCAAAAAATAAGAAGATTATTAGTACGGTCTGAAAAAACGTTTTCCATCTAGCAAGTTGCGTAACACTCAGATCTGCTTTTTTGGCGCTTACAAATTCTCGCAATCCTGATATCATGATCTCCCTAGTAATTAATAGTATAAGCATTAGCGACATAAACAATTTTTCTGGATTGTCTAAGTTAATGCCAAGGAAGAAAGCGAAAAGCAAAATAACCATGATCTTATCAGCTATTGGGTCAAAGACTTTTCCAATATTACTCTCTGTATTAAACTTTCTAGCCAAATAGCCATCAAAAAAATCGGTTAGAATAATAAAGAAAAAGATTATTAAACCAAAATACTTACCATAAAAGGATTGGTCTATGATTAAATATAATATTAATATAGGGGCAGCAAGAAGCCTCAGAAAAGTGAGAAAATTTGGTATATAGCTATACATAACCACCCGTAGTATCATGAATTAAAGTGATTGAAAATAATTTCTGCTGAATTTTTCGATATTCCTTTTACACCCAAAAGATCCTTTAAACTTGCCTTCCCAACCTCCTTTGCTGACCCAAAATGCTGCAATAATTCCTTTTTCTTCTTCGGTCCTATCCCATAAACTTCATCAAGTTCACTTTTGTTGATACCAGAAGATCTTTTCTGCCTATGAGCGCCAATAGCAAAACGGTGTACTTCGTCACGAATTCTTTGAAAAAAGAAAAGGACACTACTACTTGTAGGAAAACTAAAAATTCTATCTCTAAAGTAGAAGTCTTCTCTTCCTTCATTCCTTTTCTCTCCTTTAGCGATAGCTAGTATCGGAATTTCTAGTTTGTATCTCTTGAGGACAGCGGAGGCAGCATTCATTTGATTGCGGCCACCATCAATAACGATTAGATCGGGGAGGTTTTTCTTAAAATCTTCTAAATTTTCGCTTTTTACCTTTCCAAATCTTCGCTCAAAGACATGACCCATAATTGCCAAATCATCTTTGGGATTTATAGAGCTGTCCTTAATATTATATTTTCTATAATCTGACTTAGAATAGCCCTCCAAATTTATAGCCACAAGACAACCTATAGGGAAACTCCCTTGTATGTGGGAGTTATCGTAGACCTCAATTTTTTTTATTTTATCTTCTAATTTTAGCCAAGTTTCAACTTCTTCAAAAAGCGATTTCTGAGAAGCCTTCATAGCTATCTTTCGTTCTAATGCTTCTTTAGCATTTTTTTCAGCAGTTTTTATAAGATCTTTTGCTCTTCCTCTAGCCGGTGTTCTAACTACAACTTTTTGTTTCCTTCTTTCAGTGAGAAACCTTACTAATAATTCGTTATTTCGCAAAGAGTAAGATATGAGTATTTCTCTCGCAGGAATTTTTGTGGAATAAAACTGGGCGATGAAATTTTCTAAAATTTCTATATCGTCTGCTCCGCCCCCAGTCTTAGGAAAAAAAGCGTGATTTCCTCTATTCTCATATGATCGGATAAAGAATACCTGAATACAGACTTCATTCCCCAATTTAAATAGACCTATAATATCAGCGTCCTTAACATTCAAATTATTGATATTTTGACTCGATTGAATTTTTGCTATTAATTCAATCCGGTCTCGGTAGAAAGCCGCTCTTTCAAAATCCAAGTTTTTGCTCGCCTGTAGCATATTGCTTTGTAAGTTATCTTTGATTTCAGTATGTTTACCTAATAGAAAATTTTCTGCTTCATCCACTGTTTTTGAATATTCTTCCTCGGAAATTTTTCCGACACAAGGAGCCGAGCATTTATTTATATAATGCAAAAGGCATGCTCGACTTCGTCCATAAAAATTACTATCTCGGCAATTTCTTAATTGAAAAATCTTCTGAATATAATTAATAGCATTATTAACTGCAGTGGCAGAGGCATAAGGACCAAAATATTTTACGCCATCCACCTTTTTCCCGCGGTATTTCGTTATTTGAGGAAACTGTTTGTTTTTCGTAATTGCAATCTGTGGAAAACTCTTATCATCCTTTAAAAGCACGTTGTATCTTGGACTATACTTCTTTATCAGATTCTGTTCTAACAGTAGGGCCTCTAGCTCAGTTTCTGTTATAAAAAAATTCATATCTCTGGTTGCAGAAATCATTCTGCCTATTCTAAGCGAATGTCCTGTCACTCTCGAATAACTTGAGACTCTATTCTTTAGATTTTTTGCTTTTCCTACGTACAGTACGCTACCAGTGTCATCGAGCATTCGATATACACCTGGTTTATTCGGCAATGTTTTAACTATAGAGGAAACTACCTTTTCTCCCTGTGAGAAATTGTTCGGGTCACTTTGTGTCATTTGCAAAATTTACCTAATTTATTGATCGATTTCCTCTGTTTTTTTTATTTGCTGTAAATTCTGTCCACCATCAACACATATCAATTGCCCACTGACACTTGGAGTATCAACAAAGTATTTAATCGTCGTACATATTTCAGACGTACTTGAACCTCTTTGTAGCGGTGTAGAAAGCCGTTGTTTTTTATAATTCGAAACACTTTGAAACTCTGCTTTCAAAGTTGGACCTGGCCCTACAGCGTTCACCCTTATTTTTGGGGCCAGCGCCATAGCTGAAATTCGTGTTAATGTCCACAAAGCGGATTTGGCTAGTGTATAGGTAGTAAAATCGGTTGTCAGATTCTGAACTCTTTGATCAATTATATTTATGATACACGACCTACTTTCCAACTCACCATTTTCTAGCTTATTTGGCTCCGGTGCTTGCTCAGCAAATTTTTGTGTTAAAAAAAATGGTACCTGCAGATTCGACTTTTGATGACGATTCCAACTTTCTAAAGTTGCAGTTTTTATATTGTCATATTCGAAGATCGATGCATTATTTATAAGTAAATTCACAGGTCTTTTTATCAGCTTTTTACACCTAGCAAATAACGAAAGTGTTTCGTTGTCATTTAATAGGTCAGCCTGGAGAACGGAAACATCGACACCGAATTCTAGTAACTCCTCTCTGAGGCTTAGCGCATCATTCTCTGAACTGTTGTAATGTATAATAACATTATAGCCAGCTCTTGCCAGCTCCTTTGAGATAGAACGCCCTAGTCGTTTGGCGCCCCCTGTAATTAGTGCTGTTTTTTCTTCTTTCAATTAGCTTTCCATCGACAGCTTATAGCCCAAATTTCGAGAAATAGTATTTTTCGACTATCTTGGAGTTAATATCATTTATCAATGAACTACTGAAGCGAGACAAAAATGATTTCTTTTTATTTATATATTTAAGTTTTATATCTGTTCCGAACTTTACCTCCAAAATCTCTTCCATCATTCCTATGCCATCGATGAGACCAAGATCTTTTGCTCTTGGTGCATCCCATACTTCGCCGTTAAATATTTTTTTTCCTTTTATCTTTTCACCTCTGCGCTCGCTCACAAAAGATTTAAAGTTTTCAAAAATGGCTTTTTGGATAGCTTTTAGCCGTTTTACGTCACTAGCTTTTTCTGGCTGGAAAGGATCCAGCATACTCTTTTCTTCTCCAGCCGTGTATACTCTTCTCTCTATACCATATCTGGATATTAGCTCTGAAAAACCAAAACTTGCAGAGATTACACCTATGGAACCAATAATCGAATTTATATCCGAGTAAATTTCTTCACCAGCACAAGCTAACCAATAGCCTCCAGAAGCTGCAACATCTTCACAGAAGCATAAAACGGGTATTTTTTTTTCTTCCGATAATTTTAAAATTCTCGATGCTATAAGAGATGATTGTGTAGGGGAGCCTCCGGGAGAATTTATTTTTATTGCAATCGCTTTGGCTTTTTCGAATTCAAAGGCCTTTTCTAATAATTTTTGAGTATTGGAATCGTCCAGACCCCCTGACCCAAATCTACTCACCGCACCTATGACCCCATCTAGCCGTATAACTACAACCAATGGTTTTCTTCGAAAAAATTTCCTTATACTGCTAATCATACCCATTGATCACCCCATCAAAAAATAAATTGTTAACATTTTACAAATAATTGTTTATGCACTAATAGTCAAAGCTTATAGGCCATTTCTTAAATCCTAAAAAATGCTAATACGCAAATAATCTTGTGAAGGAGCTCTAAATTGAAATTTGTAAACTTAGGAAGTACAGAACTAAAAGTAACAGACTTTTGCTTAGGAACGATGACTTGGGGCGAGCAAACTGATGAAGTTGATGCCCATAAACAAATTGAAATGAGTTTAGATGCAGGAATTAACTTCATAGATACTGCCGAAATGTATCCTGTATGTCCTTTGAGAGCAGAAACCACGGGTGATACTGAAAGAATCCTGGGCAACTGGCTTGGTAAAAATTTGCAAAAAAGAAAAGAATTAGTAGTTGCTACAAAAATCAGTGGTAAAGGCTATAAGAACGTTAGAAATGGCAAAGGAATTTTTCCAAAAGAAATCCGGTTAGCGATAGAAGGTAGTCTAAAAAATTTACAAACAGACTATATTGACCTTTATCAATTACATTGGCCAAACAGAGGCAGTTATCATTTTAGACAGTATTGGAACTACGACCCTACAAGCCAGGAAAGTAGTGTAGAACGAGAAAATATTGAGCTAGTGGTTAAGGAATTATATGATCTCAAAAAAGAGGGAAAAATTAGATATATTGGATTATCTAATGAGACAGCCTGGGGAACAGTGCAGTTTTCCAACGAAGCGAAAAAGTATAAGGACTTTTCAATTGCATCAATACAAAATGAATATAGCTTACTTTGTCGAATATTTGATACGGACTTGGCTGAAACATGTTTTCACGAAAATGTTAAGTTGCTAGCCTATTCGCCGTTGGTTGGCGGAATGATCACAGGAAAGTATCTCAATAGTCAAGTACCCGAAAACTCAAGGCTATCTAGGGTCCCTGATATGTTTGGAAGGGTCACGCCAAATTCCACTAGAGCAATAGAAGAATATATCGAATTATCTAAGAGTTTTGAATTAGATCCCGTTCACTTAGCTCTAAGCTTTTGTAGATCGAGACCATTTATGGGATCTGTAATATTTGGTGCATCAAACGTAGATCAACTAAAGTTGATTTTAAAAGGTAAAGACGTATACCTCAAAGACGAAATGTTAGCAGAAGTTAACAAGCTTTATAAAAAAATTCCAATGCCTATGTAAGTTATGAAAAGTCAAATTTCAATTGAGAATGTCTCAAAAGTATTTGGAAGGCATAAAGCTTTAAACAATGTTTCCCTTGAAATCAAAAAAGGTGAAATCTTCGCTTTATTAGGGCCAAACGGTGCTGGAAAGACGACATTAATATCAGCTATATGTGGATTATGTAAGCAATCAAGTGGGACTATCAAAGTTAATGATTTCGATACTTTATCTCAATATAAAGATACCAGAAATCAAATTGGGTTAGTTCCTCAAGAGTTGCCTTTGGATGGGTTTGAAAGTGTCTATAACTCATGTCAATTTTCGAGAGGGCTCTTTGGATTAAAAGACAGCCGAGATCACATTGAAAAAATTTTAAAAACCTTGTCACTCTTTGACAAAAGAGATGAACAGATTTTTGGTCTGTCGGGAGGAATGAAAAGACGTCTCCTTATAGCTAAAGCTTTGGCACATGAACCCAAAATCCTATTTCTAGATGAACCCACCGCAGGTGTTGATGTATCATTAAGAAGAGACATCTGGAAGCTCATAGAAGATCAAAAAAAAATGGGCGTTACTATCATTCTTACAACACATTATATCGAAGAAGCAGAACAATTGGCCGACAGAGTTGGAATAATTAATTCAGGCGAGATTATTCTCGTTAAAGAAAAAACTACTCTTATGAGTGAATTTAGTAAAAAAACAACTTTTATAAGATTGAGTAAAAAGCTTAAAGACCTTTCTTTTATGAAAAAAAACAAAAAGATTTCACTTACAGAGAATGGTATGACGCTTAAGCTCGTTGGTATCAACAATACGTCTAATGAATTACAATCTATCGTGAATTTGCTTTCGCAGAATGGTATCGCTTTTACTGAAATCAACACAGTGGACAATTCATTAGAGGATATATTTTTGGATTTGGTTGAAACGCAATGAACATTCAAGCCGCAATAACAATTTACAAATTTGAGATGGCTCGCTTTAGGCGGACTATCTTTCAGAGCTTAGTAGCTCCGATAATCACGACTTCCCTCTATTTTGTTGTCTTTGGTGCAGCTATCGGGTCAAAGATTGAATCGATTAATGGCGTATCATATGGCTCATTCATAGTACCAGGATTAATAATGCTTTATCTGATGACTGAAAGTATCAATAACGCCGCCTTCGGAATTTATTTTCCAAAATTTGTTGGTTCAATTTTCGAAGTCCTATCAGCACCTGTTTCTTCTTTGCAAGCCACTGTTGGTTATGTAGGTGCCGCGGCTTCAAAATCGACGATAATTGGCTTGATGATCTTTCTTACATCTAATCTATTTGTTACCCATGATATAAAATATCCTTTAGTAATGGCTGTTTTTATAATTTTGACAGCAATCACCTTTTCTCTTTTCGGATTCATAATTGGTATCTGGGCACAAAACTGGGAGAAGTTGAGTATTATTCCCACTCTACTTGTAACCCCACTAGTATTTCTTGGAGGAAGCTTTTACTCAATTGATATGTTGCCTGAGTTTTGGCAAAAGGTATCACTGCTTAACCCTGTTTTTTATCTTATAAGCGGTTTTAGATGGAGTTTCTTTGGTACATCTGAAATACCAATAGCACTTTCTATAGTAGCTATATTGTCATTTATGGCGATCTGTTTATTAATTATTGCCATAATTTTCAAAACTGGCTACAGGCTGCGGACCTAATCAGAAAAAGGCTTGAATACCTGTTTGAGCTCTACCCAAAATAAGTGCATGTATATCGTGTGTACCCTCGTAAGTGTTAACCGTCTCTAAATTTTGGGCGTGACGCATTACACCGTACTCAGAGGAAATTCCGTTCCCTCCATGCATATCTCTTGCTTTACGAGCGATGTCCAGTGCTTTACCACAATTGTTTCTTTTCATCAGACTTATTGCTTCTGGTGCACCTCGATCCTCATCTATAAGTCTACCTAGCCTGAGAGCTCCTTGTAGACCTAACGTAATCTCGGTTTGCATATCAGCCAATTTTTTCTGAAATAATTGAGTCCCGGCCAAGGGCTTATTAAATTGCTTTCTCGACAGACCGTAATCTCTAGCTGCATGCCAGCAAAATTCAGCAGCGCCCATCGCTCCCCAGGCTATGCCATATCTCGCCATGTTTAAACAACTGAAGGGTCCTTTCAAACCTTCAACATCCTCTAAAATATTTTCTTCAGGAACAAAGACATTATTTAAGCTTATTTCACCAGTAACAGAAGCCCGCAAGCTCAATTTTCCAGGTATTTTCTTCGTTTCCAGTCCGTCGAAATTCTTTTCTAATATGAAGCCTTTAATTTTATTTTCATGAAATTCTGACTTTGCCCAAATAACGAAAACATCTGCTACAGGAGCATTCGAAATCCACATTTTTGAACCATTCAGCTCAAATCCACCGGCCACTTTTTTTGCTTTTGTTGTCATAGAAGCTGGGTCAGAACCAGAGTTTGCTTCTGTGAGCCCAAAGCAGCCAATACTTTCACCAGATGCCAATTTTGGTAAGTATTTTTCTTTTTGTGATTGGGATCCAAATTTAGATATTGGATACATTACAAGAGATGATTGAACTGACATCATAGACCTGTAGCCTGAGTCCACTTTCTCTATTTCTCTTGTTATTAATCCATATGAAACGTAATTAGCTCCTAACCCCCCAAATTCCTCCGGAATTGTACACCCGAGCAATCCGGTTTCGCCCATGAGTTTGAAAATGCCCTCGTCTATAATTTCTTCGTTATAAGCCTTTTCGACTCGCACGCTTAGCTCCTTATTAGCAAAAGAAGCAGCTGTTTCGCTAATCATTCTTTCCTCTTCTGAAAGTTGATCCGTTATCAGAAATGGGTCGGCCCAGTTAAAAAAAGCGTCCCTGACTTTTTTTTCTTTTACTTCGATAGTGTCTTTCATAGAGATTCCCTTTTGACTTTTTAGGATTTTGATACTTTAATTATAGTATTGTGTTTGAAAAAATACAGTGTTTTGGGGGAAGTTTTTCATTACCACCATTTTTAACGTCAAAAAATAGGATTTAGACAAATGGCCAATAATATTATTAAGAATTCATTAGAAAATCATTGGATGCCGTTTACCGATAACAGAGGCTTTAAGATAGACCCAAGACTTATTACAGAAGCCTCAGGTGTATATATGACTAGCCACAAGAATACAAAAATCATTGATGGGTCTTCTGGCTTATTTTGTTCTCCTGCTGGACACTGTCATCCAAAAATTATTGAGGCAGTTCACAATCAGCTGAAGAAGAACACCTACACATCTCCTTTTGGTATGGGCCATCCAGCCAGTTTCGAATTAGCAGATAAAGTCTCGGAACTTACTCCAGAAGAAATGAACCATGTATTTTTTGTAAATTCAGGTTCCGAAGCTATAGATACAGCATTAAAAATAATAATGTCCTATAATTCTGCTACCCGCCAAAATAGGCATCGTTTTGTAAGTAGAGAAAGAGCTTATCATGGAGTCAATATTGGCGGAGTATCTTTATCTGGAATGGTTAATAATCGAAGAACCTTTCCCGTAGTTATGCCGAACGTTGTATTAATGCGACATACATGGACCGGAGAAGAGCTTAAAGTTAAAGGGCAACCTAAAAATGGTGTTGAACTAGCTAATGACCTAGAAAGGTTTGCCCAAGCTTATGGGGGCAACACAATCGCTGCTTGTTTTGTTGAGCCAGTTGCAGGGTCGACAGGAACTTTAGTTCCTCCCGAAGGCTACCTTGAAAGACTAAGAGAAATATGTGACGAACATGGAATTTTACTTGTTTTTGACGAAGTAATAACTGGTTTTGGTCGAATGGGAACTCCTTTTGCTTCACAAAAATTTGATGTAACGCCAGATATTATGACAATGGCAAAAGCAATTACAAATGGTTCGATGCCAATGGGGGCAGTATGTGTCAAAGACCATATTTATGAAACTGTTACAGATAACTCTAACCCAGATACTATTGAGTTTTTTCACGGATATACGTATTCAGGTCACCCAGGTTCATGTGCAGCGGGTTTGGCATCACTGGAAATATATGAAGAAGAAGATTTATTTAACAGAGCTAATGAAATGTCTGGTTATTTTCTTAATTCGCTTTTTTCACTCTGCGATCATCCACTAGTAAAAGATGTGAGAGGAATTGGGATGATGGGCGGAGTAGAGCTTCATGCTGAGGGGCACCCGGGAAAAAGAGGAACAAAATTCCAAAAAGAGTTATTCTGGGAGGGCC
This sequence comes from uncultured Alphaproteobacteria bacterium, assembly GCA_902537415.1. Taxonomy (GTDB): domain Bacteria; phylum Pseudomonadota; class Alphaproteobacteria; order Rhodobacterales; family Rhodobacteraceae; genus CACIJG01. The sequence goes on along the minus strand of CACBBC010000015.1, from coordinate 26,099 downwards.
TACACGTCAAATTTACTGGCGACTCAGGAATTGTAGCTCCAATGTTCATTTCTGAACATAAACATATTGATGAGATCATTGAAAAGTTTAGGAGTACCCTAAACAAACACGGGAATTAGCCGAACGAAGATTTAATGATGAATTCCATTAATTTGGAGAATACATACACATCTCTGCCTCCAGAGTTTTTCAGGTATACAGAGGCAGAGACTATGCCTGATGTCACTGTTATCACGATTAATGAACAATTAGCAGATTTGCTTAACATCGATATTGGTTTTTTAAAAAGTCAATCTGGCCTTAAATTTCTAAGTGGAAAAAATTCCAAAACGCTTCCTAATTCTATTTCTCTAGCATACGCAGGGCATCAATTCGGGCATTTGGTGCCACAATTAGGGGATGGCCGTGCAGTTCTACTGGGAGACAAAATTTGTCAAGATGGTGTGAGGCGAGACATACAACTAAAAGGAAGTGGAAAAACATACTTCTCTCGAGGAGGAGATGGTAGAGCGGGAATAGGACCAGTAATTAGAGAGTACCTAATTTCAGAAAGCATGCATCATTTGGGAGTTCCTACCACTAGGTCTTTAGCTGTTTTATTAACTGGGGAAAAGGTTGTTAGAGCAGAGGTTTCTCCTGGAGCGATGCTTGCAAGAGTTGCAACAAGCCATGTTAGAGTTGGTACATTTGAGTTTTTTGCAATAAGAAATCAGAAGGACCATATAAGAAAGTTAGCCGATTTTATGATTGAAAGAAGCCATCCAGACCTCTCTGACAAAAAGGAAAAATATGAATTATTTTTTGAGAGAATAGTTAAAGGTCAAGCTAGCTTAGTTGCTCAATGGAACTCAGTTGGTTTTATTCACGGCGTAATGAATACAGATAATACCTCCATATCTTGCGAGACAATCGATTATGGGCCATGTGCGTTTATGGATTCTTATGAAGCAAATAAAGTTTTTAGCTCAATCGACCAGTATGGAAGATACGCTTTTTCTAACCAATCACGCGTAGCTCCATGGAACCTAAGCAGGTTTGCAGAAACCATTTTATTTTTAATTTCAAAGAATACATCTGATGCGATAAAAGTAGTTGAAAAAATTCTTTTTGATTTTGATAAAAATTTTAACGCTTCTCTAGATATTTTATCATCTCGCAAATTAGGGTTTAAAAATTACTCAAAAAAAACAAGCTCGCTTTATTCCGAATTACTCAATTTAATGGAGGTTGGCAAAGCAGATTTTACAGGGACTTTTAAGTCACTCAAAGAAACCCTAATTAAAGAAGACGACACTATCTTCTTAAACAATTTCAGAAATATGGATGAGGAGAACCAGCACGCTATTAGTCAATGGTTAGGTGCCTGGAGAAAATTATTACAGGAAAATAGCGAGAGTAAAACCGAGGCAATTGAATTTCTAAGTTCAAGTAACCCTACTTTTATCATGAGAAACCATCTTGTTGAGAACGCTATTGGGAAAGCTACAAAAGGTGATTTTTCTGATTTTGATATTCTATGTGATTTATTAACTATGCCTTTCGAAATTAAGGAAAATCATGATGAGTTCTATAAACCACCAGCAGCTAGCCAAGTTGTACATCAAACTTTCTGTGGGACATGATGTTTGCAAGTAAAAGTTTAATTGTTCCAACCCATTACAATAAATTTCAAATCCTCATACATTGGCTCGCCGTCTTTGTCATACTGTTACAAATGATCACTGGCGATAAAATTGCCTTAGAGTTTCTAGCACTTCGTAATGAGGCCAACACCAACAATGGAAATACAAGCAATAGTCAAATTCATATATTAGGAGGCATATTTATATTTTTACTTATAACTATTAGAATTTTTCTAAGAATAAAATTTGGTGTCCCTATCGCCACAAAAAAAACAAATGCTCTATTGAAATTTGTATCAACTTTTGTGCATTTGGGGGTTTACTTCATTCTTTTTGCTATTCCTATTACCGGTCTTTTAGCCTTTTCAACTGTCAATATCGATCTGGGTATAGCTCACAAAATTCTAGTTAATATATTATACCTCTTTATAATAATTCATCTCATTGGCGTTGCTTATCATCAAATTTTTCTTGGGGATAATATTATGCAAAGGATAACTAGCTGGAAATCATAGCTTATTGTTTTCCAGAAACTCCTGCATCTTCAAAAGTGGCCATTTCTACATGGCACTTGAAAGCCGCTTTGACTATGGAGGTAGCTAAGGCAGCACCTGACCCTTCCCCTAAGGCCATATCTAGGCGCAAAATAGGCTTTTTGTTTAGCATCTTTAGTAGCAACTGATGCCCTGGTTCCTTTGAGCAGTGCCCAATTAAACAATGATCAAGGATATCCTTCCTTTCGAAGAAAATCGGTAATACTGCTGCCGTACAAATAAAACCATCTAAAATTACTGGCACCGAATAATGCTTCGCAGCTACTACAGCTCCACAGATCGCTGCTTGTTCTCTACCGCCTAGGGATACTCCTGCATCGAGAGGTCTTACAATACCAGACCGATTTGTCTTTACTGCTCTTTCAATTATTTCGGCCTTATGTATCACCTGATCTTGGTTAGAGCCAGTTCCTGGTCCTACCCATGAACTCAAATCATGATTAAAAAAGTAATAACATAATGCTGATGCAATTGTTGTGTTACCAATCCCCATTTCTCCCAATGTTATTAGATCCATATTCTCTGAAACTGCACGCAACCCTATGTTGAAGGACTGAATAAACTCTCTCTCATCCATGGCGCGTCCAATGGATATATCAGCCGTCGGTTTTTCTAGATCAATCGGGATAACCTCGAGATTGAGTTCGTTTGATTCACATATCTTATTTATTGCTGCTTTTCCTAATTTAAACGTTTCTACCATCTGAAAAGTAACTTCTTGGGGAAATGGGTTTACTGATTGTCTACAAACACCATGATTACCAGCAAATACAATAGTGGATATCTTCTCCATGTCTTTCATAGTCTTTTTGCCCCAAGACGACAGAAAAACTGCTATGTCTTCAAGCTGACCTAGCGAATTGGTTGGTTTCAACAAATTCTTTTGTCTTTCAACAGCTTTTTCTTTGAGTTCTTTGGACCATGTTGGTGCGCTATCTACTAAATAAAAGATATCGCCTATAGTGTGGACTAATTCTAATTTTTTCATAAAAACTCAATACGGATGTGTTAAAACGACTTTATTCTGGATATAAAAATTTAAAGGCAAAGACAACTGATTATTACTATGTACTCTGAAATTTATTTTATGATACCCTTAATACTCTTAATAGCCCTAACTCTTGATATTGTAATAGGGTGGCCAGAAAAAATTTACGAGAATATTGGGCATCCGGTTACTTGGATTGGTAAATTAATATCATATTGTGAGCAGTCACTAAATAAGAAAGAATACTCGAAAAAATCACTTAAACTCCTTGGGGCTTTAACTTTTTTTCTAACCGTGTTTCCAATAACAGCGATAGCTTTTTTGATAGAGCAAATGCTTTTGAATTTTTATTATGGTTTTGTTATCCAAGCATTATTAATTTGGCCATTTTTAGCAACTAAATCTCTCTACACACATGTTAAAGATGTCGCGGATGCGCTTGACAAAAAAGACTTAATTGCTTCTCGGGCAGCGCTCTCAAAAATAGTCGGTAGGGACTTAACAAATTCTGATGAAAATACTATATGTGGTGGCGCCATTGAAAGCTTATCTGAGAACACGTCTGATGGAATAATCGCTCCTTTATTTTGGGCATTTCTTTTTGGACTTCCTGGAATAGTTTTTTATAAAGCGATAAATACGTTGGACAGTATGGTAGGGTATAAGAACGATAAGTTCTTAGACTTTGGCTGGTTTAGCGCTAACGTTGATGACTTTGTAAATTGGATGCCAGCGAGATTGTCTTCTATTCTTTTTTGTTTTCTAACTCTTAAACCAATTAAAACATTTCTATTTTCTTTAAAGAATGCAAAAGCAAGCACTTCTCCAAATGCTGGATGGCCACAAGCAACATTCGCGTACATTCTTGGGATATCTCTTCTTGGGCCAAAACGATCAAAAGGCATACTTATCGAACAGCCTACTATCAACGTTGGGCACCCTTTACCTGCCAAAGAAAACCTCTCAACAGCTCTTAAATATTATATTTATATTATTATTGAAATATACGTAATACTCTTTGCTCTCAATTTTTGGTTCATGAATGGTTAATAAGGGTCTTAATATACAACACGGAGGCGATATTGACTTGGCCATAAAAAAATATGGAGGGCAAAGAGCAGATTGGATTGACCTCTCTACTGGTATAAATAGAACCTCATATCCATGGCAGGAAAGCGTAAAGGTCGAGTTAAGAGACTTACCAAGTAGTAAGCTTTTGATGGGTTTAGAGAAAGCTGCATCGAGAGCATATAAGGTTGCAGAAGGCACTGATACCGCAGCTGTTCAGGGGGCTCAACAAATTATTAGCCTCTTACCTATATGCTTAAAAAATTATAATTCAGTAGCTATACTTGGGCCAACATATAATGAGTATGAAAACGCTTTCAAAAGTTCCGGAATTAAAGCGGAGACAGTATCTGAGGTTTCAAAACTATCTTCTAGTGATATTGCTATTATAGTTAATCCTAATAATCCTACGGGTAAAGTGATTGCCGAAGAGATACTTGACGATTTGTCAAAAAAAGTAAGAATTTTGATTATTGATGAAAGCTTTAAAATGTTCTCTTCGAGAAGAATTCAAAAGTTCGATAATGTAATACAAATTAACTCACTGGGAAAATTCTTTGGCTTAGCAGGCGTAAGACTTGGATTTGTATCAGGCCCCTCTGATTTTATTAAATCGGTAAGAGGAATGTTAGGACCTTGGCCGGTTTCTAGCTTAGCAGCCGAAATTGGCAAAATTGCTCTCAATGACAAAACTTGGATATCTCAAATGGAAAAGATATTGCTTGAAGGGAGTAATGTTTTGCACAGAGCTTGTAATACAAAAAATTGGAAATTAGTTGGAAAAACTAATTTATTTCATACATATGCCACTTCGAATTGTGTTGAAGTTGAAGAGAAATTTGCAGCCCATTATATTTGGATTAGAACTTTTGATTATTCTAAAAGCTGGGTAAGACTTGGCATTCCAACTTCAAAGTATGAGTGGGCAAGAGTTAGACAGGCGCTCAATCAATAATTAGATATTCCTGGCGACAGATAATATGGAATCAACATCAAGATTATCCTCTATTACTCTCACAAATTCCTCTAAAATAAATTCAATACTCTCATGGAAAGAGATTTCTTCTTTTTTCTCTTCTGAACTTAATTTAGCTACAAAGTTATTTCTAAATTCGTCAGAAAAAAATAAGCCATGAAGATAGGTGCCCATAACGAGCCCATTAGACGATATTGCACCATCTTTTCTGTTGGCTAAAATGGCGAAGGGATTATTACAATCACTTCCAGAAGTAATACCCAGATGTATTTCATAACCAGAAATTTTTTTCCCATTTATAGTGCTGGTAAATTCTTTTTTTCCAAGATTCTTTTCTTTTCCCATTTTTGTTTTGACGTTTAGGAGGCCAAGGCCTTTTGCTTTCGATGGTGTACCGTCATATCCTTGATCATCTATTATTTCGTTACCTAAAATTTGGTAACCGCCACAAATTCCCAATATAGAACCTCCTCTTCTGTAATGCGCCTTAATATCGATATCCCAACCTTGGCATTTAAGAAATTTTAGGTCAGCTATTGTTGACTTTGTTCCTGGTATTATAATCAAGTTCGTATCTGCTGGTATAGGATTGCCAGGTTCGACAAATTGTAATTTTAATCGATTGTCAATTTTGAGAGGATCAAAATCATCAAAGTTTGCAATACGAGATAGCTTCAAGACCGAAATTACGCACTTACCGGTGCCGAAACTATTCTTGAGATCTTGACTATCCTCTGCTGGAAATAATTTTGCCTTGTCAAAGAAGGGCATAACCCCAAAACTCTTCCACTCTGTTTTCTTTTCAATGAAGGCAACCCCATCATCAAACAAACTTTTGTCTCCACGAAACTTATTTATAATGAACCCTTCAATTAAGTTCATGTCGTTTTGGTCAAGGACTTCTTTTGTACCTATAAGCTGAGCAATAACCCCGCCTCTTTCAATATCTGCTGCTACTATTACAGGAACACTCAAAACTGAAGCAAACCCCATGTTTGCAATATCAGCCTTTCTGAGATTAACTTCTGCTAAACTACCTGCGCCTTCTGCAATGACCAGTTCATAGTCATTAACCAAATTCCTAAAACTATTTATCGCTATCCCTATAAATTTATCTTTATGAGAATAATACTCCCGTGCTTTCAGAGATTTATATTTTTTTCCATTCAAAATAACCTGAGACCCGATCATGCTTTCTGGTTTTAATAGAACTGGATTCATGTCGGAATGAAAATCAATACCCGCTGCATAAGCTTGAAATGATTGTGCTCTGCCAGCTTCTCCTCCGTCCACCGTTATAGCAGCATTGTTTGACATATTCTGAGGTTTAAAAGGAGCAACCCGCAGGCCTCGTTTCTTAGCCGCTCTTATAAGCCCAGCGACTAAAAGTGATTTTCCAACATTGGAACCACACCCCTGAATCATTAGCGCTTTTCCCATAGTTAAAATTCTATACCTTCTTGACTCATTACGCCATTTCGAAAGTGGTGCTTAACCAAGGTCATATCTGTTACCAGGTCTGCAATATTGATTAACTTCTCATCAGCATTCCTTCCCGTGAGTATTACGTGAGACATCTCAGGTTTTTTTTCTTTTAAAAAAGTTACAACATCATCGATTTCGATGTAACCATATCTGAGCGCTATATTGATTTCATCAAGTAAAATTATCTTTTTTTCCTTATCCAGGATAAGTTCCTTAGCTTTACCCCATGCCTTTTTTGCAGATTCAATATCTTTTTCTTTATCTTGGGTATCCCAAGTAAATCCATCTCCAAGAGTATGGAATTCACAAAATTCGTGAAAGTACTTTTGGATCAGGTCACGCTCGCCGGTTGCCATCGCGCCCTTTATAAATTGAATAACTGCACATGGCATACCATGTGCAATACCTCTAAAAACCATGCCAAAGGCAGCAGTACTCTTTCCTTTACCTGTTCCAGTATGAACAATTATTAGGCCTTTTTTTAGCGTTTTTTTTGCGAAAATTTTTTGCTTCGAAGTCTTCAGCCTCTTCATTTTTTCATTATGTTTTTCGTTTTCAGACATTTTTTTTATCCTCTTGACAAGTGCATATTTTTACTGCTCAACTAGTAATTAACTGGTCCTTTTTTTTGGTTAAATGGGAATGCGAAAAAGACTAAAAAGCAAATCGTAGCCGTACCCGCGACCGTAAATAAAAGAGAATATTAACACTGAGAAATAATCTTGGGAAGTTGGTATTCATAAAGCTGTGCTTTACTTTTAATAGCCGGGAGACCTGCCAGTAAAAAAAAAAGAGCGAACGGGATATTCGTGTCTGAAAACAGTTAGATATTGTTTTTTTGATCCCGTTTTCCAATAAGGAGGAATAATTGGAATCCGATGATATTTTATATGTTTGCATTACATGCAAAAAAAATGGTGAAGCTGTTGAACCACGTCCTGGAAAGATACTCTATGACAACCTAAAACGGTTGAACAGCAAGATGAATATAAAACCTGTTAAATGTTTGGCAGGATGCTCTAATGGTTGCACTCTGAGTCTGACAAATAAAAATAAATGGACTTATGTAATTGGCAACTTAACCCCTGATCAAGACGAAGCTGATATTTTATCTGGATTTACATTATATAAAAAAACAAGAGATGGTAAAATCCGGTTCTCAGAACGCCCTGCAGCGTTTAAAAAACAATCACTAGCTAGGGTCCCACCAGAAAACTACATGGTAGTTGAAGATGAGTAGTCTAGAAAAAATTCCTGTCACCATTTTAACTGGTTTTTTGGGAGCCGGAAAAACTACATTAATTCGAAATTTAATTCTTAAGAACAAATCGAAAAAACTGGCCGTTATTATAAATGAGTTCGGTGATTTAGGTGTTGATGGAGAAATTGTAAAACAATGTTCAGATGAAACCTGCCCAGAAGAAAATATTCTCGAATTAGCAAACGGATGTATATGTTGTACAGTGGCCGACGACTTTATTCCCACTATGAAATCCCTTTTAGAGGGCCAATATATTCCGGAACATATATTGATCGAAACATCAGGTCTCGCCCTTCCCAAACCTTTATTGAAAGCTTTTGAGTGGCCGGAAATTCGAAGCCGCCTCACGGTTGACAGCGTTTTAGCAGTTGTAGATGCAGAGGCGGTTGTTAATGGTATATTTGCACCTCAAATGTCTAATGAACTTGAAGAAAAACAAAATCAAACTTACGTTGAACATGAAACACCTCTCTCCGAAGTATTTGAGGACCAAATAAACTGCTCAGATGTTGTTCTACTAACAAAGCCAGACCTTGTGGAAAACATTTCAGACGCCAGAAATATCGTAATTAAGGAAATGGAACGGAATGTTCCAATTTTAGAAGTTCAAAATGGTAACATTGGGGCTGATGTGATTTTAGGCGTAAATGCAGCAGCGGAGACTGATTTAGATAATAGACGATCTCATCATGATGGCTTTGATGATCATGAGCACGATGATTTTGACACATTTAGCATCTCTGTGCCAAAAATCCTAGATATAGAGAAATTTAAAATAGTTTTAGAAACACTCATATGGGAAAATGACATATTGAGAATTAAAGGTTTTTTGCGGGTTGAAAGTAAGCCATTAAATTTACTTGTTCAAGGTGTTGGTAAAAGATTATCAGTAAATTTTACAGACACTAAAATTCCTGTAGAAAATACTGGGAACTTAGTTTTTATAGGTGAAAAAGGGAGGATCGATCAAGACGTAATCTCAGCCTATCTCCACTCAAGTCTGAATTAATATGCATATCATTTTTAATGAAGATCACTATTTAGATAATTCCAGTGTTCCAGTTGATTTAAACCAGGAGCCTGCTGATCTAGTTATTTTGTCTTTTTCAGATAGTGATTTAAATGCGTTTGCGAATGCATGGAAAAAAACGTTAGCGGACTTTGGTAGAGAGTCTGTTCCTACATTGAGACTGGCAAATATAAAACGACTAACTCATAATTTATCTATTGATACCTACATTGAAAAAACAGTCTCCAAATCTAAAGGTATTCTTGTAAGACTTATTGGGGGTGAGCAATATTGGCCATACGGATTAAATTATTTAAAGAGCTTATCAATTAAGAAAAAGATACCGTTGGCTGTAATACCAGCCGATGGGAGGGAAGATAAGGTTTTAGACTCGTATTCAAATTTGCCAAAGTCAACATTAGAAAACTTAAAAAATCTCTGTGATGACGGCGGAGAACTATCTGCACAAGCGGTATTAGCTCAAATGGCACTTGCTGCATCACTTCACTTCCCAGCCATTACAGAATTCAGCAAAGTAAAATCTCATGGTTTTTATTGCTATAAAAAAGGTATTCTAGAAAATTTTACCGTGAGCACTGACGCAAAACCTACTGTCTGTATTATATTTTATAGATCATACCTGATGGCTGATGACCTCGAACCCATAGACCAATTATTTAGAGATTTTAAAAGGAGAGACATAAAATGTATAAGCATTTTTGTAAATTCACTTAAAATCAAATCGACCGCCAAGTGGATAGAGTCGATGTTATCGAAAATATCCCCTATTGCGATACTTAATGCAACAGCCTTTTCAGCAAAAAGTCGCGAAACTGGCAAATCTCCACTAGATCATGTGGGTGTGCCTGTTTTTCAAATAATTTTATCTACCTCTAAGAAAAAATCTTGGAGACGGAATCCAATTGGCTTAAATTCCTCTGATTTGGCTATGCACGTTGCTATACCAGAGGTAGATGGGCGCATAAATGGAGGGATTGTAAGTTTTAAATCTGAACAAGCTATAGACCCCGCATTACAGTTTCCAATCTCAAAGCATAAAGTCGAGAAAACTCTTTCTAAAAAGATAATAAATAAAGTTGAAAAGTGGCATGCTCTCAGATCTAAGAAAAATGAAGAAAAAAGAATCGCTATCGTATTATCTTCATACCCGGGTCGTGACTTTCAATTAGCTCATGCGCTTGGCCTAGACACAATTAAATCAACAAAGCATATTTTAGGTTTTCTTGGGGATAATGGATTTAAATTCTCTAACCCTGATAAGTTTTTTGAGAAGTTAAAAAGTTCAAGGATAGAGATTCCCATCAAGTTATACGAGAGACTGCTAAATCTCATTCCACTAAAACCTAGAACTAAATTATTTAAAACATGGGGCGGTTTCGAAGAAGATGTTTTTTTTGAAAAGGACAAGTTTGTTCTTCAGGGTTATAAAAACAATAATTTTTTTGTGCTGGTGCAGCCCTCAAGAGGTTTACTAGAGGATAAAAAAGCCGATTATCACGATCTTGAAAAAATACCTTGTCACAGCTATGTGGCAATGTATCTCTGGTTGCAGATGCAAAATATTGATGCATTTCTTCATATGGGAACGCATGGAAGTCTCGAATGGCTACCAGGGAAAACAGTAGGTCTTTCCAATCAGTGCTGGCCCGAGTTACTAGTAAACGACATACCTTTTATTTACCCGTTTATTGTTAATGATCCGGGAGAAGCATCGCAGGCAAAAAGAAGATTGGGGGCTCTTACTGTGGGGCACATGCCTCCAAAAATTCAGACTATGGATCTTCCAAATGAATTGAGAGATCTTGAATTTCTATTAGATGAATATTCTACGAGCGGTGATCTTGATCAAGTAAGGAAAGAGCATATTGAAAAGAAAATAATTCATGAGGCTAAGAAAATAAAATTAGATAAAGAGCTATCAGTTGATCCCATAACATCAGATAGTGAATGGTTAACAAGAATAGACTCTTTTGTTTGTGATTTAAAGGAATCCCAGTTTTCAAGTGGTCTTCATATATTTGGCAAAGGAGATTGTGGAGCATCCGAACTGAATGGCTTACTCCGATGCCTAGAGGGAAAAAGAATTAACAGTGGACCATCGGGATCGCCATATAGGAACCGTACTGATATTAAACCTACAGGCAGGAATCTATATGCTGTAGACCCTAGATCGATACCCACAAAAATAGCTTTCCAAAATGGTCAAGCAATGGCAGATGAATTTGTAAGACAATATCTGCAAGACAATGGAGATTATCCGAAAAATTTAACCATTGATCTTTGGGGATCAGCATCCATGCGAACGGGAGGACAAGAGTACTCAATGGCACTTGCTTTTGCTGGCTTGACACCAATTTGGGACAAAAATAACGCTCGGATCCTTGGTTTTAGCATTCTATCACTAGCAGAGCTAGGTCGCCCGAGAATTGATATTACTATCAGACAGTCAGGTTTGTTCAGAGACATCTTTCCAGAGCTTAATAGATTATTTTTTGATGCAATCGATAAACTTCATGAAAGAGATGAGACATTGAAAGATAACCCTTATAAAAACAAGATTGACAGAATTTTTGCGCCTAAGCCTGGATCTTTTGGGATAAATATAAAAGAAAAAATTGAAGGACCCCTAGCCAATCACACGGCTAAGATTGGCGAGGCATGGATGAACAACTCGGCTTGGGCTTATCAAAAGAATGGAAAATTTAACCAAAATACAGAAAGTCTTAAGAAAAGGTTAGCCGATACTGAAGCACTAATTCACTCTCATGATTTATGTGAAAGTGATTTGTTGTCAGCAAAGGATTATGCTGACCACATAGGGGGTTTTAACGCAGCTGTTGCCAGTATGCAGAAAACCAATCCTAAACTATACCATTTAGATATTTCATCCGATGGAATTCCAAAAGTTCGTACAACAAATCAAGAATTAGCAAGAATTATCAGGGGAAAGCTTTCTGACGATAAGTGGGTTTCAGGAATGTTACAGCATGGTTACAGAGGCGCGGCTGAAATAACAGAACTGGTATTCAACTTGTCTAATTTTGGCAAATCTGGAGTATATTTACCTAATCACTTAATAGAATTGGTATATAACTCAACTTTAGCCAATACAAAAGTTGCTGACTTTATGGCAGAGGAAAATATAGATGCTCTTAAAGGTTTAGAAAATACTTTTAGTGAGCTTAGAGACTTAGGTCTATGGAAAAGTTTTCATAACTCTATACGATATGAGGAAAGACTGGTTGAAAATGGCTAGGGTCTTAGGAATATGCCCAACTATTGACTCACCAGTTAAATCTAACGATGGTTACTTAATCCGTTTCAGGCCAAAATACGGATATCTCTCATCTAAACAACTCTCTATTCTTGCTGATGCAATTTCTAGGTTTGGGAGTAACTTCATCGAATTGACTTCGCGAGCTAACATCACAGTAAGAGGTCTTCAAAAAAAGCATCTTGAACAGCTATCAAGTTTCCTCAATCAGGCCGGTATTATTAATGCTGCTGAAAACAAGGAGAATATTTCAAATATCATTTATAGTCCCTTTTCTACGAAAAATAAAAAACTAACACAAAAGATAGCAAGTATTTTAGAAGATAATCTTAATAATATCCCCAAACCCCATAAGAAATTCGGTATTGCTGTTGACTTAGGAGAAGTGGCTAGCCTGCAAGAAACCAATGCAGACCTCAGGATAGAGACAAACAAAGAAAAAATTCTAATTTTAAGAATTGACGGTTCAGACCGCGGTATAGTTGTAGAACCAGAAACATTAATTGAAAAAATAGAAATGATTTTAAGTAATGTAATGGCTGTCTCGAACCAACTGAAAAGCAGAGATTTAATAAATTCAATTGGAGAGATAGACCATATTTATTTTCCAGACATTAAACCAAGAAAACAAAATTTTTCTCCAAGACTCGGTCCCTGTTTTGGAGGATATATGATTACAGTACCTGGAGGAAAATTTTCAAGTTACCAACTGAGGGAATTAGCTTCGCATGTTAAAGGAGTAGCAGTGACCCCATGGAAATCTTTTTTTATTAATTCAGCCAAAACAAAACCACCTTTAAGTTTTCTTTCAAAAAATACAGGTCATGATCTGAGCGTGAGCTATTGCTCTGGTAAACCCTATTGTAGTCAAGGCATTTTTGAAACTAGTCAGGTGGCAAAACTGGTCACTACGTTTCTTAAAGAAAGATTAAAAAATAGAAAAAATAAAGCAAAGATTCACATAAGTGGTTGTTTAAAAAATTGTGGTCTCTCAAAGCAGACATCGATACTTATTAACAGTTCAGGAGCGGAAAAGTCTGTAAGCGTAAAAGATGAGAAATTTCAGCATTTAGCATCAAAAATTTCTATGGAATTGAATAAATGACATTTGAATATGAAAGAAGCCCAGACAAAATTTATGAGCAATCTTTTTCTATTATTCGAAAAGAAGCGGACCTCTCTTCTTTTTCAAACCTTGAAGAAAAAATTGCAGTGAGGATGATACATGCCCTTGGTTTTATTGGGCTGGAAAAATATATTCAATTTACGCCAGATTTTGTTAGCAAAGTAAGAGATGCTTTAGAGAGAGGAGCTCGGATTATTTGCGATACAAGGATGGTAAGTGAGGGAATAACAAAAGCAAGACTACCAGCGGACAATGAAATCATCTGTACTTTGAATGATAAGTCCGTACCAGACATTTCAAAACGAATATCGAATACCAGAACGGCTGCAGCAATTCATCTATGGGAAGACTACATACAAGATTCTCTAATTGTTTTTGGTAACGCTCCCACTGCATTATTTTATTTGTTAGAGTTTCTTGGTAAGAAAAAAAACTTGAAACCTGCGGGCATAATTGGTTGCCCTGTCGGGTTTGTTGGAGCGGCGGAATCTAAGCAAGCATTAATCGAAGTAAAAACGCTGAACAGTCTAGTTGTTAAAGGCAGGTTGGGGGGAAGTGCTGTAGCGGTAGCTGCAGTTAACGCCTTGGCACAGGAGAAAGAATAAATATGTATAGTATATATTGCGTCGGGGTTGGGCCAGGTGATCCTGAGTTACTGACAGTTAAGGCATCTAGAATAATATCCGATGCAAGACAAATTGCATATTTCAGAAAAAAAAATACGTTGGGCAGAGCGAGAGCGATTATAGATACATTAATTTCCAATAGTGCGCCCTTTGAATACGCTATGGAGTACCCTGTAACTAATGAAGTCGATTTTCGATCTGATAAATATAAGCATTCGATTAATCGATTTTATGATGACTGTGCCAATAAACTAAAGAAACTCTTATTGAACGACGATGTGGTGGTAATATCAGAAGGTGATCCTCTTTTTTATGGATCATTTGTTCATTTATTTAGACTTTTGAAAAAAGATGTGAATATAGAATTCGTGCCTGGAATAACTGCTATGTCAGGTGCTTGGAACAATTCTAAGTTACCAATAGCAATGGGAGATCAACCCCTAACTATCCTAATGGGCATACAAAGTCGCGAAGAATTAAAGAGCCATCTTGAGAGTTCCAAAAATGTTGTAATCATGAAAGTGGGTACCCAATTAGAAAAAGTAAAATCTGTACTAGAAGAAACGGATCGGCTTAATGAGGCATTAGTAATTGAAAAAGCAACTATGCCTGAACAAAAAATTATTCCTCTAAGGGAATATACTAAAAGTGAAGCACCATATTTCTCGATAATTCTAATTTCAGAGGACCATTACGAATGAAGGGAAGCTTAACCATAGTAGGTTTAGGACCAGGAGCACCAGAACTTATCACACCAGCAGTAACCGATGCATTAAAAGATTCAACAGACATTGTGGGTTACTCTAAGTACATTGAAAGAGTAAAGGATGCTAGCGGCAAGTCATTTCACCCAAGCGATAATAGGGAGGAAATTGATAGAGCTGAACTTTCTATTAATCTTGCTTTGCGAGGGAAAAAGGTCGTTGTTGTTTCTTCGGGAGATCCTGGAGTTTTTGCAATGGCCTCGGCAATATTTGAAGTTGTAGATAAAAAAAACATTTCTATAGATGGCTTATCAATTGTAGTTCTGCCAGGGATTACCGCTCTTTTAGCAGCATCCGCCAGATTGGGCGCTCCTATAGGACATGATTTCTGTGTTATTAACTTGTCTGATAATCTTAAATCTTGGGATATTTTGAAATCAAGAGTTATCGCAGCCGCAAAGGCGGACTTTGTAATAGCGTTTTACAACCCAAGATCGAAATCTCGTAAAAATCAGCTTTCAGAAATTTTTGATGTTTTAAGAAAAAACTGTAAAAGTGACCGGATTGTTATTTATGCAAATTCAATTTCTACTGAAGCTGAGGCTGTTTTTGAGACTACATTGTCAGAAGCTGATGCTTCTTCGGTGTCGATGAAGACTCTAGTAATTATTGGATCATCACGCACTAAAAAGATTAGAAACACAGGTTATATATATACGCCACGTTATTCAGGGGTAGAAAAAAATTGAACTACTTGATTTTCATCAGTAAAAAGCTTTCTTTTCGGCAAGGTAGGTCTTTCAATCATTATGACTTCAATGCCAAGTTCCCTAGCTGCATGTATTTTCTCAACTACTGCATTGGAGCCAGAATTCTTTGTTATAAGTTTATTTATAGAAAACTCTTTCATAATTTCCAGCTCTTGCTCGAAAGTAAACGGGCCTTGATCAAAAATAAGCTTAAATCTATCGAGAAGCATCTTATTTTCTGGTTCGTTAATCATTCTGATCAGATAAAATGGTTTGGGCTTCCTATTCAGAAAACGTATTTCTTTACTACCGATTGTTACAAAAACCCTGTCAGTTTCGTCGATAAGCTTTATAGCTTTATTCATATCACTCACCAGCTTCCATTTGTCGCCACTTTGTCTCTGCCACTTTGGACGTTCAAAACCCAAATATTCAATTTTTGCGAGTTGCGCGGCGAGAAGAGAGTTTACTGTAATATTTTTAGAAAAAGGATGAGAGGCATCAAGGATATGGGTTATACCTTCATCTTTGACAAACGCAGACATTCCCGTCGCTCCGCCAAAGCCACCGACCCGAATATTTTTTACCTCTTTATCAATGCTTTCAGTAAGACCTGCATAAGAAAGTATTGTAAAAAGTTTCTTTTCTTGAAGTCTAAAATGCAGATTTTTTGCCTCGGCAGTGCCTCCTATTATAAGAATTTTTGTCATGACTAAAACCTGGCTTCATATTATTGGTATAGGTGAGAATGGACTAAATGGCCTTGATAAATCAAGCACTGATTTATTAAACAGGGCGAGCGTCGTTTTTGGTAGTGCTCGCCAATTGGCTCTTGCAGAGATTAAATCAAAAGGTAAATCATGGCCTATACCATTTAGCATTGATGAAGTATTCAGTTATAAATATAAACTGGCTGTGGTACTGGCTTCAGGTGATCCTTTTTGGTTTGGTGTAGGACCTCTCCTTACTAAAAACTTAAAGAAAAATGAATGGCGCTCTTACCCTGTGCCATCTACTTTTTCTCTAGCTGCCAATAAAATAGGCTGGCCTATAAACGCTGTTGACTGCTTAGCCTTCCATGCAAAACCAGTAGAAACCCTTCCTGCAAAACTGTCAGAAGCTGGGAAAGCAATAATTCTTCTCAGAGAATTTAAGCAAATAGAGCAGACTCTTTCTGTATTAAAGAAACATGATGTTAATGTTAAAGAAAGTTTTATGCTGTCGAGACTTGGCTGCCCAGAGGAAAAAGTAGTAAAACTTACAGACTCAAAACTATCTGATTTTAAACAAGCATCTAAATCTTTAAAACCACTAGCATTGGGCATAACATATGAAAAACCTCCATCAGATATCAGTTATTTTCAAGGGCAGGATGATGATACTTTCAAAACTGATGGGAATATAACTAAAAAAGACATAAGAGCTCTGACCCTCTCAGAATTAAAATCTTTTGGAAGTGAAGTGTTATGGGATATAGGAGCTGGTTCAGGCTCAATCTCAATTGAATGGTGTTTGGGGCATCCTAAAAACGTAGCCTTTGCCATTGAACGAAGAAGGGATCGTATTTCTTTGATAAAAGCTAATAGCAAAAAATTTGGCTTACAAGAAAGATTAACTGTAAAACATGGTAATATTGAAACGATAGCCAAAGATTTACCAACGCCAAATGCTGTTTTTATAGGTGGGGGAGTAACTTCAGATTTAATTTACCAAGTTATTAAAGCCCTTGGTAAAAATAGTCGACTTGTAATAAATGCTGTCACTCTTGAATCCCAGGCTCTTTTGTTAAAAAAATACAAGCAGTTCGGCGGTAATTTGAAAAAAATTAATATATCCAAGCCTAAGCCTATTGGGGGTAAAACAATTTGGTCAGCTCAATATAATATAATCCAATGGAGCTTTAAAACATGATTGCAGGAATTGGCTTTAAATCCACAGTTACTATTACTTCATTTAACGAGTTATTTGAAAGTTATATCAAAAGGTATAGTGCTTTTACAGTTGTTACCTCAAAGGAAAAAGCAATGAATGCAGTCTTTTTAAAATTTGTCAGTACAAACCGCCTAAAATTGATCCAGATTGAGGAAGACGATATTTATAATATTATCACACCTACTGTTTCCCATTTGAGTATGAAGTTTAAAAATGTTGGCAGTTTTTGTGAAGCTGCAGCACTTGCTGCAGGAGGTACCGCATCCAAAATTATTTGTGAGCGGAAAATCTCTTCTGATCGGCTTGCTACCATCGCAATCGCAGAAATGGATGGAGATTAAATTGACGGTACACTTCATAGGTGCAGGTCCTGGTGATCCCGAACTCATAACGCTTAAAGGAAAAAAACTTTTGGAAAAATGCTCTATCTGTTTTTTTGCGGGATCGATCATTCCAGAAGAAATATTATCCCATTGCGACCCTTCAACAAAAAAAATAAATACAGCACCCCTATCACTTACCCAAATTATTAAAAAAATAGAAAAATTTCATAATGAGGGTCATGAAATTGCTCGGCTTCACTCTGGTGATCTATCTATATGGTCGGCAGTGAATGAACAAATACGTGAATTACTAAAATTAGAAATTCCTTTTAGCATGACGCCAGGAGTAACCTCTTTTTCAGCTGCCGCTTCAAGTTTAAAACAGGAACTAACCAAACCCCAAATAGCCCAATCTATAGTTCTCACTAGAACCGAAGGTAGGGCATCAAAGATGCCTGAAAATGAAACTTTAGAAAATTTTGCTAAAAGTGGCGCTATTCTTGCGATACACCTATCAATTCATGATATTGCAAAAGTGGTCAAAAAAGTGAAGCCTTTCTATAACGGTTCTTGCCCAGTAAAAGTTGTGTGGAAGGCATCTTGGCCAGAGGAACAAATTATTCATTCAGATTTAAGTAATATAGAAAAAGCGATACCTGAATATATGGATAGAACAGCTCTAATACTAATTGGTCCACATTTAGACACCGCTAATTTTACAGCAAGCAAATTGTATGATGAAACCTATGATAGGAGATTTAGAGAAATAGATGCCACTGGAAGAAATCATAAATAGGCAAGGTATAATTATTTCGGCTCCGGCGTCGGGAGCTGGAAAAACGACTGTAACTCTGGGGCTTATTAACGCTTTTGCCCGTAAAGGATCTGTGCAACCTTTCAAGAGTGGTCCTGACTATATAGACTCAAAATTTCAAAGTGTTGCCGCAAATCGTCCTTCATATAACTTAGATACATGGGCAATGTCATCTAGGGATATCCTTAATATGATAGGCATGGTGGCCCCTTCGGATATCTGTATTGCTGAAGGGTCAATGGGATTATTTGATGGAGTAATAAGCAAGGGTGCAGGTGGAAATGGTTCCACCGCAGATCTAGCAAGTATAACGAATTGGCCAGTAATTTTAGTAGTCGACTGCGCAAAGCAGGCTCAATCTGTAGCTGCTTTGATTACCGGTTTCAAATCATTTAGACATGACATAACAATCGGTGGAGTAATTCTAAATAATATATCAAGCAAAAGGCACGAAGCTTTAGTAGTCAGTGAAGTTTCAAAAACAAAAGTTCCAATTCTAGGGGTTATCCCTAGATCTAACGAACTAACTATCCCAGAAAGACACTTAGGTCTGGTCCAAGCAGAAGATTTATCTGACTTGGAGCAACTAATTTTTAAGCTTGGAACACTCATTGAAGAAAATTGTGACCTAGAAGCAATAGCTTGTACTGCAAGAAATAGCTTTCCTCCAATATCAACGTTACAAAAAATTACTCCTCCTGCGCAGAGAATAGCTATTGCGAGAGATAATGCATTTACCTTTACTTATTCTCATTTGATAGAGGGATGGAAGAAACAAGGCGCTGAGATTTCCTTTTTCTCTCCGCTAAACGATGAGCCCCCTTCAAAGAGTGATGACATGGTCTGGTTGCCAGGAGGATACCCCGAACTTTACCTCGGTCGCTTATCTGAATGCAAAAACTTTAAGAATGGACTTATTGATTTTAGTAAGAAAGGACCAGTGCACGGAGAGTGTGGTGGCTATATGGTTTTGGGAAGAAAAATTATTGGAAAAAGTGGTCAGGCATATGACATGATTGGTATGTTTGATTTGGTTACTTCCTTTGAAAAACGCAAACTCAATCTAGGATATCGAAAAGCTAAGGCTATGGAGCCTTTTTTTGGAATCAAAAGGGGTTCCACTGTTCTTGGACATGAGTTTCACTATACGACAGTTGTCGAAATAAATGATGCTCCTATTGTCTTTGTAGAAGATGCTTACCAAAATGAGTTAGGTCAGTCAGGCTCCAAAAACTCTAATGCTACTGGAACATTTTTTCATCTTATTGGGAGCGAACAATGACTATTAGCTTTGTCAGTTCTGGTCCCGGCAATCCAGACCTTCTTACTGTACTAGCATTAAAAAGAATTAGTGATGCGGATATTATTTTCTATGATGATTTATCCGCAGGTGAAATACTGAATCTTGCAAAAAAAAGCGCCACACTTTTGAGTGTTGGGAAAAGAGCAGGGCTTGCATCACCAAAGCAAAATCAAGTATCTAGATTACTTGTGGAATATGGTAGAACAGGAAAAAAAATTGTTCGGCTGAAGTCAGGTGATAGTAGTATTTTTTCAAGATTAGAGGAAGAGATTACAGCATTAAATGAGAATGGGTTAGAGTTTGAAATAATCCCAGGAGTATCTTCAGCAATGGCTGCGGCTGCGGCTGCAAAAATCCCATTAACCCGAAGAGTTATGTCGAGACGTGTACAGTTTATCACTGGACATGATTTCAATGGTGAACTTCCCGATGACTTAAATATTGCATCCTTAATTGATCCAAATTGTACAACCGTAATCTTCATGGGAAAAAAAACTTTCCCTAATCTCGCTCAGATTCTTTTAGAAAATGGTCTTGATATCAAAACAAAAGTTCTCGTGGCGGAAGACATATCAAGAAAAGAGGAAAATATTAAAAAGGGTACGATTGAGGAGATATTAATCTATCTAAAGGATATTAAAAGCAATCATCCTGCAGTTATAATTTTTGGACCGTTACTTTGATTATTAACTTATATCTAATAGGAATAGGTTTCGGGGATGCAAAGCATGTAACAGAAGAAGCAGCTAAGACAATCAAGAGTTGTAATTTGATACTAATCGGAAAGAAAAAAGACGAAAAATCCGAGATTGCTGACCTTAAAAAGAATATTTGTAAATCTTTCATAAAAATAAATAGTGTGAAGTTTAAGGAATTTATTATACCGGTGCGACAATTGCCCAATAAAAAATATATCAATTCAGTTATAGACTGGCATGATGATATCGCGAAAAGATGGGTCGACATAATTAATGAATATACTTCCAGCACTGCAAGAAGAAACATAAACGTCGGAATTCCCATATGGGGAGACCCTTCATTGTACGATAGTAGCCAAAGAATTGCTTCGCGAGTTAAAAACACTTTATACCATACATCCATCAAATTGATTCCTGGTCTCTCTTCAATACAGTTGCTTGTTTCTGCGTTTGGAATTCCCTTTAACGAAATCGGGAAACCGGTCTTGATTACTACAGGCCGGCTTCTAAAAGAAAGAGGATGGCCAGATGGAACGGAAACAATTTACGTTGTTTTAGATGGAGAGTGCTCATTTACATTTTTAAAAGACAATAATATCTATATCTGGTGGGCTGCATATCTCGGAATGACAGAACAAACTCTTATTAAAGGCGAGGTTTCAAAAATTGGAAAAGAAATTATTAAAACAAGAAATACGTTGCGTTCTGATAAAGGATGGATTTTAGATGTCTACAAATTGCAACGACTAATAGGAAACTAAGATTTATGTCTGACACATATCTGATACTTGGGGGAAGCAACTCTGGAAAATCTAGGTTTGCAGAACAATCAGCGCTAAGCTTACAAAAAAACACACATGGTAAATTGTATTACATTGCTACCGGCCTTGCATATGACTTAGAGATGCAAGAGAAAATTAATGCGCATAAGAGGAGAAGAAACCAAAAATTTGAAACGATAGATTCTCCTGACCTAAGTGCAGATATAATCAAAAACTCGAAACCGCAGGACATAATTTTGATTGATTGTATATCAATGTCTGTATCGAACATTTTAACACTAAGTCAGTTTAGAGATCGACGCATTGATGATATTAGAGATGATCTAAAAAAGTGTAAATCCACCTTGATTATAGTCGGACAGGAAACCAGCCTTGGCATCTTACCAGCTAACGAACTATCTAGAAAATTTCTAAAAGTATCAGGAAAATTGAACCAAGATATAGGTTTTTTTGCAAATAGCGTAACTTTAGTCGTCGCAGGACATTCTATAAAAATTAAATGAATGCAATAGCTTTTCGTAATATCTACCTTCTTTTAATCGGTTCAGTTAACTTTCCACTTTATAGAGCAACCCATTGAGGCAATTTGGTCACTTGGTCCCTTTCCAGTTTGAGCTACACCTTTCATTGCTTCGAAGAGATCTCTTTTTAAATCAACTGGACCGGCCTCTTTCCTAGATGCATCTAATCTTCCTCTATACTGTAGTTTGTGATCCTTGTTAAATCCAAAAAAATCTGGAGTACATACAGCATTGTACAGCTTAGCCACTTCTTGGGTCTCATCATACATATATGGAAAAGTAAAATTATGTTTAGAAGCCAGTTTTTTCATGTTATCGAAGGAATCCTCTGGGTAACTTATTACGTCGTTTGAACTAATGGCCGCTATACCAACCCCAAGCTTTTGTAAATCACCGGCGTCTCGAACAATTCGATCCAAAATAGCCAGCACATAAGGACAATGATTGCATATAAACATAATCAATAAACCATTAGCCCCCCTAACTTCTTCTAGAGTATATTTTTTTCCATCAACAGATGGCAAGTTAAACTCTTTTGCTTGCCAACCAAAATCACAAACTGGAGGAATTTCTGCCATTTTTTTATCCTTCTATTTTTAGGGCGCTTTCAGCAGCTTCCCTTATTCTCTTAATATTTTGCCCATACACGATTGGGTTGTTGACGCTACCATTTGAAAAAACAGCCGATCCAGCTACCAAAATATCCGCTCCTGCTGAAACTACACTAGGTGCAGTATCGGCAGTTATTCCTCCATCGACCTCGATTAAAAAATCTTTATGCTTTTTTAGATTAGCTAATCTTTCAATTTTTCTTAGTTGAGAGGAAATAAACTTTTGACCCCCAAAACCTGGGTTAACTGTCATAACACAAATTAAGTCTACCAAATCTACTAACTGTTCAGCCACTTCGTATGAGGTACCTGGGTTTAAAGCTAACCCCACCTTTACACCAAGACTATTTATTGCCTGCAGAGACCTATGAATATGTTGCCCTGCTTCGAAATGAACTGTTACCATATCCGCACCTGCTTCAGCAAAAGCTTCAAGATATTGATCTACAGGTGAAATCATCAGATGGACATCCATAAACGTTTTGATATGGGGTCTAATTGCCTTGCAGGTTTCTGGTCCGAAAGTTATGTTCGGCACAAAATGACCATCCATAACATCAATGTGGATCCAATCGCAGCCCTGCTCTTCTACAGCTTCAATTTCTTTGCCAAAATTTGCAAAGTCAGCAGATAGTATGGATGGTGCAATTTTTATTGACTCTCTGGACAATAGTGGTTCCATTTATAATAAAAACTTATTTTGATTACTATGGGAGATAATGCAAATGTCAACTCAAAATGTAAAAGCAGCAGTAATAGATGAAAATGGTGGAAGTGAGAAATTTAAGATAATTACACAAGAGGTTGGCTCTCCAGGAAGTGATGAAATACTTATAAAACACAAGGCTATAGGCCTAAATTTTATTGACGTATATCACAGAACACGACTCTCAGATAACTATGCAGTCGCACTACCTGCAGTGCTTGGCATGGAGGCTTCGGGAATAGTTGAAGAAGTGGGAGATGGTGTTAATCACTTAGTTTCTGGCGATCGCGTTGCATATGCTGCTACACCGCCAGGCGCCTATTGTGAGGCCAGGGTTATGCCCGCTAAACAAGTTTGTAAGCTTCCTGATGAAATATCATTTGAGGAAGGTGCAGCGATGATGCTAAAGGGGTTAACTGTAAAATATCTTTTTCACGATACAACAGAATTGAAAAGTGGAGACCAGATTTTATTCCATGCAGCTGCAGGTGGTGTCGGATTGATTGCCTGTCAGTGGGCTAGAAGTGAAGAATTAGAATTGATAGGCACTGCCGGTTCTGATGAAAAGTGTAAGTTGGCAAAAAAATTTGGTGCATCTCAAACTATAAACTATTCTACGCAAAACTTTTCCAAAGAAGTTATGAAACTAACGAATGGTATTGGCGTTCCGGTTGTAATGGATTCTGTTGGTAAAACGACCTTCGACGATTCTTTAAGTTGTTTAAAAGACTTTGGGATATTTATCTCATTTGGTAATGCATCAGGTAATATTGATCCTATAGATATAGGAATCTTAGCAAAAAAATCACTTAAAATAACTAGAACTGGTCTCTTTACACATATAGGTGACTTTACCCGCTGCCAAGAGATGGCAAAGGTTCTTTTCGGAAAAGTAGTTTCTGGTGATGTTAAAATACAAATAGACCAAACCTTCTCATTGAACGATATTGCTTTGGCTCACGACTCTTTAGAAGCACGAAAAACGACAGGTTCAACGGTTATAACGATATAAACCCTAACTAGCGACCTTATATCTAGTCCCTTTGGCTGGAGGGTCCTCTGGAGGCCCAGCAAAACATTGAGCATACTTCATCCACTCAATTGCTGGTTCGCCAGTTATAGACAATTTTGTATCAGCAAAATTTCGCACCTGGGTTACTACTTGAGCAAATTCAACTGCTGTTCCTTCAATCTTTGAAGAACTCTCTTTATCATTCCACTCCCAGACTTCACCAGATGGTGAATTTAAAATCAGATAAGGTGTTGGCTCAGGGATTGCTAAGTTCCTATTAACAAAAGTCCATCCGTACGCAATAACGCCCATATGTACTATGTTTTTTATTCTATCCTTTTCTTCTCTGTCCTTACCTAGCGCATCGAAGACTTCCTGACCATGTGCCCAGGTTTCCATATGTCGTGCCGTTATCTTAGACCGAGCGCTCATTTCAGGACCAGCCCACTTTACCCTTTTTTTAGGATCAGCATCCCTGTAGCCATCGAAAACATCCTCAACACTTTTCCACCAATCATCTATTAATCGTTGACCAGTTACTCCGTCCAACCATGGGACTTGAGCCTGAACAAGTGATTTTCCTTTAATTATTTCATCATTAATTGGTTTGTAAAAGTTTTCATAATGATCTCCCCCTTTAAGTGTTTCCACCGCGCCAACATTGAATAAATATAAATGCCCAATCACATCCTCTATTGTCCAATTTTTGAACAATGTCGCAGTTGACAAACAACCCACACCCTCAGCATTCAGCAACTCATGTAAGTCTTTACTCTCATCAAAAAAATCTTTTGCCTGTTCCACCTTATGCCTCCTCTAGTGCACCATTTAGTCTCTCATAAGCTTCGATAAAATCTGTCTTAAAGTCTTGTACTACTTCCCCAGCGGACTTCGTTTCATTCATCAAACCAACCGCTTGACCAACCCAATAGGTTGCAAGGTCAGCAGCTTGCTTATTTCCAGCTAATGAAAGCTTGTCAAGCTTTCGCAATGCTGGCTCAGCCACTAAAGGTTGAACTGGCGATGGTAGAGGCTGAACTTGGTCACTGTTTTCCCATGCATCTGTCCAAGGTGATCTTAGTTGCCTAGAGTGCTTTCCAGTTCTACTTTTTGATCTTACGGTGTCAGCAGAAGAAGCACTTAGCATTTTCTCTTTGACAATTGGATTCGTCTCGGCTTCCGTTGTTGTCAGCCAAACGGAGCCACACCATGCGCCGGATGCTCCCATAGCCATAGCGGCAGCCATCTGACTTCCAGAAGCTATACCTCCTGCTGCCAATATAGGTACATCTTTTATATCCTTAATCGCGTTATACACTTCTGGAATGAGAACCATTGATGATACTTCACCACAATGCCCTCCGGCTTCTCCACCAGCCACGATCAAAACATCAACTCCTGCATTGATTTGGTTGATTGCATGTTTTTTTGCCCCGACTAGTGCGCCAACTTTCACTCCCGCATCTTTTGCCATATCAACCATTTGTTTTGGAGGCATGCCAAGTGCATTTACAATCATCTTAATTGGGTGGTTAAAGGCAACTGTTAATGACTCATGAGCACCCTCTGGAGTCATGTTTTTTCCAAATCGCAAATGATTTTTTCGGTCTTCTTCCAATTCATTCGGATCTACATCAATGCCATTATTTTCAAGTATGTTGTGCGCAAAGTCCTTATGGCTCTGAGGAATTTTTCCAAGCATATCCTCGTCGGATAGATTTTCTCCCTTTCCTACAAAATTATTTGGAACAATGAGATCAACCCCATAAGGCATTCCGTTAACTTGGGAGTCTATCCAATTTAACTCAATCTCTAATTCGGGTCCTGAAAGGTTAGTTGCTCCAAATACCCCAAAACCCCCAGCTTTCGTAACTGCAGCAACCACATCTCTGCAATGCGAAAAAGCAAATAGTGGAAATTCTATACCTAGTTCC